>NZ_QTPV01000003.1:0-351928 GCF_003857985.1 Burkholderia sp. Bp9090
CCTCAGCGCCCCGCCCTCCGCCGACCGCCCACCGCCCCCCGCCCACCGCCCCCCGCCCACCGCACCCCGCACCCCGCACCCCGCACCCCGCACCCCGCACCCCGCACCCCGCACCCTGCGGCCGACGCGGCAATCCGCATCCGCGCATCACCGGCTCATGCGCGTGCCGACACCCGGCGAAATGCATCTCCACTCACTGTAGACGCAACCCCACCTTGATTCCGGATCGTATGAATTAAGATGCAGCCGGCACTTCGGGGTGTCCGGCGCTGGGCGACAGAGGCAGTACGCAAGCCGTCGCCCGTACCGGAAGCAAAGGCCGTCCGCGCGATCGAACCGGGCGAGGCTCGACGAAAGCGCGGCATTCCATATCCATTGAATGGCACTGCTTATCAATATGTGCGGCAGGTTCGACCTGCTGCACGGGCAAGCACATGCCGTCAATCCAGAACAAGAGGATTGTGATGAAACCCGTTACCTGGACGGCCATGGCCGTCGTTCTTGCGTTGACCGCATGCGGCGGCGACGACGTCTCGACCAAGAGCGGTGCGTCGCAGTCGACACCGACCTCTCCCGGATCACCTTCCGGCACGACATCGCCCGGCGGCGGCTCGAACGGCGGCTCGAATGGCGGGCCGACCGGCGGCGGAACCACGCAGCCGCAGGCCGGCTGGTCGACGGCCGTCGCGGTGGACGGCAAGGGGCCGGAAGGCGACCCGAGCGTGACGATCGACGCGAGCGGCAATGCGCTCGCCACCTGGATGACCGTCGACCCGGCCAGTCCGTACGGCAACGAAATGTGGGGCGCGCGCTATGTCCCCGGTTCGGGCTGGCAAAGCGCGACGCGGCTCGACACGAGCGACGGTACGCATTCGATGAACGGGTTGACCGGCGTTCCGCCGCAGCTGGTCGGCAATGCGAGCGGCCAGGCGGTCGCGTTCTGGACCGAATGGATGCCGGGCCCCAACACGTACGCATTGTGGGCGCGCCCGTACAGCCCGGGCGCCGGCTGGGGCACGGCGTCCGAACTGGCAGCGGACATGAGCGGTTCGTCCTATACGGCCGGGATCGACAGCCAGGGCAACGCGCTCGTCGCCTGGACGCAGTCGATCAGCCTGCTCGATACGCGCATCGCCTGGACGCGTTATACGCAGGCGGGACAGTGGTCGCCCACGGCGCTGATCCAGATGCCGGTGCAGACCGGGCCGGGTGCGGTGACCGGCGATACGGACAACGTGAGGCCGATGATGTCGGTCCTGTCGTCCGGCCGCGCGGTGCTCGCGTGGCGGCAGACCAACCATACGCATTCGGCGCTGTGGACGGCCACGTACGACCCGACCAACGGCTGGACCGACGTCAACCAGGCCGTGTCGAACACGAGCCTGTTTACGACGATCATCTCGCCGGCGGCCGGCATGGACGCGAAGGGCAACATCACGCTGGTGTGGGGGCAGCTCGACGTGACCGGCGGGCATCTCGAGACGACCACGATGGCGCAACGCTTCGTCGCCGGCACCGGGTGGCAGCCGGCCGCGCCGGTGGCGCCGGCGATCACGGAGCCGACCGGCTTCATCGCGACGCCGATGCTGACCGTCAACGACAACGGCATCGCGGCCGTGATGTGGGCGGAGGGCGGCGCGGTGCTGCAGGCGAGCGTGTCCGATGCCGGCGGAAACTGGGGGCCGCTGCAGCGGCTGACGGAACACCTGAACGGGGCGGCCGCCCAGTACCCGCCGCTGGTGATCGACGCGGCGGGCCACGTGACGGTCGCATGGCAGGACACGGGCTTGCCGGGCGCGTCGGCCGTCATCGCGGCCCGCTACCGGGACGGGGCGTGGAGCGCGTCGACGGTGGCGCCACAGAGCGCATCGTGGCCGGCGCTGGCCGTCAACGCGACGGGGTCGATGGCACTCCTCTGGCAATCGTACGTCGCGAGTATCGGCAGCCAGCTGCAGTCCAGTTTCTATACCCCGGGCTCGTGATCGCGTTGCACGGGAAACCGAAGGAGAAGCCATGAAGAAGACCTTGCTTTGCACCGTACGGACCGCGCTGGGCGCCGCGGCCGCCGGCCTCGCGCTGGCCGGTTGCGGCACGACGCAGATGAACATGACCGACGTGCAGACATCGACCGCGAAGACGATCGGCCTTGCGTCGTCGGACGAAATCACGATCGCCAACGTGCAGTACGGGAAGAAGAACGGGCTCGGCGGCCAGCCGGTGAGTTACGACGCGACCACCGGCAAGGGACGGCGCTTCACCTGCACCGTGTTCATGATTCCCGGTCTCACGCCGATCGACCGGCCGACGTACAACGACTGGGAATGCCACCCGCGTCGCTGACGCCCGCGCTGCCCGCCGCGCGCCTGTCGATCGACGGCGCGGCGGGCACTGCGACGAACCCGCTGTCCACCGCCGCATTTTGGTCCGATAATCGACGAACCGATCCCTTCCTTTCCTGTCGGCTCGAATGAAAACTGCCATGGATCAAGCGGATGCCATCCCCGTCTTCAAGTTTCGTACCACCGACTATCCGGTGCGGGACCGATTCCACGTGTGGGTCAAGGACATGCTCTGCGACTACCGGCTGGACGACGTCGGCGGCTACGGCGCGTTCAACGCGGAAGCGACCGGCGCGGCGCTCGGCCCGCTGATCTTCTCGAGCCGGCGCTGGCGGTCGCGCGCGCCGACCTACTCGGTGCACCGCACGACGCGGCGGATCCGGCTCGACGGCCAGGATTCGATCCGCTTCACGCTGCTGCTGGGCGGGCATCTCACGTGCCGCACCGGCGGGCCGGAGCTGGTCAAGCGCGCGGGCGACCTGTTCGTCTATGACGTCGCGCAGGTCAACGATTGCCGGGTCGAGGCCGGCGACGTGATCAGCCTCGTGGTGCCGCGCTATCTGCTGCCGGCCCATGCGGCGAACGCGCACGGGCAGACGCTGGCGAGCGGTGTCGGGCGGCTGCTCGGCGACCAGATGCTGTCGCTGCACCGCAACCTGCCGAACCTGCGCACGCACGAATTGCCGAGCGTCGTGCAATCGTTGCTGCTGCTCATGAGCGCGGCCGTCGCCCCGAGCGCACAGGCGTTCGACGAGGCGCGCGGCCCGATCGACACCGCGCTGATCGAGCGCGTGCGGCGCTATATCGACGCGCACCTGCTGGAGCCCGACCTCGCACCCGAGCGGATCTGCCGGGACATCGGCGTGTCGCGGGCGCGGCTTTATCAGCTGTTCAAGGAAGAGGGCGGCGTGATGCGGCAGCTCACGCGCAGGCGGCTGCGTCACGCGTACCACGTGCTCGGCGATCCGCAGCGCCGGCACCAGCGTATCGCGGAGATTGCATGGGCGCACGGCTTTCCGGACGAGAAGTACTTCCATCGGCTGTTCAAGGCCGAGTTCGGCCATACGCCGAAGGAAACGCCGGCATGCGCGGCGGCGCCGGTTCTGCTGCCGTTCGGCGCGGACGATGAAAGCCGCTGGGGAGACGGCGGGCGACTGAAGGGGTGGACGCTACCGTTCGGGGTACTCAACAACTGAGCGGATGTCGCGTGACGATTCAACGCGGAAGTCGTGCCATTCGTTCCATTCGCGCTCGCACGTCACGCCTCGTTCGCAGCGCTGTCGCCCAGGTCGCCTTCGATCGCGGCCATCAGATCGTCGACGCTCACCATCAGCGCCCGAACCTGCCGCAGCGATTCGTACTGATGCAGCACCGTGCGCCATGACGGCAGTTCCAGCAGCGCTTGCCAGACGGCGCCGAGGCCGTGCGGATCGGCATCCGTGCATTGCGCGAGCGCGCTCGCGTATTCGAGGCTCGCCGGCGCCGACAGCAACTGCATCCGGCTTGCTGCGCCCAGCAGGCGCGGCGCCGGGTCTGCCGACGCATCGCAGCAGTACAGCACTTCGCGCTGCAAGGCCGCGTCGTCGATCGTCAGCGCGCGCAGCGACGCGCCGTGCAGGCGTACCGTGCCTTCGCGCGTGTCGAACGCATAGACGGTGTCCGGATCGGCTTGCGCGAGCAGGCTCAGGCCGCGCAGCAGGCGCGGCAGATCGGTCGTCGCCGCATCCGCGGACGCTTTCGCTTCGACGAGAAACACGACGTGCCACGCGGCCGACGGATCGTCGCTGCGCGCGTGCCCGAGCAGCACCGCATCCCACTCGGTTTTCGCGCGGTCGTGCTTGGCCGGTATCGAGGCCGGCACGCGCATCGACGTGACCACGCGATACGTGCGCTGCGCATCGCTCGCGTCGAGCTGCGCGGCCAGGGCGTCGAGCGCCTGCGCGGCCAGCGCCTCGACGGCCGCGCCCCGCTGTTGCGACGTGACACCTTGCGCGACGGCGAGCGCGCTGCCTTCGAGCGGACCCTGGCGGCTCCATAGCGTGCGGTACTGCCGGACGTCCGGATCCGGCGCCAGCGCATCGAGACGCCGCAGCCGGGCGAGTGCGGCGCTGTCCTTCAGTCTGGCGACGTCCTGTTCGAACGCGGTGTCGGTCGCCATCTCCGGTCGCGCGAGCAGCTGCCGCAGCGCGGCGTCGAGATCATCCCACGACGCGCCGGCCGCGGCCGCATGCAGCCGCGCGAGCGGCTCGCGTTGCCATGCCTGCGCATGCCGTTCGAGCCGGGCCGGATGCGCGATCGTGTTGACGGCCGAGCGCAGCGCGCGCCGGTCCTGCTCGGCATGCGCGGCGAGCGATGCGTATTCGCGCACGGCCGCCGCGCGATGCCGAAGCACCGCGGCCTGGAAGGCGGGGTCGCCGGATTGCGGGTCCATCGCGTCGCCGATCATCCGCGCGAGCGCATCGATGAAGCGGCGTTGCAATGCGGGGTCGGGCGTGCGGCCGTCGGCCTGCATCCGGCGCGCTTCCTCGATCGCGACGGCGATGACGACGGCCGGGTTCGCGGCGTCGGCCAGCGACGGCGCGCGCACGAGCGGCGGCAACCGGTAGCGGCGATCGACGGTGCGCAGGACTTCGTCCAGCAGGGCGGGCAACGGTGTCGGCGGCATGGCGAATGACGGAAAGGCACGCGGTTCAAGCGTGACGGGCGTTGTGCAACGGTATCACGCAGCGTCGGCAGGCGGGGCGGGCGCCGCGTTCGTCGCGAGCCGCCCCCGCCGCTGAACGTCAGGCCGTCAGCCCATCAAGCCGTCAGCGTCACCGACAGGCTGCCGAGTTCACCGAAGCGCACCGTCAGCGCATCGCCGAGCGGCACGTCGATCGCACCCGCATACGAACCGGTCGTCACGATCTGGCCGGCCTGCGCGCCGGCGCCGCGCGATGCGAGGAAATTGACCAGCCATACCAGCGGCTTGAGCGGATCGCCGTCCGGATGGCGGCCGTCGATCGTGCGATTCAGCGCACCCTCGAACGACAGCGCGAGCGTCTCGAGCGGCACGTTCAATCCGTCCGGCACGACGGGACCCACGCACAATCCCTGGTTGAACTGCCCGTCGGCGAGCAGTTCGAACTTCGATGCGCGCGCGGGCTCCGCATAGCGGCAACCCAGCACCTCGAGCACGATGCGCACTTCGCGGATCGCGCCGCGCACGTCGTGCTCGTCGTACGGCTGCGCGCGGGCGGGCAGGTCGCGATCGAGCACGAATGCGATCTCCGGCTCGATCCGCACGATCGGGCCGCCGACGACGCGGTACGGCGCATCGGCCGCGCGGATCGTCGACGCGAAGATCGGCGCGACGATCACGCGGTCGGGCGGCGGCAGCGCGCATTTCCATCCGCCGATGGATTCGCCGAGCAGGTCGGCGACGCGATGCTGGATCGCGAGTGCGGTATCGACGTTCTCGGGGCGCAAGGCGTCGGGCAGCAGCGGGCCGGGCACGCCGGCATGGCGGGCGGCGACGAGATGCTGGGCGGCGCCGTCCACGCGTTCGGTAGTCGTTGTCATGTCGGTTGAGCAAGTTGAAAGTGAGCCGGCAAAAAAGGGCCGGACGAAGGTCGTAACGTCGATGATAGCGCCTTCGGCGGCATGGCCGCTCGGCAGCCCGGTTCGGCCACCGGGACGGCGCCCCGGCTGCTCCGCGTGGCGCTTTGCCGCACGACCCGCTTTCGGGGAATCTTGATCGCCGTCAACCTTCGAGCCGCCCGTCCGCCGATGATGAGCACATGGCCGCGCGCGACCGCGCCCGGCAACTCACCCCAGCGAGGTTCGCATGTACAAGAAGATCATGGTGGCCGTCGACGGCAGCGCTTCGTCGAAACAGGCGCTTGCCGAGGCAGTGAAGGTGGCACTGGCGGGCGACACGCACGTCAGCGCCGTCTATGTGGTCGACAAGTCGGTGCTGTTCACGTACGCGGGCCGTTTCGACCCGCACGCGCTCATCGAGGAAATCCGCGACGACGGGCGCAAGGTGCTGCGTGAAGCCGAACAGATCATCGCGCTGGCCGGCGCGAAGGGCGAGGGCGAGCTCGTCGAAACCGAGAGCATCGGCGAGGACGTCGCGGAACGCCTGCAGCGTTACGTGACGGAGCGTGGGATCGATCTCGCGGTGGTCGGCACGCACGGGCGGCGCGGCATCCGGCGCGTGCTGCTCGGGAGCGTCGCCGAGCGCTTCGTGCGCGGCGCGAAGTGCCCGGTGCTGCTGATTCGCGGCGACGATGCCGGCGAGCCGGCGTCCGCCGCGGCAGCCTGACGCGAGCGCGCGATGATACGTCGCCAGTACCGGATCGTCGTCGCGGCGATCGCCGTGTTCGTGTCGCTCGCGGGGATGATGGCCGTCGTGACCGGGCTGCTGTTCGACACGACGATCGCGCTGCGTGGCGGTGCAATCGCGTTGATCGTCGGCGTGGCCTGCTTTGTCGTGATGCTCAACCCGGGGCCGAAGGGCGAGGGGTGACGCGCGGCCGGCGTCGGTTGTGCCCATGCGGCGCATGCCTGTGACAGGCTGACCGTTCCCGCGCGAAGCCGTAAACCCCGGCATCGCGCGCGTGTCTCGCAGCGCTCGAGGCGTTTTCGAGCGTCGGCAGTTCTGTCAAACTGGCGCCCATGACACCGCGCCTCGCCTCACCGCCTTCCTCCGATTCCGCGCCTGCGCCCGCAGGCTTTCCCGATGCCGACGAACTGGCCGCGCTGCGTGCGTGGTATGCGGGCATGACCGTGCGCCAGGCCGTCGAGCGCTATCTGCCCGATCGTCTTGGCGACGGGCGGTCGGCGCGCGGCGTGATCGGCGGGATTCGTCGCGGCCTCGTGCGCGTCGCGCGGCAGGCCGGGCGACCCGACCTCGCGGAGCAGCTCGGTCATGCCGACAGTGCGCGCATCCGGATGGCGAAGGCCGCGACCGATGCGATCGGCGTGCTGCGCCATGCGCGCGCGCCGGTGCCGCAGATCAGCGACGACGTCGGCTTGTGGCTGCGGGCGCGCGCCGTCGTCGCGCTGCGTGCGCACGGGATCGCGACGCTGGCCGACCTGACCGTGCGGATTCCGCGGCGGCGTCAGTGGTGGCGCGCGATCGCGGGGCTCGGCATGGCGAGCGCGCGGCATATCGAGGCGTTCTTTTCCGCGCATCCCGACCTGACCGAGCGGGCGCGCGCGCTGATCGCGGCCACGCCGCGCAGCGGCATCGTGCCGTGGGAGCAGCTGAAGCTGCCGCACGAAGTCGACGGATCGAACGGCACGTTCCGCGCCCCGCGCGCAACCAGCACGCTCGACGCGGACAACGATTACGCGGCCGTGCACGCGTGGCTGTCGCTGCACGAATCGGCCGCGACGCGCCGCGCGTACCGGAAGGAAGCCGAGCGGCTGATCCTGTGGGCGATCGTCGAGCGCGGGCGCGCGCTGTCGTCGCTGACCACCGAGGATGCGGTCGCGTATCGCGCGTTCCTGCGCAACCCGGCGCCGCACGAGCGCTGGGTCGGGCCGGTGCGGCCGCGCGGCGCGCCGGACTGGCGGCCGTTTTCGGGCGGGCTGTCCGCGCGCTCGGCCGCGTACACGCTGTCGGTGCTCGGCGCGCTGTTCCGCTGGCTGATCGAGCAGCGCTACCTGCTCGCGAATCCGTTCGCGGGCGTCAAGGTGCGCGACACGCGCGGCGCGAATGCGCTCGACACGTCGCATGCGTTCACCGAAGGCGAGTGGCTGCTCGTGCGCACGATCGCGGACGGGCTCGAGTTCCGCAAGGACAAACCCTCCGGCGCGCCGCGGTCCGGCTGGACGCCGGCCGCCGCGCAACGGCTGCGCTTCATCCTCGATTTCGGCTATGCGACCGGGCTGCGTGCGAGCGAGCTGGTCGGCGCGACGCTCGGCGACATCGAAACGGACGCGCACGGCGATGCATGGCTGAAGGTGATCGGCAAAGGCAGCAAGGCAGCGCGTGTCGCGCTGCCGCCGCTCGCGCGCACGGCGCTCGACCGGCATCTGGTCGCGCGGCGGCTGCCGGTGACGCCGGTGCGCTGGCGGCCGGATACGCCGCTGATTCCGAGCCTCGCGGAAGACGGCGCGGCCGGCATCACGAGCGTGCGGCTGTGGAAGGTGATGCAGCGGTTCTTCGCGCAGACGGCCGCGCTGGTCGATGACGACAATCCTGCGCTCGCGCAGAAGCTGCGGCAGGCCAGCCCGCACTGGATGCGCCATACGCACGCGACGCATGCGCTCGCGCGCGGCGCGGAGCTGACGACGGTGCGCGACAACCTGCGGCATGCGTCGATCTCGACGACGTCGATCTATCTGCATGGGGACGACGTGAAGCGGGCGCGGCAGATGTCGAGTGCGTTTTCGGCTGACAAATGAGCTGGGGAGCAGGGGGAGCACGGTGCACGAGCGATTGCGCGACGATTGAACGGAACGACACCGCATCGGTGACGGTCAGAACGGTTATTCGATCACGGAGCGCATGAATGGCATCGAGTCAGGGAACCGTCGATTTCATCGTCGAGCAGATGGCTGCGGCGGGCGCCGTGTCGGCCCGCAAGATGTTCGGCGAATACGGCATCTACTGCGACGGCAAGATGGTCGCGCTGGTGTGCGACGACCGGTTGTTCGTCAAGCCGACGCCCGACGGGCGTGCGTTTCTCGGTGCGTGCGAGGAAGGTCCGCCGTATCCGTCGGCGAAGCCGCATCTCGTCATCGGAGGAGAGCGCTGGGACGACCGCGAATGGCTGTCGACGCTGATCCGGATCACGGCCGCGCAACTGCCGGTGCCGGTGAAGCGGAGCCGATAGCGGTCGGCGTATTCTGTGAACCATGCGCGCTTCCCCCGCGCCCCCGCTGGAGCACAAGAATGGAGACATCCACATACCCGCAAGCCCCGCGCTACGCCCGCCGCGCCTGGCACGCGCTCGTCGCGGCGCTATGCGTCGGCTGGAGCGCGCTGTCGTTCGGCGCGGATGGCGCCGAAGGCGCGGCGGCCCTGCTCGACCGTTACCACAGCCTCGGCGAGCAACTGAAGAACAACCCGTTCCACCGCCCGCTGTACCTCGAATCGTCCGAGGCATCTTCATCGCTGAAGGGCGATATCTACGCGGTCGTCGACTATCCGTTCGCCGTCGTCAACGGCAAGCTGAACGATCCCGCGCAGGGCCCCGCGAACTGGTGCGCGGTGCTGATCCTGCACCTGAACACGAAGTACTGTCACGCGTCGACCGGCGGCAACGGTCCGGTGCTCGACGTGAACCTCGGCCGCAAGATCGAGCAGAAGCTGTCGGACACCTACCGCGTGCAGTTCCGCTACCGCGTGGCCGCCGCGACGCCCGACTACTTCCAGGTCGACCTGACCGCCGACAGCGGCCCGATGGGCACGAAGGATTACCGGATCGCGCTGGAGGCCGTGCCGGTCGGCGCGTCGCGCACGTTCCTGCACCTCACGTATTCGTACGGCTTCGGCACGGTCGGCCGCATGGCGATGAAGACCTACCTCGCGACGGTTGGCAGCGACAAGGTCGGGTTCACGGCCGCGAGCGGCGCATCGGCTGCGCAGCCGCAATACATCGGCGGCGTGCGCGGCTTGCTGGAGCGCAACACGATGCGCTACTACCTCGCGATCGACACGTATCTCGCGACGCTCGACAAGCCGCTCGACCAGCGCCTCGCGCGCTGGTTCGACGCGACCGAGCAGTATCCGCAGCAACTGCACGAAGTCGAGCGCGGCGCGTATCTGCAGATGAAGGCGCAGGAGGTGCAGCGGCAGCAGACGGCGCGATGACGCCGCCTGCCGCGCGCTGCTCGGCGTCGATCAGTTCGACGCGCCGCCAACCGTGCGAATGCTGTGCCACTGCCCCTGTTCGACGCGGAACAGCGTGTAGGGCGGCTTGATCAGGTCGCCGCGCTCGTCGAACGAGATCTTCCCGGTCACGCCCGTGACCGACACGCCCGGCAGGCTCGCGACGATCTTGCTGCGGTCGAGCGAATCGGCCTTGCGGATCGCCGCGATCATCGCGAGCGTCGCGTCGTACGCAAACGGCGCATACAGCTCGACGTCCTGGTTGAAGCGCGCCTTGTAGCGCTGCGCGAACGCGATCGCCGACGGCAGCTTGTCGAGCGCCGGCCCCGGTTCGAGATCCTGCGTACCTTCGCCCGCATTGCCGGCGATCTTCAGGAACGCATTGCTTTTCAGCGCGCCGGCGCCGAACAGCTGCGCGCGGATGCCGAGCGAGCGCATCTGCTTGACGAGCATCGCGCCCTGTTCGTCGAGGCCGCCGAAGAACAGCAGGTCGATGTTGTTGCTCTTCATCGTGGTCAGGATGCCGCGGAAATCGACCGCCTTGTCGTTCGTGTATTCGCGGCCGACGATGGTGCCGTGCGCGTCCTTCACGCCTTTCTCGAATGCGTCCGCGAGCCCCTGGCCGAATGCGGTGCGGTCGTCGATGATGCCGATCCGCTTGGCCTTCAGCTGCTCGACCGCGAAGCGTCCGGCGACCACGCCGCCGACGCCGTCGTGCCCCATCGTGCGGAACACGTTCTTGAAGCCCTGCATCGTCAGTTGCGGGTTGGTCGAGCCGGGCGTGATCATCGCGACGTTCGCCTGCCGGTAGACGGCCGACGCGGGGATGCTGCAGCCCGAGTTGTAGTGGCCGACCACGCCGACCACGCCGTCGTCGACGAGCTTCTGCCCGACCTGGATCGCGATGCGCGGATCGGCCTGGTCGTCCTGCACGTCGAGCACGAAGCGCACGGGCTTGCCGCCGATGGTCGGGTGTTTCGCGTTCTCCTCGTCGAGCGCGAGCTGCGCGCCGTATTGCAGGTCCTTGCCGACGCGCGCGACCGGGCCCGTCAGCGGGCCGGCGAAGCCGATCTTGACGGTTTCCGGGTCCGCGGCCTGCGCGGACGCGGTGACCGTGCCGATCGAGCAGACGGCCAGCCATGCCAGCCAGTTACGACGATTCATGATGCCTCCTTGCAGTGGTGGAAGTGGCGGCGCGCGTCAGAATCGCGCGGCCCGGTATGGGGTGAGATCCAGCGGCGGCGCGCGTTGCGCGACGAGATCGGCGACGATCCGCCCGGTGATGCCGGCGAGCGTGACGCCGAGATGCTGGTGGCCGAACGCGTGGATCACGCGCTCGCTGCGCCGCGCGCGGCCGATCACGGGCACGCCGTCCGGCAGCGTGGGCCGAAAGCCGAGCCAGCTGCGCGTCGGCGCGCCGAGCGATGGCAATGCCTCGCGCGCGGAGCGGGTGAGCAGCGCGACCAGCGAGCGGTTCATGCCGGCGTCGAAGCCGCCGAGTTCGACGGTGCCGGCCGCGCGCAATCCTTCGTCGAGCGGCGTCATGTAGAACCCGCGCTCGGCCCAGCCGACCGGCCGCGTAACGATCTGCTCGTGCGCGGCGAACTGCACGTGGTAGCCGCGCTCGGTGTCGAGCGGTACGGCGTCGCCGCACGCGGCGGCGAATGCGCGCGAGCGGGCGCCGGCGGCAATCACCACATGATCGAAGCGGCGCACGGTGCCGCCCGCATGCAGGCTCACGCCGTCGCCGACGGGCTCGATCCGTTCGACCTGCGCGCGTTCGAGCGTCGCGCCGCCGGTTGCCAGGTGCGCGAACAGTTCGTCGAGGAACCCGCAGGGATCGGAGAAATGCCAGCTCCCGTGGAACAGCACGCCGCGCGTGAAGATCGGCGCGAGCGCGGGCTCGAGCCGGCGGATCGCGTCCGCGTCGAGCGTGTCGAACGGCACGCCGAGCCGGCGCCGCAGCGCGAGCGACGGCTGCGCGGCGTCGAACGACGCCTGCCGTGCGTACAGATACAGACATTCGCGCGGCCGCACGAATGCCGCGAGCCGCGACGGTGCGAGCAGCGGCGCATAGCCGTCGGCGGCGTGCGTCAGCAGCGCGGCCAGCGCGCTCGCGCTGCGCACGTGATGCGCGGGCGTCGACGCGACGAGGAACCGTGCGAGCCACGGCGCGCCGCGCAGCAGGTAAGGCCAGCGGATGCGCAGCGGGCTGTCGGCGCCGAACAGGAAGTGCGGCATGTCGCGGAACACGGACGGGCCGTTGACGGGCACGCAGCCATACGGCGCGAACGTCGCGGCGTTGCCGAACGATGCGCCATGGCCGACGCCGGCCGGATCGAACAGCGTGACGCGGTGCCCGTCGCGCTGCAGCCAGGCCGCCGCGCCGAGTCCGATGAAACCTGCACCCACGATGGCGATGTTCGCCATGTCGCCTCTCCTCCGGCACGCGTGATTCACACAAAGATGGGATAAAGAATCACACAGTAATTTTTTGTGTGCAATCAAAAAGCGATTGTATGGCGCTAGCGTTTACCCGATTTCAAGTCACTGTTTCGACTGACCTTTCGGCTGACGTTTGACCGGAAGGGGATGTCATATACAATCGCTGGGCAGGCTTGAACGGCAGACAAACGCTTTTTGTGTGGATACAGGCGACGAATGGCAGCAGACAAATTTTCCGGTGAGCGCGACGGCGACGCGCCGGCGCAGGCGAAGCGGCCGACCTATGTCGAGGTATCGAGCTCGATCGAGGCGGAAATCCGCAACGGCATGTACCCGCCGGGCAGCCGCCTGCCGCCGCAGCGCCAGCTCGCGACGGAGCTCGGCATCAACGTGTCGACCGTGTCGCGCGCGTACAAGGAGCTGCAGCTGCGCGGCCTCGTGATCGGCAGCAAGCGGCGCGGGTCGCTCGTCACCGGCGGCGCGATGCCGAGCATCGAGCCGGCCCGCGCGTCGCTCGCGGCGGGCAACGGGGTGATCGACCTGACGGTGAACCGGCCGGCGACCGGCGAGTTTCTGACGTGCCTCGCGCAGACGTTCGGCACGCTGCCGGCCGATCCGCGGTTCGCCTCGCTGCAGGAATACCAGCCGCCGCAGGGCCCCGACTGGGCGCGCGCCGCGGGCGCGCAGTGGCTGGCCGCGCCAGGCTTCACGCCGTCGCGCGACCAGGTGGTCGTCACGAGCGGCGCGCAGCACGGGCTTTATGCGGTGCTGAACAGCCTGATCGGCACCGACGGCGTGATCGTCGCCGACCGGCTCACGTATTACGGCCTGAAGGCGCTCGCGCCGGTGTTCCAGTTCGAGATCGTCAGCGCGCCGGCCGACGACGACGGCCTGCTGCCCGACGAGATCGAGCGGATCTGCCAGCGCATGCCCGTCAAGGCGATCTTTGTCGTGCCGAACCTGCAGAACCCGACCGTGACGACGATGAGCCTCGCGCGCCGCATGGCGCTCGTCGACGTCGCGCGTCGCCATCACGTGACGATCATCGAGGACGACGTGTACGGGCCGCTCGTGCGCGACCGGCTGCCGGCGATCGCGGGCTTGTGTCCCGAGCTCACGTTCCATATCGGCGCGACGTCGAAGATCCTCGCGCCCGGGCTGCGCCTCGGCTACCTGAGCTGCCCGCGCGACAGCGTCGCGCTGTGCGCGGAAGCGGTGCGCACCACCGCGTGGATGCCCGCGCCGACGTCGATGCTGATCGCGACGGTGTGGATCGAGAACGGCACCGCCGAGCGGATCATGAGCGCGCAGCTGGCGGAGATCCGTGCGCGCGTCGATCTGGCGCGGGAACTGCTGCCGGCCGGTCACCTGAAGTCGGATCCCGCATGCATGTTCGTGTGGCTGCGGCTGCCGCCGCCGTGGCGGGCCGACGACTTCGCCGCGAACGCGAAGGCGCGCGGCGTGATCGTGATGCCGTCGTCGACGTTCGCGGTCGATCGCGCGGAAATCGAGCACGGCGTGCGCATCAATCTCGCGTGTCCGGCGACCCGCGACGAACTCGTGAACGGGCTGCGCATTCTGGCCGGCACGCTGAAGGACCGGCCGCGCGCGCTGTTCGGGTCGATCTGACGCGCGCCGTTCGCGCCGAGCCAACCCGCAACGACTTCGACGATCCGCCGCGGCAGCGGCGCTGTGCCGTCACGCAGCGCGCGATATCGCGTGCAGCGGCTGGCGGCTGACGGTTCGCTGCCTGTATCGGGCCAGCCGATGGTGATCCCACGCCGGGCGTCGGCGAACGGCCCGCATGCCTTGTTCTCACCGGAGCGCGACCGCACCTCGTCCGGGCCCGATTCCTCGACCATCGAGACACGCGCTCACGCGCGTGCCAATCGCCGCGGCGTTCTGGCGTGATTTTCACGACGGGACGATCGCGGGTCGGCGCGACCCATTCCTGCCGGGCCCGGACTGCATCGCAGGATGCCGCGGACGCAACCACGAACTGCGCGATCGCACGGTACCGCTCTCGAATCCCCAGCCACCGCATCAATTTCCCAGCCTCTGCGCCCAATTCATAAGACGTACAGTTCGCCCGAAATCGCAAATCCTCGCCGAACTGTACTCTTGTGTGCGTATCCGATGTGTGTACTCCGCGCCAACTGTTCTGCTTTTAAGATCCGTGCATCAAGTGCACAGTGCCGCAAGCCCAGACGTCACGGGCTGCCCGGCGCATCTTCAAAAGCGAGCCACGGCGATGGAAAAGGCAAAACCGGAGGGAGCAATCAGGCGTCACGACAGCCCGGTCGGCGGGCAGAACACGCGCGCATCGGACGCGCACGGAGCAGCGGCGCGCATGCGCGCGCCGGCGGGGAGCATGCGATGAAGCTCTACGAAAAACTCGCGGACGACATCGAACGCCTGATCCGCCAGGGCGTGTACCGGCACGGCGACCGGATTCCGTCGGTGCGGCAGGCGAGCCAGCAGCACCGGATCAGCATCACGACCGTGCTGCACGCGTACCTGCTGCTCGAAAGCCGCGGGCTGCTGGAAAGCCGCCCGCAGTCGGGCTACTTCGTGAACCTGCGGCGCGACGACAACCATGCGCCGGTGCGCGAACTGCGCCCGTCGAAGCCGATCGCGATCTCGTCGTCGGTGGACATGAGCCGGCTCGTGCTGTCGACGCTGCGCTCGATCGGTACCGACGACGCGGTGCCGCTCGGCTCGCCGTACCCCGACCCGAGCCTGTTTCCGTTCGAGAAGCTGAACCGCTATGCGTATGCGGCCGGCCGCGACAAGTCGCTGTGGGGCGTGACCGACGGGCTGCCGCCCGGCCATCCGCGCCTGATCCGGCAGATCGCACGGCGCTACCTGGAAAACGGGATGTCGGTCGATCCGAACGAGATCATCGTGACGGTCGGCGCGACGGAGGCGATCAACCTGTGCCTGCAGGCGGTCGCGAAACCGGGCGACACGATCGCGGTGGAGTCGCCGACGTTCTACGCGATGCTGCACGCGATCGAACGGATGGGGATGAAGGCGATCGAGGTCGCTACACACCCGGAATACGGAATCGACATTGCGGCGCTGGCGGCGATCGCGAAGTCGCAGCCGATCGCCGCGTGCATGGTGATGCCGAACTTCCAGAATCCGCTCGGCTTCCAGATGCCCGACGAGCGCAAGCGCGAACTGGTTGAGTTCGCAACTAAAATAGACATGCCGATCATCGAGAACGGTGTGTATAACGAACTGTATTTCGGCGAGTCGCATCCGAGCACGCTGAAGTCCTACGACCGCAGCGGGATCGTGCTGCACTGCGCGTCGTTCTCGAAGAGCCTGACGGCCGCCTACCGGATCGGCTGGGCGTTGCCGGGCCGGTATCGCGATCAGGTCGAGAAACTGAAGTTCCTGAACACGCTGGCGACGCCGTCGCTGCCGCAGCTGGCGATCGCCGAGTTTCTCGAACGCGACGGCTACGAGCATCACCTGCGGCGCCTGCGCAAGGCGTATGCGCAACAGGCGAACCTGATGCGCGCGATGGTGTCGCGGTTCTTCCCGGAAGGCACGCGCATCTCGAGCCCGGCGGGCGGCTACGTGCTGTGGGTCGAGTTGCCGGCGCAGGTCGATGCGATGCGCCTGTACCAGCTCGCGCTGGAGCAGGGAATCACGATCGGTCCGGGCTACATGTTCTCGATCACCGACAACTACCGCAATTTCATCCGGCTGAACTACAGCAGCCCGTGGTCGCCGGAGATCGAGCAGGCGGTGATCGCGGTCGGCAAGCTCGCGGCGTCGTGCATGCGGTGAGGCGAAGGCCGGTGCGCGTCGCGTGCGCCGGCCTGCTCGATGCCGATATCCGGGCTGATGCGCGCCCGGGTGTCGGCGTGCGGCGATCAGCGGCTGCCGCGCGCGATGGCCAGCATCACGCCGAAGCCGACGAGCAACACGCCAAACGTGCGATCGATCCAGTGACGCAGGGACAGCAAGCGATCGCGGACGGCGTCGGCGGAAAAACAGAGCGCCACGAGACTGAACCAGCCCGCGTGCGCCAGCGCGATGAACAGGCCGTAGCCGATCTGCACCGGTAATGGCGTGTCGGGGCGGACCGCCTGCATGAACAGGCTGACGATGAACACGGTGGTTTTCGGATTCAGCGCGTTCGTCAGAAAGCCGGTGCGCAGCGCCGCCAGATCCGACAGGGGCGCGGCCTGCGTCGCGGGGCGGCCGTCCACGGGTTTGGCCGCGAGCATCTTCACGCCGAGGTAGATCAGGTAGAGCGCGCCGACGAGCTTCACGGCATTGAAGAGCCACAGCGACTGGCGGATCAGGAGGCCTACGCCGAGCAGCGTGTAGCTCACGTGAACCGTCACGCCCAGCCCGATTCCCCACGCGGTGAGCAGGCCCGAGCGGCGCGACAGCATCAGGCTGTTGCGTGTGACCATCGCGAAATCCGGCCCGGGGCTGACGACGGCCAGCAGCGTGATGGTGACTACGACTATCCATTCCGTCATTGCATCGTCCTTTTGAAATTCATCGTGATGAGCGAATATTAGGGATCACGATTCGCGAGGAAAAGCGATGTTTTCTGACCAGGATGGTGAGTTTGACTCACATGAAATTAGAGCCAATCTGCCGTCGTTGATGGCCCTGCGCTGCTTCGAAGCGGCGGCGCGCCATGAGCATTTCAGCCGTGCCGCCGATGAACTGCATCTGACGCACGGCGCCGTCAGTCGCGCGGTGCGTCTGCTCGAAGACGATCTCGGTGTGGCGTTGTTCGAGCGGCGCAGTCGTCGGGTCTTCCTGACCGACGCGGGCCGCAAGCTGGCGCAGGCCGTTCATGACGGTCTGCATCTGATGAAACAGGCCGCTCATGAATTGCGGACCGAGGCGGCCCGCGCGCAGCGTTGGGTGCTGTCGTGCGAACCGACGCTGCTGATGCGCTGGCTGATTCCGCGCTGGCCGGATTTCCAGGCAGCTTACGCGGGCGTCGATATCCATCTCGCCGCGGCGGGCGGCCCGTTCTCGTTCGACAACGGCATCGACATGGCGATCCGCCGCAATGACTTTGCGTGGCCCGCCGGCTATCACGCGGAGCGACTGTTCGCGGAGAAGGTCGGTCCGGTGTGCCGGCCCGACAAGGTCGATACGTGGTTTTCAGGCAGTCGGCATGACCGCGCGTTGAAGCGGGGCGCGCCGCGACTGCATACCCGGACGCGGCCGGACGCGTGGAAGGAATGGGCGGCGGCCGCGGATCAGCCGGCGGGAAGCGGACGCGGGCAGGTGTTCGACCATTTCTATTTCAGCCTTCAGGCGGCCGTCGCGGGGCTGGGTGTCGCGATCGGGCCGTGGCATCTCGTTCGCGACGACCTCGAAAGCGGCGTGCTGGTCGCGCCGATGGGTTTCGTCGAGGACGGCTCGCACTATTGCCTGCTGACGCCGGAGCCCGTGGAGGACGGAAGCGCGCAGTCGGATCTGCTCGGCTGGCTGAAGGCGATGGCCTGACGTGTGAGCCGGACCGTTTCATAGCGCCGGCGACATTCAAAAATCCAAAAAAAAATGGCGCCGCGGCCATTCAGCCCGCGGCGCCATTGCGTGTCGCCACGACGGGCATCGCCCGCCGCAGCGCGACAGCATGCTTAGATCTGCACGGTGTCGGCGACTTCCTTGAAGTCTTCGATCTGGTCGAAGTTCATGTACTGGTAGATCTTGTCGCCGTTTGCCGTGAGCACGCCCATGTCGGCCATGTACTCTTCCTTGGTCGGGATCTTGCCCAGACGCGAGCAGATCGCCGCCAGCTCCGCCGAGCCGAGGTACACGTTCGTGTTCTTGCCCAGGCGGTTCGGGAAGTTGCGGGTCGACGTCGACATCACCGTCGCGCCTTCGCGCACCTGTGCCTGGTTACCCATGCACAGCGAGCAGCCCGGCATTTCGGTGCGTGCGCCGGCCGTGCCGAACACGCCGTAGTGACCTTCTTCCGTCAGTTGCTTCTGGTCCATCTTGGTCGGCGGCGCGACCCACAGCTTGACCGGAATGTCGCGCTTGCCTTCCAGCAGCTTCGACGCGGCACGGAAGTGACCGATGTTGGTCATGCACGAGCCGATGAACACTTCGTCGATCTTGGCGCCAGCCACGTCGGACAGCGTCTTCACGTCGTCCGGGTCGTTCGGGCATGCGACGATCGGCTCGTGGATGTCGGCGAGGTCGATCTCGATGACGGCCGCGTATTCGGCGTCGGCATCCGGCGCGAGCAGTTGCGGGTCGGCCAGCCATTGCTCCATCGCCGCGATACGGCGCTGCAGGCTGCGCGGATCCTGGTAGCCCTGCGCAATCATCCACTTGAGCAGCGTGATGTTGCTGTTCAGGTATTCGATGATCGGTTCCTTGTTCAGGCGCACCGTGCAACCGGCGGCCGAACGCTCTGCCGACGCATCCGACAGCTCGAACGCCTGCTCGACCTTCAGGTCGGGGAGGCCTTCGATTTCGAGGATGCGGCCCGAGAAGATGTTCTTCTTGCCTTGCTTGGCGACCGTCAGCATGCCCTGCTTGATCGCGTACAGCGGAATCGCGTTGACGAGGTCACGCAGCGTGACGCCCGGCTGCATCTTGCCCTTGAAGCGGACCAGCACCGATTCCGGCATGTCGAGCGGCATCGTGCCGGTGGCGGCCGCGAACGCGACCAGGCCCGAGCCTGCCGGGAAGCTGATGCCGATCGGGAAGCGCGTGTGCGAGTCGCCGCCGGTGCCGACGGTGTCGGGCAGCAGCATGCGGTTCAGCCACGAGTGGATCACGCCGTCGCCCGGACGCAGCGCGATGCCGCCACGGGTGCTGATGAAGTTCGGCAGCGTCTGGTGCGTCTTCACGTCGACCGGCTTCGGATAAGCGGCGGTGTGGCAGAACGACTGCATCACGAGGTCGGCCGAGAAGCCGAGGCACGCCAGATCCTTCAGTTCGTCGCGGGTCATCGGGCCCGTGGTGTCCTGCGAGCCGACCGAGGTCATCTTCGGTTCGCAGTACGTGCCCGGGCGCACGCCCTGGCCTTCCGGCAAACCGCATGCGCGGCCGACCATCTTCTGCGCGAGCGAGAAGCCCTTGCCGCTGTCGGCCGGCTGGTGCGGCAGGCGGAACAGCGTCGACGGGGCGAGGCCCAGCGCTTCACGCGCCTTCGCGGTCAGGCCGCGGCCGATGATCAGCGGAATGCGGCCGCCGGCGCGCACTTCGTCGAACAGCACGTCGGACTTGACCTGGAATTCGGCGATCACGTTGCCGTCCTTCAGCGCCTTGCCTTCGTACGGGCGCAGTTCGACCACGTCGCCCATGTTCATCTGCGACACGTCGAGTTCGATCGGCAGCGCGCCGGCGTCTTCCATCGTGTTGTAGAAGATCGGGGCGATCTTGCCGCCGAGGCACACGCCGCCGAAGCGCTTGTTCGGCACGAACGGGATGTCTTCGCCGGTGAACCACAGCACCGAGTTGGTGGCCGACTTGCGCGAGGAGCCGGTGCCGACCACGTCGCCGACGTAGGCGACCAGGTGACCCTTTTCCTTCAGCGATTCGATGAACTTGACCGGGCCGCGCTTGCCGTCTTCTTCCGGCGTGATGCCGGGGCGCGCGTTCTTCAGCATCGCCAGCGCGTGCATCGGGATGTCCGGGCGGGTGGTGGCGTCCGGGGCCGGCGACAGGTCGTCGGTGTTGGTTTCGCCCGTGACCTTGAACACCGTGATGGTCAGGCTTTCCGGCACTTCCGGACGGCTCGTGAACCATTCGGCGTCGGCCCAGCTCTGCAGCACGGCCTTCGCGTGCGCGTTGCCCTGGTCGGCGAGTTCCTTCACGTCATGGAACTGGTCGAACATCAGCAGGGTTTTCTTCAGCGCGTCGGCAGCGACGGCCGCGACCGCTTCGTCGGACAGCAGCTCGATCAGCGGCTGGATGTTGTAGCCGCCGAGCATCGTGCCGAGCAGCTCGGTCGCGCGCTCGCGCGAGATCAGCGGGCAGGCCGTCTCGCCCTTCGCGACGGCGGCCAGGAAGCCGGCCTTCACGCGCGCGGCTTCGTCGACGCCGGCGGGCACGCGGTGGGTGATCAGGTCGAGCAGCGTCTGCTCTTCGCCTGCGGGCGGGTGCGCCAGCAGTTCCACCAGTTCGGCGGTTTGCTGGGCCGTCAGCGGCAGGGGGGGAATACCGAGCGCGGCGCGGGCGGCCACGTGAGCACGAAAGTTTTCAAGCATGGGGGGACCTGCTGAGATTGCGTTTCAGGGGAAGGGCTTTCCAGGCACGCCGAGGCTGCTGTTCCGGACACTGCTTCACTGCTTTGACGGGATTCTAGTCGCAATATGGTCAGGCGTCAAATGTCTTATGTCTTATATAAGAGTTGAGGCGCGTGGTGGCTGAGCCGTCTTGCCGGGTATCCGGCGGGGCGCATCGAAGCCTGGATGCGAAGGGGGCGGAACATTGCGACCTGCGTGGGCCGGAGCGGGACGGTTCGACGCAGGGGCGTGATCGTGAATTTGGGCCGTCGCTACGATGCCCTGACGGCGGGACGGCATTTCGCTTGCCCTTGGTGCGACGCTTGCCGTGGCAGCTTCCAGCTCCTATATCATTCGGGTCTGTCCGTGCGGGGGAGCTGTACTTGCAGGCCGAAGGGCGGATTTCTCATGCCCGCATGCCGTCGAAGGCATCGATAGATTTTGGATATGCACCAGGAGTCGCTACGTGGAAAAGTCAGAGTTGCGGAATGATCTGGTGGAGTTGCGCGAACTCGTCCGCCAGTTTGTCGACGAGCGCGACTGGGACAAATTCCACACGCCGAAGAACCTGGCGACAGCGCTCAGCATCGAAGCGAGTGAATTGCTGGAGCCGTTTCAATGGCTCGTTTCGGGCGACAAGAGCGAACTTGGCGAAGCCAACCTGACGGCCGTTCGTCACGAGATGGCCGACGTATTGGTGTATCTGGTTCGCCTCGCGGACAAGATGGATGTCGATCTTTTTCAGGCGGTGCTTGAGAAGATGGAGCTCAACCGGGCAAAGTATCCGGCTGACAGAGTGAGGGGCGACTCGCGAAAATACTCTGAATATAAAAATCAGGAGAAGTGAGGCTGGACGCAGGTCACGGCAAGTCGTGTGGCTTGATGATCCATTTGCCTGTTTCGTGGGCGGGGTTTCATGACAACTTCGTTACGACCGGAGATGTAGTCGACCCCGATTTGGGGTCCGGATGCGGCCTTTTCGTACGCGCACATCGCGTTCGACATGACGCAGTTGTTCGGCGCGCGCAAGGGCGCGCCGACGACGGCCGAAACACCGAACCGGCTCGCCCGGCGCGAACGGATGCCCGCGCGTCCGGCCGTGCGGAAAGCGGCCGGCGCGCCGGCCGGCTACCCGACGTCGATCGACCACCCGTCCCGGATTTTCTTCGCGAGCTCGTCTAGCCGCCAGTCAGGCATCGGGCCGCCGAAGCCTGCCGGTCGCCGCCCGATGCGAACGGATCACCCGCCCGTCACCGGCGGGAAAAATGCCACCTCGCTATCCTCCCGCACGACGAATCCCCCGGTCACCATCTCGAGATTCACGGCCGCCCGCACGGGCCGGTCCATCCGCAACGCTTCGCCGCTGCGCGCGTCGCGTGCGGCGAGCGTGCCGCGCAGCGCGTCGACGGTGACCTCGTGCGCATCGATCTCGACGACTTCCTGATCGATATGCAGCTGTTCGCGAATGCTCGCAAAGTATTTGATCGTCAGTTTCATTGAAATGTCCCGGGCGGAATGGGCGAAACGGGCGGAATCGGCAACGCATTGACCGGCACGCTCAACCCCACCGCCGCATCGCCTGATCGTCGTGCGCCTTCGGCTCGACCCAGCCGGCCACGCCGTCGTGCCGGATCTCCTTCTTCCAGAACGGCGCATGCGTCTTCAGGAAGTCCATGATGAATTCACACGCATCGAATGCCGACGCGCGATGCGCGGCGGCCACCACGACGATCACGACCGGCTGGCCGAGCGGAATGCGCCCGACGCGATGCACGATCCTGACCGCTTCGAGCCGCCAGCGCGCGCTGGCTTCCTCGACGATGCTCCAGAGCGCCTGCTCGGTCATCGTCGGATAGTGTTCGACTTCGAGCGCGATCACGTCGTCGACGTCGCCCTCGTTGCGCACGACACCGAGGAAATTCACGACCGCGCCGACATTCGGATTCCGAACGATCGGTGCGATCTCGGTGCCGGCGTCGATCGCTGCGTACTGCACACGCACCTCGAAGCCGGCGGCAATCGCCGGCGGCGGCTCGGCGTGTGGCTCGGCGGGTTCGGCATGGGTGGCGTCACGCGACGGATCGTCGGGTGACGCGGCACGGGATTCGGTGAAACTCGTCATGACGGTTCTCCAGTAAGCGGTGCGCGCCGCCGAGCGCGGCAGCCGTCAGCCGCCGACGAGCGACATGCGCACGGTCGGATAGGTCTTGCCCGACGGCCGGGCCGCACGCGTGGCGCGCCGCTCGGAATAGCGGTCGTCGCGCCGCGTCCATCGCGCGCGCACGGCGTCGGCGAGGTGGTCGACCGATGCGCCGTCGTCGAGCCACGGCCGCAGGTCGGTGCCCTGCGTCGCGAACAGGCACGTATAGAGCTGGCCGTCGGCCGACACGCGGGCGCGCGAGCACGTGCCGCAGAACGGATGCGACACGCTCGCGATGAAGCCGACCTCGCCCGCGCCGTCGATGTGCCGGCAGCGGATGGCGGTGGCGTCGTGGCCGGGTTCGCCGACGAGCACGAGCGGATAACTCGCGTCGATGCGTTCGCGCATCCGCGCGGCCGGCACGACCTTGTCGCCGGACCACGCGCTCGCGCCGCCGACGTCCATGTATTCGATGAAGCGCACGGCCACGCCGCTATGACGGAAGTGGCGCACGAGCGGCAGGATCTGGTCGTCGTTCGCACCGCGCTCGATCACGGCGTTGACCTTCACGGGCGCGAGCCCGGCCGCCTGCGCAGCCTCGATGCCGGCCAGCACGCGCGCGACCGGCACGTCGGTGTCGGTCATCCGGCGGAACACGGCATCGTCGATCGCGTCGAGGCTCACGGTCACGCGCGACAGGCCCGCATCGCGCAGCGTGCGTGCCTTCGCGGCGAGCAGCGAACCGTTGGTCGTCAGCGCGATTTCGACGGGCTTGCCGTCGACGGTCGTCAGCGTCGCGAGCCGTTCGATCAGCGCTTCGAGATTGCGGCGCAGCAGCGGCTCGCCGCCGGTGAGGCGGATCTTCTCGACGCCGAGCGAGACGAACGCGCGTGCGATCTTCTCCAGTTGCGGGAACGACAGCCGCTCGGACGACGGCATGAACGCATAGTCGGGCCCGAAGCTGTCGCGCGGCATGCAATAGCCGCAGCGGAAGTTGCACTGGTCGATGACGGACAGCCGCAGATCGCGCAGCGGCCGCGCGAGCGTGTCGAGCGGGCGGGAGAAGGCGCCGGGCGATGCGCCGCCGGATGCAGTGGCGGCCGGTGCGGGAGCGATGGCATTCACGATCGGTTTTTCGACCTGCATGAAGTGAGCGGAACGGCGTCGCCGGTCGGCCGCCTGTGTGCCGACGTGTCGGCGCACGGGTCGTGACGAGCCTCTTCGTGAGGATAGTCCGCCGGATTTTTCCGACAGGGACACAATCCCGCCCGAAATGCAGGAATACAGTTCGTGATCCTGCCTGCACGCAAGGCGGACATGACGCGCATGGGCATGCTCACGCGAGCCAGTGCGCGAAATCGTAATACGGCACCGCGTCGCCGCGCGCGATGCGTCGGCCGGCCGGCAGCCGCGCGAGCCCGCTCGCCTGAACGAGCGATTGCAGCGTGCCGGCGCCTTGTTGCCGCAGCGTATCGAGTACGGGCGCGCCGTTGGCGTCGAGGGTGCGGCGCACGCGGACGAAGCGCTCGCGCTGCGCATCGGGTTCGACGTCGATGTCGATCGGCAGCGACGGCACGGCCGGCAGGCAGTCGTCGCGCCCCTGCAGGCAGCGGATCAGCGGCGTGACGAACAGCGCGAACGCGGTCATCGCGGCGCCCGGATTGCCGGGCAGCAGCGCCACGGGCCGTTCGTCGAGCCGCGCGAGCGCGACCGGCTTGCCGGGTTTCATCCGCACGCCCGACACCACGAACGCGGCGCCGAGCGCGGTCAGCGCGGGACGCAGCAGGTCCTTGTCGCCGACCGATGCGCCGCCGACGCAGACGACCAGGTCGCAGCGCGCGGCCATGCCGCGCAGCGCCTGATCGACGGCGGCCGGCGTGTCGGCGGCGTGCTCGCTCGCCGCGACGACGGCACCGGTTCCCGACACCAGCGCGGCGAGCATCGGCGCGTTGCTGTTGTAGATCTGCTGCGGCGCGCGCGGCTGGCCGCACGGGACAAGCTCGTCGCCGGTCGTCAGGATGCCGACCCGCAGCGGCGGGCGCACGTCGATGCGCGCGCAACCCTGCGCTGCGGCGACGCCGACGTGCATCGCGCCGAGCCGTATGCCGGCCGGCATCAGCAGGGCGCCCGCGCGCACTTCCTCGCCGCGGCTGCGGATATGCGATCCGCTGCGCTGCGGTGTGTCGAACGCAACCCAGCCATCCTGTTCGTGCGCGTGCTCCTGCATCACGACGGTGTCGGCGCCCGGCGGAATCAGGCTGCCGGTAAAGATGCGCGCGGCGGTGCGCGGCGCGAGCGGCGCCGGCGCGTCGCCCGCATAGCAGCGCTGCGCGACGCGCAGCGGCTCGCCGTATTCGAGGTCCGCGTGACGGACCGCGTAGCCGTCCATCGCGCTCTGGTCGGCGGGCGGCTGGTCGAGCACGGCGGTGAGCGGCGTGGCGAGCACGTGGCCGGCCGCCTGCGCGACCGGGATAGAGACGGCCGCATGCGACGGCGCGAATACGCCGGCGAACTGCCGTTGGGCGGTGTCGAAATCGGTCAGGGGTTTCATCAAGCGGTGAGCGCCTGCGGTTGCGCAGGCGTCGGTTCGGGTAACGGGAGCGGGTCGGGCGACACGTATTCGACGAAGCCGTCGTTGCGGCAGAAGCCGAGCAGCCGCACGCCGGCTTCGCGGGCGACGTCGATCGCGAGCGAGGTCGGCGCAGAAATCGTCGCGATCATCGGGATGCCGACGCGTGCGGCCTTGCGCACGAGCTCGTAGCTCGCGCGGCTGGACAGGAACACGAAGCCCGCGCCCAGGTCGGCGCGGCGCCGCGCGAGCCGGCCGATCAGCTTGTCGAGCGCGTTGTGGCGGCCGACGTCCTCGACGACTTCCAGCACCGTGCCGTCGCGCTCGCACCACGCGGCCGCGTGGATGCCGCCGGTCGCGTGCATCAGCGGCTGCCGCTGCGGCAGCGCGCGGGCGGCGCGCGCGACGGCGTCGGCGCCGATGCCGGCCGCCGCGCCCGCGGCCGCGATGCGCGGCGGATGCAGGTCGAGCTGCGCGATGCTCTCGATCCCGCAGACGCCGCAGCCGGTGCGGCCGGCCAGCGCGCGCCGGTGCGCCTTCAGCGCCATGAACGCCTGCTGCGCCACGGTGAGCCGCACTTCGGCGCTGCCGCGCCGGCATTCGCTTTCGATATCGAAGACGTCCGACGCGCGCTCGACGATCCCTTCGCTCAGCGCGAAGCCGAGGCCGAACGCGTCGAGGTCGATCGGCGTCGCCATCATCACCGTGTGCGCGATGCCGTTGAATACGAGTGCAACCGGCGTTTCGTCGACGACGCGATCGACGGTGTCCCGCGCGTCGCCGGCACGATGACGCGTCACATGACACGCGCGGGTGCCGGCCGGATCGTCGGGGCGTTCGCTGGGCTCCATGCGGGTTTCTCCAGGGGGATCGGCCGGCGCGGGCGCCGGGCGATCGAAACGGATTCTGCGGGGGCGGTGCGCGGGGTCGCGCTCGCTCGCCACGGGCAGGCCAGGAGCCGATGGTACGGGCGTTCGGCGGTGCCGCGGATGCACAGCGTTGCAGAGCGGAAAGCAGTACAGCCGAGGGCCTCGCGGCGCCGAAACGGGTTTTCCGTACACACATCTTCGGCCCCGGGGAAAGCACAGTTTCAGCGCATGTCCGCGCGATTGCGAGTATCGTCTGAAACGCGATATCGTCATTCACGCTTCGTTGCCGTGCACTGCGATCCGTCGTTGTGTGCACGTGCCGTCGCGAAGCCGTCGCGCGATTTCCTGCTTCGAGCTGACGTCCTCACAACCACGAGCAAATTACGGTCATGGAAATCTTCGATGCGTTCCATCTCGCCCGATTGCAATTCGCGTTCACGGTGTCGTTCCACATCGTGTTTCCGGCGATCAGCATCGGCATGGCGAGCTTCCTGGCGGTGCTGGAATGGCGCTATCTCGTCACCGGCGACGCCGCCTACAAATCCATGTTCCAGTTCTGGTCGAAGATCTTCGCGATCGGCTTCGGGATGGGCGTCGTCTCCGGCGTCGTGATGGCCTACGAGTTCGGCACGAACTGGGCGGGCTTCTCGCGCGTCGCGGGCAACATCACCGGCCCGCTGCTCACGTACGAAGTCCTGACGGCCTTCTTCCTCGAAGCCGGCTTCCTCGGCGTGATGCTGTTCGGCTGGCAGCGCGTCAGCCCGCGTGCGCACTTCTTCGCGACGCTGATGGTCGCGGTCGGCACGCTGATCTCGACGTTCTGGATCCTCGCGTCGAACAGCTTCATGCAGACGCCGCAGGGCTACAAGATCGAGAACGGCCTCGTCGTGCCGGTCGACTGGTTCAAGATCATCTTCAACCCGTCGTTCCCGTATCGCCTCGTGCACATGACGATCGCCGCGTTCATCGTCGCGGGCTTCATCGTCGCCGCGTGCGGCGCGTGGCACCTGCTGAAGGGGCGCCGCGACGAGCCGGTCAAGCGCAGCTTCTCGATGGCGCTGTGGATGCTGCTGCTGCTCGCGCCGATCCAGATCGTCGTCGGCGACGCGCACGGGCTGAACACGCGCGAATACCAGCCGGCGAAGATCGCGGCGATCGAAGGGCTGTGGGAAACCGAGAAGGGCGGCACCGCGCTGAACCTCGTCGGCCTGCCCGACATGCAGGCCGAGACGACGCGCTATGCGATCCAGGTGCCGCACCTCGGCAGCCTGATCCTCACGCACAGCTGGAGCGGCGAGATTCGCGGGCTGAAGGAATTCCCGGCGCAGGACCGTCCGTATTCGCCGATCGTGTTCTGGACCTTCCGGATCATGGCCGGCCTCGGGATGCTGATGCTGCTCACCGCGCTGCTCGGCCTGCTGCTGAGAAAGGGCGGACGCCTGTATGAAACGCGCTGGTTCCAGTGGTTCGTCGTGTGCATGGGGCCGTCGGGCATCGTCGCGCTGCTGGCCGGCTGGATCACGACCGAGGTCGGGCGGCAGCCGTGGACCGTCTACGGCGTGCTGCGCACCGTCGATTCGGTCGCGCCGCTCAGCGCGCAGCAGGTCGGCGTGTCGCTGCTGATCTTCGTGGTCGTGTATTTCCTGGTGTTCGGAACGGGTATCTACTACATGCTGAACCTGATGAAGCGCGGACCGGCTGCCCACGCCGGATACATCGAGCTGCACCGGCATCCGGGGCTGCGCAAGAGCGCGCTGTCCACGCCGCTGAACGTCACCGAAGCGGAGTAAGCCATGCAGATCGATCTTCCTGTCGTGTGGGCCGCGATCATCGGCCTCGGCGTGTTCATCTACGTGATGCTGGACGGCTTCGACCTCGGTATCGGCCTGCTGTTTCCGTTCTTCGACGCCAAGGTCGAACGCGAAGTCATGCTGAATACCGTCGCGCCGGTGTGGGACGGCAACGAGACCTTTCTGGTGCTCGGCGGCGCGGGCCTGTACGGCGCATTCCCGGTCGTCTACTCGACGCTGTTGCCGGCGAACTACCTGCCGCTGATCCTGATGGTGGTCGGGCTGATCTTCCGCGGCGCGGCGTTCGAGTTGCGCGCGAAGGCGAACCGCACGCAACACCTGTGGGATCTCGCGTTCATCGGCGGCTCCGCCCTGGCCGCGTTCTGCCAGGGCGTCACGCTCGGTTCGCTGCTGCAGGGCATCCGGATCGTGAACAACCAGTTCGCGGGCGGGCCGTTCGACTGGCTGTCGCCGTTCAGCCTGTTCTGCGGGATCGGCGTGCTCGTCACCTATGCGACGCTCGGCTGCGGCTGGCTGATCCTGAAGGTCGACGGCGAACTGCAGCGCAAGATGCGCGTGCTGATGAAGCCGCTCGCGGGCGTGCTGCTCGCCGTGATGGGCGTGGTCAGCCTGTGGACCGTGATCGGGCTGCCGGCCGTCGCGCACCGCTGGTTCGGCAGCGGCTACCTCGGCTGGTTCCTGCCGGTGCCGGTCCTCGTCGTCGCATGCGTGTGGGGCATCTTCCATACGCTGAAGCGCCGGCACGAGGCAACGCCGTTCCTGCTGACGCTCGCGCTCGTGTTCCTCGGCTATACCGGGCTCGTGATCAGCATCTGGCCGAACATCGTGCCGCCGTCGCTGACGATCTGGGATGCGTCGTCGAGCCATTCGAGCCAGCTGTTCGCGCTCGTCGGCACCGTGATCGTGCTGCCGATCATCCTCGTGTACAACGCGATGCAGTACCGCGTGTTCCGCGGCAAGGTGCGCGAGGGCGACGCCGGCTATCACTGACCGGCGCGGCCGGTGACGGCGTGCGGCGTGCGCGGGCGTATCATCTCGCGCAGCCGCCGTGCGGCTCGTCACCCGGCCCGGTAGCGATCGGACAGCGGCCCGCCACGCGCGGGCCGTCGCACATCGGGCGGCGGCGTGCCGCATTGCATATTCCCTTGGCAGTCGAGACAACACCATGATCGTCAGACCACGACAAAACTGGCTCAGGATGCTGTTCGTATGGAACGGCTCCGTGCTGCAGTCGATCATTCCGCAACTCGTGTTCATGGCGGTCGTCAGCACGCTGGCGGTCTTCACGAACGGGCGCATCTTCGGCGAAAAGATTCCGCTGAACACCGCGCCGTTCACGCTGTTCGGGCTCGCGCTCGCGATCTTTCTCGCGTTTCGCAACAACGCGAGCTTCGAGCGCTTCAAGGAGGCGCGGCTTCTGTGGGGCAACCTGCTGATCGCCGCGCGCACCGTCACGTCGCAACTGCGGCGCTACCTGCCCGACAGCGTCGGCGACGCGGAGCGCAACCGGCTCGCCGATCTGCTGATCGCGTTCACGTATGCGCTGAAGCATCAGCTGCGTCATACCGATCCGGCGCAAGACCTGCAGCGCATCCTCGGCGCCGAGCGCGCCGCCGCGTTCGCGCACAAGTGCTACCAGCCCGTCGCGATTCTCGACGAACTGCGCGGCGGGATCGTCCGCGCGCTGGGCCGCGCGCCCGGCAGCGACGCGACGTGCTGGATGTTCGATGCGCAGCTGGTCGAACTCGGCAAGGCGGTGGGCGGCTGCGAGCGGATCCTGACGACGCCGATTCCGTTCTCGTACAGCGTGCTGCTGCATCGCACCGTCTATGCTTATTGCGTGCTGCTGCCGTTCGGCCTCGTCGATTCGACGGAGTTTTTCACGCCGCTGATTTGCGTGTTCATTTCGTACACGCTGATCGCGCTCGAAGCGATCGCGAACGAGGTCGCGGAGCCGTTCGGCCTCGCGCCGAACGCGCTCGCGCTCGATGCGATGGCGCGCACGATCGAACGGTCGGTGCTCGAGCTGGGCGATCGCGCGATGCCGGAGGAATTCGTGCCGGCATCGACGTATCAGATCACGTGAGCGGCACGGCGACGACGCGCGCGACGGCACGCGTGATTCGGAGAACATCACATGCGCATCTACGTGACGAGCATCTTTGTCGACGATCAGGACAAGGCACTCGCGTTCTATACCGACACCCTCGGCTTCCGGTTGAAGAACAACGTGCCGGTGGGCGAGTACCGCTGGCTGACGGTCGTGTCGAGGGACCAGCCTGACGGCACCGAGCTGATGCTCGAGCCGAGCCATCATCGCGCGGTCGGGCCTTATCGTCAGGCGCTCTACGAGGACGGCATTCCGGCGGCGTCGTTCCAGGTCGACGATCTCGACGCGGAGTTCGCGCGGCTCGACGCGCTCGGCGTGCGCTTCACGCTGGCGCCGATGGACGCGGGGCCCGTGCGCGTCGCGGTGCTCGACGATACGTGCGGCAACCTCGTGCAGCTGATGCAGATGAAGTGACGCGTGGCGGGCGCCGTGTTCGACGTGCCGATCAAAGCGTCGGTGACGCTGCGTGAGGATCAGTTCCTGATCGCATCGGCGTCCCACGCACCCAGCGCGATGGCTTTGCCCAGCATGCCGACTGTCAATGCGTCTCGATCGAACGTATGGGGCTTCCTGAGAATGAACTTGCGAACCAGGTGATACAGGAGCCCTTCACCCTCCATCAGGAAGTAACGCCCGAAATCGTAGTCGCCGCGATCCATACCGAATCGGGCGAAGAAGCGCTCCATGAAGATGTCCGCGTCGTCTCCGGTTTGTCCGAGATCGTCGGCGATCGAGGTCTCCGCGGTAATCCGCTGTTTGCTCGATACTGCCGCCTCCTCGCGAACGAATGCTTCCAGTGCTTCCCAAATGTGGCGGTCGTCCGTCATGGAATCCTGTCCTCCGGTTTTGCAATCTGGTTGTACCGGTAGCCGGTTCGAAGTGACATGTTTGTGTAGACTCGTGCTCGTTCAATGGAGCCAACACCATGCAACTTCTCGACCACGTGTCCATCGGCGTTCCTGATATCGACCGGGCACGCCCCTTCTACGACCGTGTCATGGCCGCACTAGGCGCGGCCAAGGTTTACGACCGGCCCAACGCACTCGGCTATGGCGAACGCTGCAATGCAAACGACACCACCTCGACTTTCCTGGCCGTGTATCTCGATCCCGCCGAAGTTGGAACGAGCAAGCGGCACTGGTGCTTCAAGGCCGCTTCTCGCGAGCAGGTACATGCATTTTTCGAGGCAGGGCTTTCCGCGGGCGGCCAGTCCGACGGCGATCCCGGATTGAGGCCGCATTATCACGCCGACTACTACGCGGCGTTTCTCGTCGACCCTGCCGGCAACCGGATCGAGGCCGTGTGCCACGTAGCGCCGTCGGCGCACGAGCGGTCGTGACGGTGCTTGCGGACGACTGACCGCGGCTTCGCGGTGTGCCGGTGGACATCGGGGTAAGGGCGGCGCCGGCATCGCGCCACGCCACGCCGCCCGGCCGCGTTTGCCGCGCACGGCTCAATCGAAATACGTGAGCCCCATCGCGCCTTTCACCTCGGCCAGCGTCGCGCCGGCCACCTCGCGCGCATGCATCGTGCCGCGCTTCAGGATCCCCATTACCTCCGCCTTGTCCGCCTCGAATTCGCGGCGGCGCGCACGGATCGGCTCGATCAGCGCCTGCAGCCGCTCGTTCAGCACGCGCTTGACGACGCTGTCGCCGAGGCCGCCGCGGCGATAGTGCGCCTTCAGTTCGTCGACCTTCTGCACGTCGGGCTCGAACGCGTCGAGGAATGTGAACACGACGTTGCCTTCGACCTGGCCGGGATCGCTCACGCGCAGGTGGTTCGGATCTGTGTACATGTCCTTCACGGCCTGCGTGATCTCGTCCGGCGTCGAGCCGAGCGTGATCGCGTTGCCGAGCGACTTGCTCATCTTCGCCTTGCCGTCGATGCCCGGCAGCCGCGTGACCGCCGACAGCACGGCCTCGCATTCCACCAGCACCGGCTTGTCGACCGTCGCGTTGAAGCGGCGCACGAGTTCGTTGGTCTGTTCGATCATCGGCAGCTGGTCGTCGCCGACCGGCACGTGCGTCGCCTTGAACGCGGTGATGTCGGCGGCCTGGCTGACGGGATAGGTCAGGAAGCCGGCCGGGATGTCGCGCTCGAAACCGCGCAGGCGGATCTCTTCCTTGATGGTCGGATTGCGCTCGAGGCGCGCGACCGTGACGAGGTTGAGCAGGTATTGCGACAGCTCGGCGAGCTCGGGCACCTGCGACTGGACGACGATCGTCGAGATTGCCGGGTCGATGCCGACGGCCAGGTAGTCGAGCGCGACCTCGATCACGTTCTCGGTGACGCGCTGGCGACGGCCCATGTTGTCGGTCAGCGCCTGCGTGTCGGCGAGCAGCAGGAACTGCGTCGCGTCGTGCTGCATCTGCACGCGCGCGCGCAGCGAGCCGATGTAGTGGCCGAGATGCAGCGGGCCGGTCGTGCGGTCGCCGGTGAGGATGGTCGGTCGGGTCGGGTGCGTCATGGTGTGGATTGGCTCCGGGTTATCGAAGCCACCAGCCATGATTCGGGCGCAGAAACGACAATGCCGCCATGGCTGGCGGCATCACGTTCGGGACATGCAAAAGGAAACGGGCCGCCTGGGTCAGGCGCGCCACCAGCGATGCACGTTCGGCGAGGCAGGTTTGGTTTCCATTGCGCGAGTATAGCGTAGTGCGGGGATGGGCGTGTTGCGTCAGCGTATGACCGACTCCATCGCGAGGTAGGCGGTTTCGGCCGACGGCCACAGCAGGTACAGCAGGCCGGCCATCAACAGCAGCGCGCCGGCGCGTACCAGCGGCGTGCGGTCGATCTCGCCCAGGATGCGGATGTGCTGCTTCAGTTTCTTCATGCTTGCAGGCGCAACGTGCGCTACTCCAACGGTTGCTGCAACGGGTCGGGTGGGGCCGACGCCGGGGTGTTGCGGGGTTCGACGGGGGGCTGAGCCGGCGGCTCGGCGCGGCAAGGGATCGCGTGCGGGAGATCGAAAAGGGGAACGATCAGGTGCGCCGGATGCGTCTCGCCTAGTGATGCGCATCCTACCAGTTCGACGGCGTGCGCATAGTCAAGAATTGTGGGGTGGGGACAGGTTAAGGGGACGCAACGTAAAATCAGCGGCATATGAACGGAGATGCTGTCCCGACTGCGGGCCATTGCCGACGGCCCATGAAATTGCCGGATGAGGGCCTTGTCAGCAGGCCGTTTGCGCCGTTCCATACTGCGCACGTGACTGTGCATTCATTTCTTGTCGTGCAAGGTATTCGATATCGTGCGAATTCGATTGCGTCTGATTACCGTGGACCGTGGCCGGCTGATCCGATTGGCTTCCGTTCTTCTGATCGTTGGATGTGCCGCCTGTTCAAGGAGCGATTCGCTTCCTCGCAACATGTCGCTGACTGCGTTCAATCCGCACCGCGAAGCGTTCGAATGCAAGCATGAAGCCGACGTTGTTCCTCGGATCGATCCAGAGGCAGATCGTTGGAATACGCGAGCGATCGCGCTCACCAGTTCGTTGCTGTGGCCGAATCAGCGCGACTATAGGGGGGCCGTCGAGTTATGGGCGAAGGCCGCCGAGCGCAAACACTGGAAGGCGATGCTGAATCTGGCGAATGCGTACGCTCGCGGCGAAGGCGTGGATGGTGATTCCGAACATGCCGTTCAAATCGCTGAACAGGCGATGAAACTCGGCATTCCGGCGGCCTACGATTTGATGGGTACGTATTACATGGACGGGATGGGGGTGAAGCAGGATGCGAGCAGAGCCTATGCATTCTGGCAACTGGCTGCGGATATGGGGAGTCCGAATGCGATGGCATATCTTGGGGGCAAGATGGACGCAATTTATGACGATCCCAAAGCAGGCTTTTGGGATAATCGCAAGATTGCGCTTCAAATGCTGGAATGCGGATATGCACAAGGTAGCGGAGATGCCGCCTATGCGCTCGGGACAACACTCGTGGGCGCGGACAAGTCGCTTGGCGAAGACAACGACCGAGCCCTCAAGATTCTGCATGATGGCGTGAAATACGGGAGCGCCAAGAGCGCCGGGTATTTGTTCGGCGCATTCGACGATGGTGATCCGGTGGTTGGTAACGTGAAGGATCGTGCTCGTGCCGAGCGTTACAGCGTACTCGCCGACCGCCTCGAGCGCGATCCGGACCTTCGTCTGCCAAACCTTGACAAGGTCGTGCCGCTGCCGCCGGCCAAACTGCCCAAGTGGGACGGCAACAAAGCGACATTGATCGATGCGGCGAAACCGACGCTGCCGATTTCGGACACGCTTCCCGTTTCCTCCGGGCATCGCATTGACCGCGCACATACGCAGGAATAGCGTTGGGCCGTCTGGACCGAACGCGGCGCGGTATGCCCGTTCCGCCAGCCATGCTCGATCGCCCCAGCTTTTTTCTCGTCAACAACCACAAAAATGATCGTTTCGCCCTAGCGAGCCTGTCAGCAGAATGTCTCCATTCCCCCTCGCGCGACGACACGAGCATCGCCGCGAGCCGTACTTCAAGGAGACAGCCGTGGCAGTGGAAACAACCTCAATCGATACGCTGGTCGTCGGGGCCGGCCAGGCCGGCGTGGCCATGAGCGAGCACCTGGGCAAGCTCGGCGTGCCGCATCTCGTGCTGGAGCGCGACCGCATCGCCGAGCGCTGGCGCACCGGGCGCTGGGATTCGCTGGTCGCGAACGGCCCCGCGTGGCACGACCGCTTTCCGGGCCTCGAATTCGACGGCCTCGATCCCGATGCGTTCGCGTCGAAGGACCAGGTCGCCGACTACTTCGAAGCCTATGCGCGCAAGTTCGACGCGCCGATCCGCACCGGCGTCGAAGTGAAGAACGTCGTGCGCAACACGGGCAAGCCGGGGTTCATCGTCGAAACCTCGGACGGCACGATCGAGGCGAACCGCGTGGTCGTCGCGACGGGTCCGTTCCAGCGCCCGGTCATCCCGCCGATCGCGCCGGACGATGCCAGCCTCGTGCAGATCCACTCCGCCGACTATCGCAACCCGGCGCAATTGCCGGACGGCGCGGTGCTGGTGGTCGGCGCGGGTTCGTCGGGCGTGCAGATCGCCGACGAGCTGCAGCGCGCGGGCCGGCAGGTCTACCTGTCGGTCGGCCCGCATGACCGCCCGCCGCGCGCGTATCGCGGCCGCGATTTCTGCTGGTGGCTCGGCGTGCTCGGCGAATGGGACAAGGAAGTCGCGACGCCCGGACGCGAACACGTGACGATCGCGGTGAGCGGTGCGCGCGGCGGCCACACGGTCGATTTCCGCGCACTCGCGCACCAGGGCGTGACGCTCGTGGGGCTGACGAAGTCGTTCGACGGCGGCGTCGCGGTGTTCGAACGCGATCTCGCGGCCAATCTCGCCCGCGGCGACGAGAACTACCTGTCGCTGCTCGACGCGGCTGACGCATACGCGGCACGCAACGGCCTCGACCTGCCCGAGGAACCAGAAGCGCGCCGCATCCTGCCGGATCCGGATTGCGTCGCGGAGCCGATCCTCGCGCTCGACCTGGCCGGCGCCGGCGTCACGTCGATCGTCTGGGCGACGGGCTACGCGGTCGACTACGGCTGGCTGAACGTCGACGCGTTCGCCGCGAACGGCAAGCCGCAGCATCAGCGCGGCGTGTCGAAAGAGCCGGGCATCTATTTCCTCGGACTGCCGTGGCTGTCGCGACGCGGCTCCAGCTTCATCTGGGGCGTGTGGCACGATGCGAAACACATCGCCGACCACATCGTCACGCAGCGCAAGTACCTCGACTATCACGACGCATCGCGACGCCGCGTCGAGACGCGCATCGCGCACGACGACACGGCGCACACGGCGCGGGTCGATGCCTGCCCGCTCGTCGACACGATCGACTGATACGCGCTCACGCCACGGCCCGCGCGCGGCAAGCAGCCCGTACGCGGCGCCCTCGCTACAACCAGAACCCGCCGCGACAGCTTCCGCTGCGGCGGGCGCACCCACCGTCAATCGAAGGACCTCGATGAGCCAGCCTACCCACACCCGTATCCGCATGTTCAACACGAAGGATACCTACCCGAACCAGACGCTCGACAACGACCTGTGCCAGGCCGTGCGCGCCGGCAATACCGTGTACGTGCGCGGCCAGGTCGGCACCGATTTCGACGGCAACCTGATCGGCCTCGGCGATCCGCGCGCGCAGGCCGCGCAGGCGATGAAGAATGTGAAGCAGCTGCTGGAGGAAGCCGGCAGCGACATCACGCACATCGTGAAGACGACGACCTACCTGATCGACCCGCGCTATCGCGAGCCGGTGTACCAGGAAGTCGGCAAGTGGCTGAAGGGCGTCTATCCGATCTCGACGGGGCTCGTCGTGTCGGCGCTCGGCCAGCCGCAGTGGCTGATGGAGATCGACGTGATCGCCGTGATCCCGGACAACTGGCAGCCGAACCGCGCATAGGAGCCGACATGACTTTCTCCATCGTCGGGCGCTGCCCGGAAACGGGCCAGCTCGGGATCGCGATCAGCTCGTCGAGCATCGCGGTGGGCGCACGCTGCCCTTGGGTGCGCGCGGGCGTCGGCGCGGTCGCGACGCAGAACATCACGCTGCCGGCGCTGGGCCCGCAGATCCTCGATCTGATCGAGCATCGGCAACTCGCGCCGGCCGCCGCGCTCGACCACGCGCTCAGCGCGAACGGCTGGAGCCAGTACCGGCAGGTCACGGTGATCGACGGGCAGGGGCAGACCGCGTGCTTCACCGGCAAGGAAGCGCTCGGCACGCACCATGCGGTGCAGGGCGAGCAATGCGTGGCGGCCGGCAATCTGCTGGCCGCGCCGGCCGTGATCGATGCGATGGCGCGCGCGTTCGAGCAGGCGCCCGGGCTGCTGGCCGATCGCCTGCTGGCCGCGATGCACGCAGCGATCGCGGCGGGCGGCGAGGCGGGGCCCGTGCATTCGGCCGCGCTGAAGGTGGCCGGCGACGTGACCTGGCCGATCGTCGACCTGCGCGTCGACTGGGCCGATGCCGATCCGATCGGGCAGCTCGATGCGCTGTGGCACGCGTATCGCCCGCAGATGCAGGATTACCAGACGCGCGCGCTGAACCCGACCGCCGCGCCGAGCTACGGAGTGCCGGGCGATGAGTGACACGTCGAGCCGCGCACTGCTCGAGCGGCTGATCGGCTTCGCGACGGTCAGCCGCGATTCGAACCTCGCGATGATCGAATTCATCCGCGACTACCTCGGCGGCTTCGGCGTCGAGAGCGAGCTGTTCTACAACGCGGAACGCACGAAGGCGAGCCTGTACGCGACGATCGGGCCGCGCGATCGCGGCGGCATCGTGCTGTCGGGCCATACCGACGTGGTGCCGGTCGACGGGCAGGCGTGGACGGTCGAGCCGTTCCGGCTGACCGAACGCGACGGCCGGCTGTACGGGCGCGGCACGGCCGACATGAAGGGCTTCATCGCGTCGGTGCTCGCGGCGGTGCCGGCGCTCGTCGCGCGTGGATTGGGCCTGCCGGTGCATCTCGCGTTTTCCTACGACGAGGAAGTCGGCTGTCTCGGCGTGCGGCCGATGCTCGACGCGCTGGCCGCGCGTGCGCACCGGCCGCGGCTGTGCCTGATCGGCGAGCCGACCGAACTGAAGCCGGTGCTCGGTCACAAGGGCAAGCTCGCGATGCGTTGCCACGTGAAGGGCGCGGCGTGCCACTCGGCGTACGCGCCGCTCGGCGTCAACGCGATCGACTACGCGGCGAAGCTGATCGGCCGGCTCGGCGAGATCGGCGCGGCGCTCGCGCGGCCCGAGCATCGCGACAACCGCTTCGATCCGCCGTTCTCGACCGTGCAGGCGGGACTGATCAAGGGCGGCCGCGCGCTGAACATCGTGCCGGCCGAATGCGAGTTCGACTTCGAGGTGCGGGCGCTGCCGGCGTTCGATGCGCACGACGTACCGATGAAGCTGCAGGATTATGCGGAATCCGAACTGTTGCCGAAGATGCGCGCGGTGCAGCCCGATACCGACATTCGCCTGGAGCCGCTCGGCGCGTATCCGGGGCTCGCGACGTCGCCGGACAGCGAAGCCGCGCGACTGCTCGCGATGCTGAGCGGCTCCGACGCGTTCGGCACGGTCGCGTTCGGCACCGAGGGCGGGCTGTTCGGGCAGGCCGGCATTCCGACCGTCGTGTGCGGGCCGGGCAGCATGGACCAGGGGCACAAGCCCGACGAGTTCGTCACGGTCGAACAGCTGCACGGATGCGACGCGATGCTCGCCCGGCTTGCGGCGTATCTCGCTGAAGCGGGTTGATTCGATCGATCCGCACGACTCAGCCGACTCAGCGGATTCAGTCGACTGAGTCGGTCGCGTAGTCGGGCCGCAAACCGCACGCTGCGCGCCCCACGGCGCGTGCGTGTTTCCCCGTCGTTCTACCGCACCGATTCCGCGACGATCTGCGCAAGCCGCTCGCGGCAGAACTCGACGAACGATTGCGCCTGCTTCGTCAGCTGCCCGCGCTTGAGCCGTGCGCTCACGAGCCCCGAAGGGCTGACCGTTTCGCTGAGGGCGATCGTCACGACGCGCCGGCCGTCGTACGTGTATTCGGAATGCGGCCGCGTGACGAGCAGCGAGAAGCCGAACCCCTGGCCGACCATCCCGCGCACCATCTCGATCGACGGCGAAGCGAACACGATGTTCGGCGTGAGCCCGAGTTCGTGAAACAGGCTGACGAAGTATGTTCGGCTCGGCAGCACGTCGAGCAGGATCATCGGCTCGACGCAGAGGTCGCGCAGCGAGACGTGCGACTGGCCCGCGAACCGGTGGTTCTCCGGCAGCAGCACGTACGGCTGCTGCGCCGGCATCAGCGGCTCGGTTTCGATCGTGCCGTCGAGATCGTGATCGTAGAGGAACGCGAGATCGAAGGTGCCGGCCGTGAGGCCCTGCACGAGCTCCTGCTGGTCGCCGTCGCGCAGCCGGATGTTGACGCCCGGGTAGCGCTCGCGAAAGCCCGCGATCAGTTGCGGCAGGTAGAGCGGGGCGACGGTCTCGAAGCAGCCGATGTCGATCTGGCCGGTGACCACGTCGTTGTCGGCGAGCGCATTCTGTTCGAATTCGTGCGCGATGCGCAGCAGTTCCTGCGCCTTCCGGTAGAAACGCGTGCCGCTCGGCGTCAGCGACACGCCTTGCGCGTGATGGCGGATGAACAGCTTCACGCCGAAACTCTCCTCGAGCCCCTTGATCGCGCTGGAGATCGACGGCTGCGCGATGAAGAGCTGGCGCGACGCCTCGGCGACGCTGCCGGATTCCACCGTCGTCACGAAATATTTCAGTTGCCGCAAAGTGTAGTGAGCCACGAGCACCCCTGTTACCGCTGTTACCCCTGATACCCCTGTTACTCGGCTCCGGCGCGCACGCGTCGCCGGCGCGCGCAACCGGTCCATCGTTTCGGGTAGCACCTTAACCGAAGAAAATCGGCGCCGCCGTTTCCGCTGCAGAGCTTTTTCGTATGTCCCGGAAATATTTTTAGTATTTTCGGCTCGCCGCATGCGTGGCGCACCATCGTCTCCAATCCGGATCGCGACAAAAGCGCGCACGCACCGGCGGGGCATGTCATCCGTCCCCGCGCGTAGTGGCGTAGTGGGTGCCGGCGCGCCGATCGGCGTCGCCCGCGTATCCGGACCCGATTGCAGGCGCGCGCACGGTCGCGCGCCGGCTGAAACGGCACGCGCGCATCGCCGCGCAGCACAGGAGACTTCGCCATGACGACCGCGGACCGCAACGCGTCCCCCATGATAGAGAAACACACGATCGGCTACGTGCCGCCCGCAGAACGCCACGGCAAGGTGCGCGACCTGTTCACGCTCTGGTTCGGCGGCAACATCGCGCCGCTGCCGATCGTGACCGGCGCGCTCGGCGTGCAGCTCTTTCACCTGAACCTGATGTGGGCGATCGTCGCGATCGTCGTCGGCCAGGCGGTCGGCGGCGTGCTGATGGCGCTGCATTCGGCGCAGGGGCCGCAGATGGGCATCCCGCAGATGATCCAGAGCCGCGCGCAGTTCGGCTCGTGGGGCGCGCTGCTCGTCACGGTGATCGCGGCGGTGATGTACGTCGGCTTCTTCGCGTCGAACATCGTGCTGGCCGGCAAGTCGGTGCACGGCATCGCGTCGTCGGTGCCGGTGCCCGTCGGCATCGTGATCGGCGCGGTGGGGTCCGGGCTGATCGGGATCGTCGGCTACCGGTTCATCCACATCCTGAACAGGATCGGCACGTGGGTGCTCGGCATCGGCATCGTGGTCGGCTTCTGGATGATCCTGTCGCACGTGAGCACCGCCGATTTCCTCACGCGCGGCGGCTTCGATTTCGCCGGGTGGCTGGCAACGGTGTCGCTGTCCGCGCTGTGGCAGATCGCGTTCGCGCCTTACGTATCGGACTATTCGCGCTACCTGCCGGAAGACGCCGGCGTCGCGTCGACGTTCTGGGCGACCTATCTCGGCTGCACGATCGGCTCGACGCTCGCGTTCATCTTCGGCGCGGTCGCGGTGCTCGCGGTGCCGGCCGGCGCGGACACGATGGACGCGGTCAAGCAGGCAACGGGCCCGCTCGGCCCGCTGATGCTGGTGCTGTTCCTGCTGAGCGTGATCAGCCACAACGCGCTGAACCTGTACGGCGCGGTGCTCGCCGTCATCACGTCGGTGCAGACCTTCGCGTACAAGTGGATTCCGACCGCGAAGACGCGCGCGGTGGTGTCGGTGGTGATCTTCATCGCGTGCTGCTACGCGGCGATCGGCGCGTCGAGCAACTTCGTCGGCAATCTCGTCGATCTCGTGCTCGCGCTGCTCGTCGTGCTGGTGCCGTGGACGGCGATCAACCTGATCGACTTCTACGTGATTCACAAGGGCAAGTACGACATCCAGTCGATCTTCATGGCGGACGGCGGCGTGTACGGCCGCTTCAATCCGCAGGCGCTGCTCGCGTATGCGATCGGGATCGTCGTGCAGATCCCGTTCATGAACACGCCGATGTACGCGGGCCCGATTCCCGCGCATCTCGGCGGCGCCGACCTGTCCTGGCTCGTCGGGCTCGCGCTGACGTCGCCGCTGTACTACTGGCTCGCGACGCGCGACAGCGCGTACCGTCGCCGGCAGACGGGCGCGGCTCTGCCGCCGTCGACGGCGCGGTAAGGCGCGTGCCGTTCGCCACGTGAAAACGAAGCGGCCGCCGCATCGGAGGCGATGCAGCGGCCGTGAGAGCGGGGAGGCGGGGCGGCAGGCAGGTTCTCGGCGTCACGGCATGTCGCATGCGTGCCGTACGTCGCGAACCTGCCCGCCCGCGGATCACACGACCGCGGAACGCGCGACCCGCACCGGCACCGACTTGTACGACGGCGTGCCGCTTTCCTTGTCGATGTAGTCGAGCGGCACGAGCACGTTCGCCTCCGGATAGTACGCGCCGACCGAGCCCGGCGCGATGTCGTACTCGATCGCGGTGATCTTCTCGAGGCGCAGCGTGCGGCCCGAGGCGGTGATCGTCTCGATGTCGACGAGGTCGCCGTGTTCGAGCCCGTACTTCGCGAGATCGGCCGCGTTCATGAACAGCACGTCGCGCCGCCCGAACACGCCGCGATAGCGGTCGTCGAGCCCGTAGATCGTCGTGTTGTACTGGTCGTGGCTGCGCAGCGTGATCAGCCGCAGCACCTGTTCGGCGCCGAGCACGTCCGCGTCTTCCTTCACGCCCGTGTAGACCGAGAACATCGCCTTGCCGGTCGGCGTGGGCCACACGCGCTCGGTGGGCGGCAGCGGCAGGCGGAAGCCGCCCGGCGTGCGGATCCGTTCGTTGAACGCCTCGAAGCCGGGCACCGTCTTGTCGATCAGGTCGCGGATGCGGTCGTAGTCGGCGATCAGGTCGAGCCACGCGACCTTGCTGTTCGGCAGCGTCGCATGCGCGATCCCCGCGACGATCGCGGGCTCCGAGCGCAACGCGTCGGACGCCGGCTTGAGCTTGCCGGCCGACGCGTGGACCATCGACATCGAATCCTCGACGGTGATCGATTGCCGGCCGCTCGCCTGCATGTCGAGCTCGGTGCGGCCGAGCACGGGCAGGATGTAGGTTTCCTTCGCAACCAGCAGATGCGAGCGGTTCAGCTTCGTGCCGAGATGCACACTGAGATCGAGCTTCGCCATCGCGGGGAACGACAGCTCGGGATCGGGCAGCGCGACCGCGAAGTTGCCGCCGAGGCACAGCAGCGCCTTGGCCTGGCCGTCGACCATCGCCTGCATGGCCTGCACGGCGTCGTGCCCGTGATGCGCGGGCGGCTTGAAGCCGCACACGTCCTCGATCTTCTGCAGGAACTCGGCCGACGGCTTCTCGGTGATGCCGACCGTGCGGTTGCCCTGCACGTTCGAGTGGCCGCGCAGCGGGCACACGCCCGCGCCGGGCTTGCCGAAGTTGCCGCGCATCAGCAGCAGGTCGGCGATCAGCCGCACGGTCGCGGTGCCCTTGTTGTGCTGCGTGACGCCCATCCCGTACGTGACGATCGTCGCGTTCGATTTCGCATAGGCGAGCGCGACCTGCTCGAGCTGCGCCTGGCTCAGGCCGCTCGCGCGCTCGATGTCGTCCCACGACGTGGCCTGCAGGTCGGTGGAGAACGCGTCGAAGCCGCTGGTGTGCTGCGCGATGAAGTCACGGTCGAGCACGTCGCCGCGCTCGGCCTCGAGCTGCAGCAGCGCCTTCATGATGCCCTTCAGAGCGGCCGCGTCGCCGCCCGCGTCGACCTGGTAGTACGTCGACGCGATGCGCGTCGAACCGAACGACGCCATCTCGATCATGTCCTGCGGATCGGCGAAGCGTTCGAGCGCGCGCTCGCGCAACGGGTTGAACACGATGATCGGCACGTTGCGGCGCGCGCACTCGTGCAGCGTGCCCATCATCCGCGGATGGTTCGTACCGGGGTTGTGGCCGATCGAGATGATCAGCTCGCAGTGGTCGAAATCCTCCAGCGACACCGTTCCCTTGCCGATCCCGATCGACTGCGGCAGGCCGACGCTGGTCGGCTCGTGGCACATGTTCGAGCAGTCGGGGAAGTTGTTGGTGCCGAGCTCGCGCGCGAACAGCTGATACAGGTACGCGGCTTCGTTCGACGCGCGCCCCGACGTATAGAACTCGACCTGCTCGGGCGGCAGCGCACGCAGCACCTCGCCGATGCGCGCGAACGCGTCGTCCCATTCGACCGCGCGGAACGTGTCGGTCGCGCGATCGTAGACGAGCGGATGCGTGAGCCGGCCCATGTTCTCCAGCTCGTAGTCGGACATCCGCAGCAGCGACGACACGGTGTTCGCCGCGAAGAACTCGGGCGTCACGCGCTTGGTCGTGGCCTCCCACGTGACGGCCTTCGCGCCGTTCTCGCAGAACTGGAACGTCGACTTGTGTTCCTTGTCGGGCCACGCGCAGCCGGGACAGTCGAAACCGTCGGGCTGGTTGGTCCGCATCAGCACGATCGGCGCCTCGATGGTTTCCATCTGCGTGCGCACGGCCTCGGCTGTCGCGCGAAGCGCGCCCCAACCGCCGGCGGGCCCATCGTACTTCCTGATGCCTGGCACTTCGCGTCGATTTGTCATGTGAATCTCCATGAGCCGGGCCCGCTGCGGGGTGGCTCGGGTTGCGCCGCGTCGCGGCGTGGGGCGGCGCCGTCCGGCGGACGGCGCCGGTCATGCGGGCCCGGACATGCGGGCCCGCGTGGTATCAGTGCGCGTCCTTCTTCGCACCGGACGACTTCTTGCCGGATGCCTTCGCGACGGGCGGCGGCGTATCGGCATTTGCTTCGTTATCCTTTTCATTGGCCGATGCCTTCGTGGCCTTGCCGTTCGGCCTGGCCTTGCCGTCGGCGTCCTGCTTCGCGTCCTTCGCATCAGGCGGCGCGAGCTTGTTGAACGTCACCGTGTCGCCGGCCGTGTCGTAGTCGACTTCGACGCGGTCGCCCGACTGAAGCTTGGCCGCGAGGATCTCCTTCGCGAGCTTCGTCTCGATGATCTGCCGCACCTGGCGTTTCAGCTCGCGCGCGCCGAACTCCGGCTGGTAGCCGGCTTCGGTCAGGTGTTCGACGAGCGAGTCGCCCATCACGAGCGTGATGTCCTGCGCGGCGGCGGTGCGCACCACGCGGTCGAGCTGGATCTGCACGATCGAGCGGATGTTCTCCTTCGACAGCGCATGGAACACGATTACCTCGTCGATCCGGTTCAGGAACTCGGGGCGGAAATGGCCCTTCAGCACCTGCATCAGCTGCTCGCGGATCGCCTTGTCGGTCTTGCGCGCGGCTTCCGGCTGCGTGAGGTTGTCCATGATGATCGCGGCGCCGAGGTTGCTCGTCGCGATGATGATCGTGTTGCTGAAGTCGACCACGCGGCCCTTGCCGTCGGTCAGCCGGCCGTCGTCGAACACCTGCAGCAGCACGTTGTAGACGTCCGGATGGGCCTTCTCGATCTCGTCGAGCAGGATCACGCTGTACGGGCGGCGCCGCACGCGCTCGGTGAGCTGGCCGCCTTCGTCGTAGCCGACGTAGCCGGGCGGCGCGCCGATCAGCCGCGCGACCGCGTGCCGCTCCATGTACTCGGACATGTCGATGCGGATGATCGCCTGCTCGTCGCCGAACACGGTCTCGGCGAGCGCCTTCGCGAGCTCGGTCTTGCCGACGCCGGTCGGCCCGAGGAACAGGAACGTCGCGATCGGCCGGTGCGTCTGGCCGAGCCCGGCGCGCGATAGCCGCACCGCGTCGCTGACGGCGACCACCGCGTCGTTCTGGCCGACCACGCGCTCGCGCAACTGCTCTTCCATCTTCAGCAGTTTCTGGCGCTCTTCCTGCGTGAGCTCGGACACCGGGATGCCGGTCAGCCGCGACACGACCTCGGCGACCGATTCGACGGTCACCTCGAGCGTCTCGGAACCGGTCTTGCGCTGCCACGCTTCCATCTTTTCGTCGAGCGACTTCTGCTTCTCGTTGATCTGTTCTTCGAACTGCTTCGCTTCGTCGAAGCGCTTGCGCGACGTCGCGTAGTCCTGCTCGCGCTTCAGCTGCGCGATCTGCGCTTCGCCTTCCTGGATGTCGACGGGGCGCGAGGTCGCGCCGATCCGCACGCGCGCGGCGGCCTGGTCGATCAGGTCGATCGCCTTGTCGGGCAGGAAGCGCGCGGTGATGTAGCGGTCGGCGAACTCGGCGGCCGCGACGAACGCGTCGTCGGCGAACGTCACCTGATGGTGTGCCTCGAGGCTGTCGCGCAGCCCGCGCAGGATCACGATCGTCTGCTCGACGCTCGGCTCCGGCACGAACACCGGCTGGAAGCGCCGCTCCAGCGCCGCGTCCTTCTCGATGTGCTTCTGGTATTCGTTCAGCGTGGTCGCGCCGATCAGGCTCAGCTCGCCGCGCGCGAGCGCCGGCTTCAGCACGTTCGCGATGTCGAGCCCGCCTTCGCCGCCGCCCTGGCCCGCGCCGACGATCGTATGCAGCTCGTCGATGAACAAAATCAGTTCGTCATGCTTGGCGGTCACTTCGTCGATCAGCTGCTTCGCGCGCTCCTCGAATTCGCCGCGATACTTTGCGCCGGCGACCATCGAGTTGATGTTGACTTCGACGAGCCGCTTGCCGCGCAGCACTTCGGGCACGTCGCCGTTCACGATCCGCTGCGCGAGGCCTTCGACGATCGCGGTCTTGCCGACGCCCGGCTCGCCGATCAGCACCGGGTTGTTCTTCTTGCGGCGCGCGAGCACCTCGATCGTGCTTTCGATTTCCTGCGCGCGGCCGAGCACCGGGTCGAGCTTGCCCTGGCGCGCGATCGCGGTGAGGTCGCGGCCGAACTTGTCGAGGTTCGGCGTGCCGGTCGGCGCATCGACTCGGCCGTCTTCCGCACCCTTGCCGACGACCTTCACGACCTTCTGGCGCAGCGCCTCGGGCGTCACGCCGTATTTCTTCAGCAGCGTGCCGGCGATGCTGTCCGGCACCGACGCGAGACCGATCAGCAGGTGCTCGGGGCCGATGTACGAGTGACCGAGGTCGCGCGACGCCTGGAACGCGTACTGCACGGCCTTCTTCACGCGCGGCGAGATCGACAGCTTGTCGAGCGACGCATCGGGGGAGGCCGTGCCGGTGTGCGCGTGCTCGTCGATGTACGACTTGATGTCCTGCGGCGACAGCTTCAGTTCCTTCAGCAGCGCGGCGCACACGTCGGTGTCCGCGAGCGCGTACAGCAGGTGTTCGGTGTCGAGTTCGCTGCGGCGCAGCTCGTGCGCCTTCTCGGCCGCGCGCTGCAGCAGTTCGAGCGTCTGCTCGCTGAACGCGTCGGTCGGGTCGACCGACTCGCGCGGAATCTCCGCGGCAAGCGGCGACGTGTCGCTGGACTCGCCGAACAGCGACGACGCGCCGCCGCCCAGCAGCGAGTCGAACGGGTTCAGCATGCTCTGATGCCGCATCAGCTGACGGAAGTGGTAGTCGCAGATCGAGATCGTCTTGCGCTCGCCGTCCTGCATCACGGTGGCGCGCGCGACGGCCGGCCGGGCGTGACAGATGTCGCAAAGTGCGGGCATGGTGGTCTGGCTCCTGTCAATGAACGTGAATCGAAACGGAAGTCCCGATGCGCGAGGGCGCCGGGGCGTGCCTGCCGCACGACGCGACCGGCGGCGCGCGCGCCAGGCCGGCGCCGTCGCGCCGTGCGCGCCGGCATGGCGACCGGCCGTGCTCGACGCCGGCAATACCGCTGCTTCGCGGCGCCTGCGCCATCACTTCGACTGCGTTCAAAATAGCGAATCGGCCCAGGGCCTCCAAGACACAGTTCCGCATCGGCCCGGCCGGGAATTGCACCCTCACAAGCGTGCGAGCATGAGACACAAGGAGTACAGACGAGCGCGCATGCGGGTGCGGCGTGCGGGCTGCGCAAACGTGGCGGCGTGCGACGCGCGCGAAGCGCGGTGCGACATCGGCGCGCAGGGCGCCGGCAGGGAGCCAACGGGAAGGGGGACGCGCGACGCAACGCGGCGCGCGCGCATCGGCGCGAGCGCGCAGCGCGGCAGCGTGCGCGCACGGGTCAGGCCTGGCCGCGCGCGCACCGCAACCGGTGCGTGGCGCGCGGCCGCTGGCGAAGCGGGCGGGTTGCACGGTGCGGGCCGGACATGGCCCAACCGTGACGAGGCGGCGGCGTCAGTCGGAGAGCGTCATCGCAAGTTTCTGCCGTGCGATCTGCTTCACGTCGGTTGACAGTGCCGCATTCTGCAGACCATTGGCCCAGACGGAGAACGAATCCTCGATCAGGTTGCGGGAGTCGGGCGGCAGTTCGGCCAGCATCAGCGCCACCACGGTGAACAATACGGCGGTGTCGCCGGCCTGGCGGCTCGCGTTCGCGTCGACGGCCTGCTTCAGGCTGTCGATCGACGCTTGCAGTGCCTGTAGTGCTTCATTCGATTCGCTCATTTCTCGCTCCATGCAGGATGGTTCGATCGGCGACGAACGTGCGGCCGGCCATGCGGCCGGTGGGCGCGATGCCCGTCGGGCATCGCGCGGGCGGAACGTCAGGTCGCCGGGTTGCCCTGCGGCGCCACGGCCACCGATGCCTCGCTCGTCAGCATCAGGAACGTGAACGTTTCGCGCAGGTAAAGGCGAACGACCTTGTCGGTATGGCTCGTGTAGCCGATCGACACGTCTTCGCCGAGGTGCAGTTCATAGTCGCCGCCGCGGGTGGACAGCACGCAGCCGCCGCTGATCGCCGGCGCCCAGATGATCTCGCCGCTGACGATGCGCTTGATGTGGCCGAGGACCGGATAGCCCTGGTCGCGCGCCTCGCTGAGCGCCGTGTAGGCGTCCGAGCCGAGCACGACCGAGTACGGGCCGTCGACGCCGGCGAGCCGCAGCGCTTCCAGCGCGTCGCTGATCGCGTCCGGATACGCGCTGACGTCGGCCGGCAGCGTGAGCTTGCGGTTCGACGTGCCTTCGCGGATGCCGACGATGTCCGCGGCCAGATAGCCGTCGAAGATCGCGCCGTCTTCCGCGAACGCGAGCCGTTGCGCGGCATCCTTCGCCGGCTGCCAGTCGGCATCGCGCGCGCCGCGCTCGACGCTGTCGATCGCGTCGCGGCTCAGCTCGAACGGCACCGTCAGCTCGACGATCGTGCGGACTTCGCGCAGCCGTGCGCCGACCAGCTCGCGCGGCGCGGCGACCTCGCGCAGATGCCCGGTGCCGACGGCCGACAGCTCGGGGCCGGCCGGGCCCTCGACGTCGACCACGCGGCGCCCGGCCACCGAGCGCTTGAAGGTGCGTGCGACTTCTTCCTCGATCTGCTCCCAGGCGGACGAGGAAATCGGCGCGAGTTCGCGGTGCAGGTTATTCATAGGCTTTGGCTCCTTTCAGCGATCCGATGTTCAGCGAGCCGTCACGACGCGACTCGGGCGATGCGGGGGCCGGCTGCGCGGCGGTGGCGGTGGCTTCGGCGCCCGGTGCGGGGCGATCGGCGAGCGCCTCGAGCAGGTCGGCCGACGGCACGAAGAACAGCGAGCCGGTGACCGCGCGGCTGTAGTCGAGCAGCCGGTCGTAGTTGCCGGGCGGGCGGCCGACGAACATGTTCTCGAGCATCTGCTCGATCGGCGCCGGCGAGCGCGCGTAGCCGATGAAGTAGGTGCCGAATTCGCCGGAGCCGGGGCGCCCGAACGGCATGTTGTCGCGCAGGATCTTCACTTCCTGGCCGTTCTCGTCGAGCGTGGTCAGCGAGCTGTGCGAGCACGACGGCTTCACGTCCGGCGCGAGCTCGATGTCGGACAATTTGGTGCGCCCGATGATGCGCTCCTGCGTCTCGACCGCGAGCGCATTCCAGCCGGCCATGTCGTGCAGGTACTTCTGCACGATCACGTAGCTGCCGCCCGCGAATTCGGCATCTTCGTCGCCGATCACCGTGAAGTCGACCGCGTCGCGGCCCTCCGGGTTCTCGGTGCCGTCGACGAAGCCGATCATCGCGCGCTGGTCGAAGTTGCGGAAGCCGTGCACCTCGTCGACGACCGTGACCGCGTCGCCGAGCGCGCCGAGCAATTGGGTCGCGAGTTCGAAGCACAGGTCCATCGCGTCGGCGCGGATGTGCAGCAGGATATCGCCGGGCGTCGCGATCGCGACGCGCTGGCCGGCGCCGAATTCGCGGAACGGATGCAGCGACGCGGGGCGCGGATCGCCGAACAGCGCATCCCAGGCGTCGGCGCCGAAGCCGCATACGCAGGACAGGTTGCCGTCCGGCACGCGCTTGCCGACCGAGCGCACGAGCGCGGCGATGTCGCCGCACCACGCGCGGATCGTGTCGGCGCGCTCGGCGCCGGGGTTGACGGTGGCAACGAGGAAGATCGCGCTGCGCGTGACCGGGCTGTGAACGGCCTGGGAAAGCGGGGGACGGGTTTGCATCGCGGCCTGCCGGTCAGTCATGTCGGGACGGACGGGCCGCGGATGCCGCGGCGCGCGAAGACGAACGGTTGGACTGTGTCATGCGACTGTTCTCTTTGTGACATGCGGATGAAGGACGTTGCGCGGGCATCGCGCAACGGGCCGCAGCGGCGGCGGCCTGCCGCCCGGGCGCGCAAGGGGGAGGCAGGCTCGGTGGCCGCGCGTTCGCCCGGCGCGCGACCTCGCCGCACCGCGTAACGTCGTCGAGCATGCAATCTAGCAGCTTCGGCGGGTCTTTGGAACACGTATCGCCAATCTGTCATTCGAATGGGTTGATCGGGGTCCGATTCTGCGTCGCGGGCGTGCAGCTGTACTCCTGAAACCCGCGGCGCTGTGCTCTTGAGCGGGCGTGGCGCGTGCAGTAGATTAGGTTCGCTCCGCCCGCCGACGAGGACCATCATGATGAACCTGCTGGAAGCGATGCGTATTTATGTCGCGGTGGTCGAGCATGGCGGGGTGTCCGCCGCGGCGTCCGAACTGAAGCTCGGCCGCGCGCAAGTCAGCGAGCGGCTGGACTGCCTCGAACGGTATCTCGGCTGCCGGCTGTTGCTGGCGCGTGCGGGCGGCGACGTGGCGTGTACCGATGCGGGCGTCGCGTTCCACCAATGCTGCCGGCGCACGCTGTCCGCGGTCGCGCAGGCCACCACCGCGGCCGGTGCGTGCGCAACCTTTCCCGATGCGCGCGTCGCGGGCTTTCCGCCGCCCGAAACCATCCGCCGTGTCGACGCAGCGTCGATCGCGGCACAACCCTCATTGCACCGGTCATCGCCTTGAATACGTCCACTGTTTCCGCCGATACGGCCGCCGAGCGCATCCGCCGCCGCTTCGGACACTTCCTCCACGCGGCCGAGCTGGCCGGGCTGATCGTGATCGGCCTCGCGACCGCGTTCGCGATGACGCAGGAAGCGTGGAAGGTCGTGCTCGCGGGCGAGGTGTCGCTGACCGACCTGCTGCTAATGTTCCTCTATCTCGAAGTGCTCGCGATGAACGTGCGTTACCTGCGGCTCGGCCGGCTGCCGGTGCGCTTTCCGCTGTTCATTGCGATGACGTCGCTCGCGCGCGACCTGATCCTGCGCGGCGCCACCGACAGCCCCGAGCGGATGCTGATGACCACGTTCGGAATCGTGCTGCTCGCGGTAGGCGTGCTGATCCTCAGCTTCGGCCAGCATCGCTTTCCAGCGGAGGTCGACGACGTCGAGGACGATGTGCATGCGCGTCGGTGATGCGTGTGTGTGCGGGGCCGATCGATGGGGGTGTCGGTTCGGCAGTTCATTTCGTTATACCGAGATTGATTCGGTGCGGCGCCGACTCGCGGCTGCCGCGTTTCCATCTGTTCACCACACGTGTGCGATTTGAGGTTTGATCGCCAAACTGTCACTTACATTCGCCGAAATGACGCAGTAGGATGCCGATCCTTCTCATGATGGATTTCGCATTGCTATCCGCCTTCAATTTCGGTAATGGACGTGGCTCGCACCGGAACGCCCGCGGCCGGACACGGCTATCCGGCTTCGTGCAGCGGCACGGCACGCGCACCTGTGCGTCGCAGGCTGGTTCACCGCTGGCGGGGCGAGGCGGATGAAGCTCTACGAGAAATTCGCGAACGACATAGAGAGACTCATCCGGCAACGCGTGTATCGACATGGCGATCGTGTGCCGTCGGTGCGGCAGGCGAGCCAGCAGCACCGGATCAGCATCACGACCGTGCTGCACGCGTACCTGCTGCTCGAAAGCCGCGGGCTGCTGGAGAGCCGCCCGCAGTCGGGGTACTTCGTCAACCTGCGCAACGACGACGGGCACGCGCCGGTGCGCGAGCTGCGGCCGTCGAAGCCGATCGCGATCTCGTCGTCGGTGGACATGAGCCGGCTCGTGCTGTCCACGCTGCGCGCGATCGGCACCGACGACGCGGTGCCGCTCGGCTCGCCGTACCCGGACCCGAGCCTGTTTCCGTTCGAGAAGCTGAACCGCTACGCGTACGCGGCCGGCCGCGACAAGTCGCTGTGGGGCGTGACCGACGGGCTGCCGCCCGGCCATCCGCGCCTGATCCGGCAGATCGCACGGCGCTACCTGGAAAACGGGATGTCGGTCGACCCGAACGAGATCATCGTGACGGTCGGCGCGACCGAGGCGATCAACCTGTGCCTGCAGGCGGTCGCGAAACCGGGCGACACGATCGCGGTGGAGTCGCCGACGTTCTACGCGATGCTCCACGCGATCGAGCGGATGGGGATGAAGGCGATCGAGGTCGCGACGCATCCGGAATACGGAATCGACATCGCGGCGCTGGCGGCGATCGCGAAGTCGCAGCCGATCGCCGCATGCATGGTGATGCCGAACTTCCAGAATCCGCTCGGCTTCCAGATGCCCGACGAGCGCAAGCGCGAACTGGTTGAATTCGCAACGAAAGCCGATATGCCGGTGATCGAGAACGGCGTATACAACGAACTGTATTTCGGCAATGCGCACCCGAGTGCGCTGAAGGCGTTCGACCGCAACGGGATCGTGCTGCACTGCGCGTCGTTCTCGAAAAGCCTGACGGCCGCGTACCGGATCGGCTGGGCGTTGCCGGGCCGCTATCGCGAACAGGTCGAGAAGCTGAAGTTCCTGAACACGCTGGCGACGCCGTCGCTGCCGCAGCTGGCGATCGCCGAGTTTCTCGAACGCGACGGTTACGAGCATCACCTGCGGCGGATTCGCAAGGCGTATGCGCAGCAGGCGAACCTGATGCGCGCGATGGTGTCGCGGTTCTTTCCGGAAGGCACGCGCATCTCGAGCCCGGCGGGCGGCTACGTGCTGTGGGTCGAGTTGCCGGGCCAGGTCGATGCGATGCGGCTGTACCAGCTCGCGCTGGAGCAGGGCATCACGATCGGACCCGGCTACATGTTCTCGATCGCGGACACCTACCGCAATTTCATTCGGCTGAACTACAGCAGCCCGTGGTCGCCGGAGATCGAACGCGCGATCGTCACGGTCGGGAAGCTCGCGTTATGACCTGAATCGCGTCGCGCACGCCATGCGGCGGCTAGCCGTCGACCGGGTCGGGATAGAGCACGCATAGAACGGTCGCCATCGGGTCGCTCCTCGTGACGGGATGAAGGCGGGGCGGTACGCGGATTGCTCGGCTCGCCGGCCCCCCGCGCACGCGCATCCGGCGTGTTGCGCCGCAACGTCGATGACGTTCTACGCCGGTCGCGGATCGCGTACAAGCCACAGTCCGTGTTTGCGTGCGCTGCGGGGTCGTCTGTACCTGTTCTTTTCGGGAAGGACGCCGATAATGGGATCGTTACCCCACACTCCGGGAGCCACGCCATGTCCGGAAGCGACGCCTCGTCTTCACGTCCCGATCTCGCGCAGGGTATCGCGCTCGACGACCTCGCCGACGGCGCGATGATCGAGGGCCAGGTCGGCGACGCCACGGTGCTGCTGGTGCGCCGCGCCGACGAACTGTTTGCCGTGAGCGCGCAATGCCCGCACTACGGCGCGCCGCTCGCCGACGGGCTGCTGGTCGGCGATACGATCCGCTGTCCGTGGCATCACGCGGCGTTCTGCCTGCGCACCGGCGAGCTGTTGCGCGCGCCGGCGCTCGACGGCCTGACGTGCTGGCGCGTCGAGCGGCGCGACGGCCGCGCGGTCGTGCTCGATGCGCGGCCAGCCGCATCGCCGCCCGCGCTGAACGCGGCGGGGCTGCCCGCATCGGTGGTGATCGTCGGCGGCGGTGCGGCCGCGATCGCGGCGGCCGTGACGCTGCGCCAGGAAGGCTATCCGCATACGATCACGCTGCTGAGCGCGGACAGCGAGCCGCCGTACGACCGGCCGAACCTGTCGAAGGACTATCTGGCCGGCACGGCCGAGGCCGACTGGCTGCCGTTGCGCGGCGCGTCGTTCTATACCGAGCAGCGCATCGACGTGCGCTGCGGCATGCGCGTCACGCGGATCGATCCCGCGCAGCACGCGGTCGAGCTCGCGGACGGCAGCCGCGTCGGCTACGGCGCGCTGCTGCTGGCCACCGGCGCCGAGCCGAACCGGCTGACCGTGCCGGGTGCGGATCTGCCGCACGTGTGCGTGCTGCGTTCGCGCGCCGATTGCGATGCGCTGATCGGCAAGTTGAAGACGGCGCGGCGCTGCGTCGTGATCGGCGCGAGCTTCATCGGCCTCGAAGCGGCCGCCGCGCTGCGCACGCGCGGGCTCGACGTGCAGGTGGTCGCGCCCGACGCGCATCCGATGGCGCGCGTGCTCGGCGAAGCGCTCGGCGACACGATCCGCGCGCTGCACGAAGCGCACGGCGTGGTGTTCCATCTCGGCGCGACGCCCACGCAGATCGCGCCGGACCGCGTGACGCTGTCGAACGGCGACGCGCTGCCGGCCGATGTGGTGGTGGTCGGCATCGGCGTGCATCCGGACCTGGCGCTCGCGCAGGATGCGGGGCTCGCCGTCGATCGCGGCGTGACGGTCGACCGTTTCCTGCAGACGAGCGCACCGGACATCTACGCGGCCGGCGACATCGCGCGCTGGCCTGATCCGTTGACGGGCGAACGCATACGCGTCGAGCACTGGGTCGTCGCGGAGCGGCAGGGCATCGCCGCGGCGCGCAACATGCTCGGCCAGCAGCGGCCGTTCGACGCGGTGCCGTTCTTCTGGAGCCAGCACTACGACCTGACGGTCCGCTATGTCGGACATGCGGAGCAATGGGACCGCGTCGAGATCGACGGCGACCTGCGCGCGCATGACGCTTCGGTCGCGTTCTGGCGCGGCAACGCACGGCTCGCGGTCGCGACGATCGGCCGGGATCTCGACTGCCTGCGCGCGGAAGCGGCGCTCGAGCAGCAGAGCGCGACGCGCGCGTGAACGGGCTGCCGACTGTGCGCTGACCGGTGCGCGCGCTGGTGAAGTCGTTGCGTACACAATGGTCGTCGCATCGTTGCGACATGCGCAGAGACCGCCGAGCCGGACAGACTCCCGTGACTCCCGACTGCGGTTTCTCGATCGAGGTGATCGCGGCGCTGTTCGCGATCATGAACCCGAGCGTGAACAATCCGGAATTTCCGGTGCCGACATGGAGGTGCAGTCGACACGATGCGCCGCACGGCCGCGCTGCCGGCCGCGATCGGCATGTCGATCGACGACGACGCACCGGCCGTGCTGATAACGCACCGCACCGACCCCTGCGCGCACGGGCGCGCGCCTTGCTCGAACAGTGTGACGGTACTTGCACCGTTACCGCTTTCGACAAGGAGGGCCTGACATGAAAGCAGTCGTATTTCACGGCATCGGCGACATTCGCATCGATACCGTACCCGACCCGCAAGTCGTCGACGTGACCGATGCGGTCGTGCGCCTGACGGCCAGCGCGATCTGCGGCACCGACCTGCACATGGTGCGCGGCACGCTCGGCGGGATGAAGCCCGGCACGATCCTCGGCCATGAGGGTGTCGGCATCGTCGAGACGGTCGGGCGCGACGTGCGCAACCTGCGGCGCGGCGATCGCGTGCTGATTCCGTCGACGATCGCGTGCGGCAGCTGCGTGTACTGTCGCGCGGGCTACACCGCGCAATGCGACGTCGCGAACCCGGGCGGGCCGCGCGCGGGCACCGCGTTCTACGGCGGCCCGGCCGACACGGGGCCGTTCGACGGGTTGCAGGCCGAATACGCGCGCACGCCGCTCGCGAACGCGAGCCTAATCCGGTTGCCGGACGCGATCGACGACGACCGGGCGATCCTGATGTCCGACATTTTTCCGACCGGCTACTTCGGCGCGCAGCTCGCGGAAGTGAAGCCGGGCGACACGGTGGCCGTGTTCGGCGCCGGGCCGGTCGGCCAGTTCGCGATCGCGAGCGCGAAGCTGATGGGCGCCGGGCGCGTGATCGCGATCGACCGCATCGCGTCGCGGCTCGAGACGGCCTGCGCGCAAGGTGCCGAGACCATCGACTTCTCCGAGGAAGACCCCGTCGACACGGTGCTGCGGCTCACCGGCGGGATCGGGGTCGATCGTGCGATCGATGCGGTGGGCGTCGACGCGATGCGCGCGACGCATGGGCCGGCCGCCGCCGACCACGACGCGGCGCGTGCGTTCGATGCGGAAGTCGACGCCGTCGCGCCGCGCCGCAAGCCCGACGGCCGCTACTGGACGCCCGGCGACGGGCCCTCGCAGGTACTGCAATGGGCGGTGCGCGCGGTCGCGAAGGCGGGCACGGTCGCGGTGATCGGCGTGTATCCGCCGCAGGCGCGCGTGTTTCCGGTCGGCGAGGCGATGAACCGGAACCTCACGATCAAGATGGGCAACTGCAATCACCGGACCGTCACGCCGCACCTGATCGAGCTCGTGCGCAGCGGTGCGTTCGACCCGGCGTCCGTGCTGACGCGCTGCGAGCCGCTGACGAACGCGATCGACGCGTATCGCGCGTTCGACGTGCGCGAGCCGGGCTGGCTGAAAGTGAAGCTGACGCCATGACGCTGCGAACCGCAACGAGGAGTGCTGCCATGAACGAGTTCCATGATCTCTACGACAACTGCATGGCCGCGTGCGATGCGTGCGCGCATGCATGCGACGCGTGTACGGCGGGGTGCCTGGCGGACCCCGACACGCACGCGCTGGCCGCTTGCATCGCGCTCGACATCGAGTGCGCGCAGCTGTGCCGCCTTGCCTCGGCCGCGATGGCGCGCGACAGCGTGCTCGCGCCGCAGGTGTGCGCCCTGTGCGCGCGTGCGTGCGAGGTGTGCGCGGCCGAATGCCTGCTGCATGCGCACGACCATTGCCGGCGCTGCGCGCTGGCATGCGATGCGTGCGCGGCGATGTGCCGCGCGATGGCATGAGCGGCTACGGCGCGCCGTGAACCTTGCGCGCGACGCGCTCCAGCAGCGCGTCGAGCACCGCCATCTCCACGGGCTTCACGAGGTGATCGTCGAAGCCCTCGCTCGCGGTGCGTGCGAAGTCGGCCGGGCTCGCATGGCCGGACAACGCGACGCAGGTCGTGCCGGCCAGCGCATCGATCGCGCGCAGTTCGCGCAGCAGCGTGAAGCCGTCGACGTCGGGCATCGACAAGTCGACGAGCATCAGGTGCGGAACGATGTCGCGCGCGAGCGCCAGCGCGTCGTCCGCGTGGTACGCGACGCGCGGCGCGTGGCCCTTGATCTGCAGCAGCACGGCGAGCGTGTCGGCGGAGTCGCGGTTGTCGTCGACGATGACGATGCGCAGCGGCGCGCCGGCCGGCGGCTCGGTCGTGCGCGGCGCCGGCGCCGGCGCGTCGCCGGGCGTCGGGCGCATCGCGCGCTCGAGCGGCAGCCGCACCGTGAACGTCGCGCCGTGGCCGGGGCCGGCGCTTTCCGCGGCGATCCTCCCGCCGTGCAGTTCGACGAATGACCGGCAGATCGCGAGGCCGAGCCCGAAGCCGTCCGACGCGCGCCGGCCCGGCACGCTTTCCTGTTCGAACAGGTCGAAGATCGATTCGAGCGAACCCGGCGCGATGCCGACGCCGTGATCGGTGATGCGAATCGCGACGACCGACCCTTCGGCGCTCGCGCTGACGTCGATGCGCGCGCCCTGCGGCGAGAATTTCGACGCGTTGTCGAGCAGGTTGTGCAGCACCTGCACGAGCCGCGCGGCGTCGCCGCGCACCACCAGCGGATCGGCCGGCAGGTCGACGCGAATGTTCTGCTCGCGTGCGGCCAGCTTCGGCTGGACGCTTTCCACGCCGCGGCAGACGACGTCGCGCACGGTCACCGGCGCATGGTCGAGCTCGACCTTGCCGGCGGTGATGCGCCCGACGTCGAGCAGGTCGTCGACCAGCCGCGTCAGCTGTCCGACCTGGCGATGCACGGCGTCGCGGCATTGCGCGAGCGCGGGCGCCGGATCGGGCAGGCTCTGCAGCACGCCGACCGAATTGCGCAGCGGCGCGAGATGGTTGCGCAACTCGTGCGCGAGCATCGCGATGAACACGCTGAGCCGGTGCGTCGACACCTCGAGTTCGGCGAGCCGCTTGCGCTCGGTCATGTCGCGCGTGATCTTGATGAAGCCGGCCAGCTGGCCCGCATGGTCGTGCACGGCCGTGATCGTCACGCTGGCCCAGAACAGCGAACCGTCCTTGCGCACGCGCCAGCCTTCGTCCTCGAAGCGGCCGTGCGCGACGGCTTCGCGGAGCCCCAATGCGGGCCGCCCGGCGGCGATCGCATCGGGCGGATAGAAACGCGAGAAATGGTGGCCGACGATGTCGGCCGTGCGATAGCCCTTGATGCGCTCCGCGCCCGCGTTCCACGTCGCGACGTTACCGTGCGCGTCGAGCATGAACACCGCATAGTCGGTGATCGCACCGACGACGGTCTCGAAACGGAACTCGGCGAAGCGGTGCAGCAGGTCGCGTGCATCGGCGGGCCCGAGCGGCGGGTGGAGATCGGAAATGGCGTCGTCTTTCTTCATCGGAACGGCAAGTCGGATGCGGGCGGAGGAACGCCGCCCCGCCGCGGCCGGACGCGCCGGCTGCGGCCATTCAAATCGGATTGACACCCCGAAAGCATAAGGGAGGTCGAATCGCCTGATCAATGGGGGCGCATGGCCTGTGCCGCGTCGCGCCCGCAGTGCGAAATCCTGCCGGTGGCGGCCCGGCGACGGCGGCGCGGCATGCCGATTGCGTCGCCCTCCGGTCCGCACGCCGCGGCCGGCCCGGCGCGAAAGCCGGCCTCCGCCGGCGGCGCGCCGCTTCACGGCTACCCGAGGGCATCGACATGAACAGCACACTGAACCCCGACAACGAACCGGCCGGCCCGGACGACGACAACGTACGGCGCGGCCGCGACGGCCGCGCGCTGGGTCCGAGCGATTCGTCCGACAGCGGCAGCGACACGGCCGGCGCGCGGCGCCATCCGTTCGACGTCGATTCGCCGCTCGACGAGCACGCGCTGGAGCGCGGCGACGCGGCCCTCGACAGCGATACGGACCGCGCGGGCACCGGCGAGCGCGCGTCGGCGGACGGCGACGCGGGGCTCGAGGAAGGCGCCGATATCGAGCCGGATCGCACGGAACGGCTGAGCGAGCCCGGCGGCGCCGAGGATCCGGATGCGCCGGACGAACCGGGTGCGGGCGGCGCATAGGGTCGCTGCACGGCGACCCTCCGCGCAAAAACTGCAATTGCGTTGCAGATAGGGGCGTCCGGCCAGGGGCACCGCGCAAAGGGTGCCCGGCCAGGTGCGCCCTGCCAGGGACACCCGCCGAGGCGCGACGATCCGCATTGCCCCCGTCAGCGCGCTGCGCGGCGATCGCGACGTGGACCGCGATCGTCGGCGCGGGCGTGCCGCCCTGGGCTTCGCCGCGCCCCCGCGGTGTGCTGGCCAACGGGCGGCACGCGACTTGCATCAACCTGACCGACGTGCGCCGCGACGCGACATGGGTCCCGGTCCGCACGCGGCACAGGCGCGATCAGGCACAGGCGCGATCAAGGAGGGACACGATGCAACGACGATCTCCCGGACGGCAAGCCGAACGGAGCGGCCCGCCCGACTGGCAGGAGCGCGGCGAACGCGCGTACCGGGACACCGGCGAGCGCGATTTTCGCGGCGACGAATCCCGGCGCCACGATGCCGACTACGAATCCGCGTACCGGCGCTTCGCGAGCGAGGACGTCGGCCCCGAAGACTGGGGCAGCGAATGGAGCGAGCGCTCGGCCCGCTCGTCGGCCGAACAGCGCGGCGCAGACGCCGGCGCCGACTGGCGCGGTGCGCCGGGCGGGCCGGGCGGCCCCGGCGGTTCGCGTGATCCGGCGTGGGAGTCAGGGCGCGGCTACGGCAACCGCGGCCGCACAGCGGAAGGCGGCCAGGGACGTGAAGGCGCCCATGCCGATCAGCAGCGGTTCCGCGGCCAGCACCGGACGGGCTGGCATGGCGGCGAGGGCGACTACGACGCCTACAACGGGCGCGACCAGCGCCGAGCCGATGCGTCCGGCCTGTCGCGCTTCGGCGACGCCGCGCAACGCGAGGCCATGCGGCATCGGCGCGGCCCGAAAGGCTATACGCGTTCGGACGAGCGAATTCGCGAGGACGTCTGCGAACGGCTCGCGCATGCGCTCGACATCGACGTGAGCGATGTCTCCGTGCAGGTGCGCGACGGCCGCGTCGAACTCGACGGCACCGTGCCGCAGCGCTGGATGAAGCACGACATCGAGGACATCGCCGACGGCTGCATGGGCGTGCGCGACGTCGAGAACCGCGTGCGCGTGCGCCGCGACGGCGAACAACCCGATACGGGCATGGTGCTGCATCCGTCCCAACGCACGGTCACGCCGACGCAGCCTGCGGCGCGCGATCCCGAACCGGGTAGCGGCGCCGGTCGCGAGCGCGATCCGCGCCGTTGACGGCCGATGCGCGGGACGACCCGGCCAAGGCCACGGACACAGCCAATGCGCGCATGACGACCGGCTCTGACGACGGACCGCGTGACGACGGCGACATTCGCGACGATCGCGACGATCGCGACTCGAGCGCCAGCGCGCCGCGCGACGGTCGTGGCCGCGCCGCACGTGGCCTGCGCGCGCGCATCGCGGTCGAGCTGTGGCGCGCGATCCGGCATTACCGCGCGCGCGTGCTGGCCGCGCTGGCGCTGCTGCTGCTCGCGAAGGCGGCGGCCGTTTCGGTGCCGCTGCTGCTGAAGGACATCGTCGACGGGCTGGGCCGCACGGCCGGCCAGCCGGTCGCACTGCCGGTTCTGCTGCTGTTCGCGTATGCGGTCGTGCGCTTCGCGGCGAACGCGCTGAACGAAGTGCGCGACATGACGTTCGTGCAGGTCACGCAGCACGCGGTCGCGTCGTTTACGGTCCGCACGTTCGGTCATCTGCACCGGCTCGGCGCGCGCTTTCATTCGCAGCGCGAGACCGGCGCGGTCGTGCGCGACCTCGAGAAAGGCACGGCCGGGATCGGCTACCTGCTCGGCGTCGCGGTGTTTACCGTCGTGCCGACCGCGATCGAGATCGGCTCGGTGCTGGTGATCGTGATCGGCAAGTATGGCGGCGGCTTCACCGCGATCATCCTCGTCACGTTCGCCGTCTATGCGGCCTACACGACCGTCTTCACGCGCCGGCGGATGCGCTACCAGCGTCGCGTGAACGTGCTCGAGGCCGAATCGAACGCGCGCGTGGTCGACAGCCTGCTCAACGTCGATACGGTCAAGTACTTCGCGCGCGAGGACGTCGAGCGCAGCCGGCTCGAACGCGTGCTCGACGCATGGCGCGAGGCCGGCGTCGACAACCAGTACGCGCTGTCGACGCTGCATATCGGGCAGAGCGCATGCATCGGCGCGGGCATCGCGGCGGTGATGCTGCTCGCCGGCCAGCATGTCGCGCGCGGCACGATGACGGTCGGCGATTTGGTGCTGATCAACGCGTACATCATCCAGATCAGCCTGCCGCTGAATGCGCTCGGCTTCGTGTTCCGCGAGGCGCACGACGCGATGACGAACATCGAACGATTGTTCGGGCTGCTCGACGCCCGCGGCGAGCCGGGCGAGGAGGGCGACGCGCCGGGCGCGCAGCCGCTCGCGGTGCGCGGCGGCGCGATCGAGTTCGAGCACGTCGACTTCGGCTACGAGCCGAGCCGGCAGATTCTGTGGGACGTGTCGTTTCGGGTCGAGCCGGGACAGTCGGTCGCGGTGGTCGGCGGGAGCGGCTCGGGGAAGTCGACGCTCGCGCGGCTGCTGTTCCGGCTGTACCAGCCCGATGCGGGGACGATCCGGATCGACGGCCAGGACCTGCGCCTCGTGACCGAGCGCAGCCTGCGCGATGCGCTCGGCATCGTGCCGCAGGACACGATCCTGTTCAACGACACGCTGGCCTACAACATCGCATACGGCAAGCGCGACGCGACGCGCAACTCGACGCGTTCATCGAGCGGCTGCCCGATGCGTACGACACGCGTGTCGGCGAGCGCGGCGTGCGGCTGTCCGGCGGCGAGCGGCAGCGTGTCGCGATCGCGCGCGCGCTGCTGAAGGCGCCGCCGATCGTCGTGTTCGACGAGGCGACGTCGGCGCTCGATACGCGCTCGGAGCGCGCGATCCAGCAGGAACTGATGCGCGTCGCGCGGCACCGCACGAGTCTCGTCATCGCGCACCGGCTGTCGACGATCGTCGACGCGGACCGGATCCTCGTGATGGAGCATGGCCGGCTCGTCGAGCAGGGCACCCACGACGAACTGCTGGCGAGCGACGGCGTGTATGCGCAGATGTGGTCGCTGCAGGCGAAGCAGCGCGAACTGGAGCGCACCGAGGCGAAGTTCGCGCTGCAGCCGGTGCGGATCAACCCGCTGGTGGCGCAGGTGCTCGATGCGCTGGCGGAAGCCGCCGCGCGCCGCGGCGTGCCGGTGTTCCGCGAGCTGTCGAACGAGGATCTGGTCGTCAAGGCCGATCCGGCCGCACTGCGGCGCTTCGTGTGGGAGCTGTGTCGCGGCGGGATCGACACGAGCGGCGGCGGGCGGGTCGAGGTGCGCACCGCGCGGCACGACCCCGACGCGCGGATCACGATCACGTGCACCGGTGTCGACGCGCCGGAGCTGTCGCTGGCCGATCTCGAACGGCTGCAGGGCGCGATCGAGGACGCGGGCGGCTACGTCGTTCGCGAGCGCGACGACGTCGGCGTGACGTTGCACCTGTCGCTGCCGCTGTGCGCGGTTGCGCCGGCGTCGCTGCAACCGGCCGACGCTGCCGCGCCGAATCCCGGGCCGGGCGCCGTTGCGGCCGCGGACGCGAAGCCGCTCGACGGCGTGCGCATCGCGTGCGTCGACGATCACGACGAGGCGCGCGAAGCGCTTGCCGCGCTGCTGCAGGTCGCCGGTGCGGACGTGCGTGTGTTCGCGTCCGGCCACGCGCTGCTCGACGAGATGCGGAACACGCGCCGCGCGGACTGGCCGGCGCTCCTGGTATGCGACATCGACCTTGGCGCCGACGAGGAAGACGGCTACACGGTGATGCGCCGCGTGCGCCAGCTCGACGCCGAGCGTGCGCGCGACGGCCGGGCGCCGCTCGAAGCGCTCGCGTTGTCGGGCCATGCCCGCGAGCGCGACCGCACGCGCGCGGTCGAAGCGGGTTTCCACGCCTATCTGACCAAGCCCGCGGCAGCGGCCGACCTGATCGCGACGCTGCGGGCGCTCGCGCTTTCCTCCGGAGATATCCATGCCGAACCTTTCGAATCCGACGCCCCCCGAAGTCCTGACCGAGCGCCGCGCCGGTAGCGCGTTCGCCGACCGCCAGGCCGCGGTCGCCGCCGTCGAGCTGCTGTTGCCGACGTTGTCGGCCGCGTTGCAGAGCGACTTCGTCGGCGACAGCGGCTGCCTGCACGTCGTGATCATGGATCCGGCGCTCGGGCCGCGCGACGCGGCGTTCGAGGATGCGATCCTGTACGAGTTCTCGCTGCCCGATCCGAAGGACTGGGATGCCGATTATCGTGCGTACGCCCGCGCGAAGGCGCGGCTGTCATGGGAAACCGGCCGCGACGGCCACGTCGTGCAGGCGCTCGAGCCGTACCGGCTGCGCGCGGGCGACACGAACCTGTGGGGCGGCGTCGCGCAGCACGGCATCGTGGTCGGCGTGTCGGGCGCGCAGCCCTGGTTCGACGAGGCGTTCGCGGGCTGCATCGCGCACTGCCTGCGTGCGCTCGCGAAGCACCGCGCGCAGGCGACGCCGGACGCGCTCGCGATCTGAGCGCAGGCGAGCGGGCCCGTTTTTACAGCCGGTTATAAAAAAGCCAGCGGGCGCGCGGGGGGAGCGCGATGTGGCGCGGGCGTTCGCGCAATGGCACGGTTTTCGCTGTACCTCTGGTACGACGTTTGTCACGACAAGTGTCAACGCCTCGATATTCCGGACGCTTACAGGAGGTGCATGTTGAACGCGACTCACGATCCAGCGCGAGCGTCGCTCGCCGGTCGCACCGCGCTCGTGACGGGCGGCGGTCGCGGCCTGGGCGAGGCCATCTGCGAGGAACTGGCGCAACACGGCGCACACGTGATCGTTGCCGATCTCGACGGCGATCGCGCGGCGGCCGTCGCGCAGCGCCTCGAGCGGCATGGCGGCCGCGCGGTCGGACGGCCGCTCGACGTGCGCGACGAGGCGTCGGTGCTGCAGGTCATGCACGACGCGCGCGAGGCGCTCGGCGACGTCGACGTGATCGTCAACAACGCGGCGATCGACGTGACCGCGCCGATCGACGACGTCAGCGTCGCCGCCTGGCAGCAGGTGATGATGACCAACCTGTTCGGCCCGTACCTGATGTGCCACGCGGCCGTGCCGATGATGAAGGCCCGCGGCAGCGGCCACATCGTCAACATCGCGTCGACCGCATCGAAGCGCGCATGGCCGAATGCGTCCGCGTATCACGCGACGAAGTGGGGGCTGCTCGGGTTGTCGCATGCGCTGCATGCGGAGCTTCGGCCGGCCGGCGTGAGCGTGTCGGCGATCGTCGCGGGCGGGATGCGCACGCCGTTCCTGCTCGATCGCTTCCCCGACATCGACGTGGACACGCTGCAGCCGCCGGAACACGTCGCGGCGGCCGTGCGTTTCGTGCTGACGCAGCCGCCGGGCACCGTCGTGCCGGAACTGATGGTGCTGCCGATGAAGGAGACGTCATGGCCGTGAGTCGCGCGCGACGGCTGCCCGGCGCGGTGCTGCTCGACAAGGACGGCACGCTGCTGGAGGACCTGCCATACAACGTCGACCCCGCGCGGATGCAGCTTGCGCCGGGCGCCGCGCGCGCATTGCGCACGCTCGGCGCGACGGGCATGCCGATCGCGGTCGTGTCGAACCAGCCGGGCGTCGCGCTCGGCTACTTTGCCGAATCGAAGCTTGGCGCGGTCCGTCAGCGTCTCGCCGAATTGTTCGAAGCGAACGGCGCGGTGCTGGCGGACTTTTTTTATTGCCCGCATCACCCGGCGGGCAGCGTGCCGCGCTACACCTGCGACTGCATCTGCCGCAAGCCGCGCCCGGGGATGGTGCGCCGCGCGATCGCCACGCTCGGCGCGGTCGCCGAGTGGAGCTGGATGATCGGCGACATTCTCGACGACGTCGAGGCCGGCCGCGCCGCGCGCTGCGGCACGATACTCGTCGACCGCGGCAACGAGACGCAATGGCGGCTCGATGCCGCGCGCACGCCGCACCATGTGGTCGACCGGCTCGACCTCGCCGCCGACCTCGTCGCGCGCGAGGCCGTGCGCCGCCACGGCTCGTGGGTGCGGCGATGAGCGCCGCCTGGGATCGCGCGCGACGCATTCTGTGCGTGCGCCTCGACAGCCTCGGCGACGTGCTGATGACGACCCCCGCGCTGCGCGCGCTGAAGGAGAGCGGGCGCGGCCGCCGGCTCACGCTGCTGACGTCGCGCACCGGCGCCGCGCTGGCGAAACACCTGCCGATGGTCGACGACGTGTGGACGTACGACGCGCCGTGGGTCAAGCATCCGGACGTGCGCGGCGATCCGGTCGTCGATCTCGACATGATCGACCGGCTGCTGGCCGGCCGTTTCGACGCGGCCGTGATCTTCACCGTATACAGCCAGAGTCCGTTGCCGGCCGCGATGATGTGCTGGCTCGCGGGCATCCCGCTGCGGCTCGCGCATTGCCGCGAGAACCCCTACGAACTGCTGACCGACCGCGTGCCCGAGACCGAGCCGGATTCGCGCGTGCGCCACGAAGTCGCGCGCCAGCTTGCGCTGGTCCGCGCGATCGGCGCGAAGACGTGCGACTGGCGCATGGCGTTCGAGCCGGGCGATGCGGCGAGACGCGCGCTGCACTCGCGCTTGCGCGCGGCGCTGCTGCGCATCGGCGGCCCGCGCCGGCCGGCGCCGGCGCGCACGCGCTGGCTGGTCGTGCATCCGGGCGCGAGCGCGGCATCGCGGCGCTGGCCGGCCGAGCGCTTCGGCGACGTGGCCGCGCGGCTCGCGCCGCTGTTCGACGGCATCGCGGTGACGGGCGGCGCCGACGAGCGCGCGCTCGTCGATGCCGTGTGCGAACGCGCGGGGCCGCGCGCCCGGCCCCACCCCCGGCGGGGTGCGCGACGGGGGCAGGGGCGCCGGAGAGAGACGGGCCCCCCGGCGGGGACGAAACAAACACCCCCCCCGGCCGCGCGCCGTGCCGCTCGCCGGCGTGCTGCCGCTCGGCGAGCTCGGCGCGCTGATCGAGACGGCCGACCTGCTGCTGACGAACAACAGCGGCCCCGTGCATCTCGCGGCCGCGCTCGGCACGCCGGTCGTCGATCTGTACGCGCTGACCAATCCGCAGCACACGCCGTGGCGTGTGCCGCACCGCGCGTTGAACGTCGACGTGCCGTGCCGCAACTGCTACCGCAGCGTCTGCAACCAGCCCGGCCATCCGTGCCTGCTCGGCGTGAGCGTCGACGATGTCGTCGAGGCGACGCACGGCTTGTTGCGCCGTAGCGCGCGCCATGCGCAACACGCGGCCGCGCGCGCCACCTTGCACGCTGCCGAGCCGGTCGCGGCGAACGCGTCGAGCGTGTCGAACGTGATTCCGTTCGCGCAAGTCATCACGAGGACCTGACGCATGCCTGCTCCGACCTATACGCTCGGCATCAATGCCGCCTTTCACGACAGCGCCGCGTGCCTCGTGCGCGACGGCGCGGTGATCGCGGCGGCCGAGGACGAACGCTTCACGCACGTGAAGCACGCGAAGCGGCCGGTGCCGTTCTCGACTTGGGAGCTGCCGTTTCACGCGATCGACTATTGTCTGGCGGAAGCGGACATCGCGCTCGCGGACGTCGACCATGTCGCATATTCGTACGATCCGTGGCTCGAACTGGACCGTCACGGCGACGCGCCCGAGCTGACGCTGCCGCTCGCGCCGTCCGCGCATGCGCGGCGTGCCGACGGCGCATCGCCGTGGCATCCGTTGTTCCTGTCGTCGATCGTGAACGCGCCGCGCCAGCTCGCGGGCGGCGCGCCGCACCACCTGCAGCGGCGCTTTCGCGGCGTCGCGCACGACGGGCCGTTTCGCTGGCATTTCATCGAGCACCACCTCGCGCACGAGGCGAGCGCGTTTCTCGCGGCGCCGTACGAGCACTGCGCGGTGATGACGATGGACGGACGCGGCGAACGCGCGACGACGAGCTACGGCGTGTTCGACGGCCAGTCGTACCGGCGGCTCGGCCAGGTCAACCTGCCGCATTCGCTCGGCCTGCTGTACGAGCGCGTGACGCGCTACCTCGGCTTCCTGCATTCGTCGGACGAGTACAAGGTGATGGCGCTCGCGTCGTACGGCAAGCCGGTGTTCGCGGACGCGATGCGCAAGCTGGTGAGCTACAACGGCGACGGGCGCTACGAGGTTGCCGACGGCGATCTCGTCGCGCTGTTCGGCGCGCCGCGCGAGCGCGGCGGACCGATCGAGCCGCATCACTGCGACATCGCGCATGCGCTGCAGCTGGTGCTCGAGGAAACGACGCTGCAGGCGGTCGACTGGCTCGCGGCCGAGAGCGGCGAGCAGCAACTGGCGATGGCGGGCGGCGTCGCGCTGAACTGCGTGATGAACGCGAAGATCCGCGATCGCGGCCCGTTCGACGACGTGTGGGTGCAACCGGCGGCAGGCGACGCGGGCACCGCGCTCGGCGCCGCGCTGTGGACCGATTTCCGGATGCGCGGGATGCGCGGCGACTGGCGGATGGATCACGCGTATCTCGGGCCGTCGTACGGCGACGATGCGATCGAGGCGTTCCTGAAGGAAGCGCGGCTGCCGTACCGGCGGCTCGCGGACGTCGCCAGCCAGACGGCCGCGCTGCTCGCGGCAAACCGCGTGATCGGCTGGTTCCAGGGCCGCATGGAGTTCGGGCCGCGCGCGCTCGGTGCGCGCTCGATCCTCGCGTCGCCGATCGATCCGGACATGCAGCGCAAGCTGAACCGGATCAAGGATCGCGAGGACTTCCGGCCGGTTGCGCCGGTCGTGCTAGAAAGCCACGCACACCACTGGTTCAACGGCGGGCGGCGCACGCCGCTGCGCGCGCCGTTCATGCTGTTCGTGTACGACATCGCGCCCGGCGCCGAGGCGACGATTCCGGCGGTGCGCCACATCGACGGCACCGCGCGCGTGCAGACCGTCGACGCACACCAGCATCCGCTGCTGCACGCGCTGCTGTCCGAGTTCGACGCGCTGACCGGCGTGCCGGTGCTCGTCAACACGTCGTTCAACACGCGCGGCGAACCGATCGTCTGCACGCCGCGCGACGCGCTCGAGTGCTTCTGGACTTCGCCGCTCGACGCGCTCGTGATCGGTTCGTTCCTGCTGGAGAAGCCGAGATGAACATGCGCGACACGCAGTTGCCGCCGGTCGTGTCGGTCGTCGTGCCGACGTACCGGCGGCCCCGCCTGCTCGAACGCTGCCTCGACGCGCTGTGCGCGCAGGTGTTCGATCCGACCACCTACGAGATCGTCGTCGTCGACGACGACCCGGCCGGCAGCGCATGGGAAACCGTCGACGCGTGCCGTGCGCGCATGACCGACGTGCCGGTGATCCGCTACATGACCGCGCCCGATACGCAGGGGCCGGCGGGCGCGCGCAACATCGGCTGGCGCAGCGCGCGCGGCGCGCTGATCGCGTTCACCGACGACGACACGATTCCCGATCCGACCTGGCTGCGCCACGGCGCGGCCGCGCTGCTGGCCGAACCGTCGGCAGCGGCCGCGGCGGGGCGCATCGACGTGCCGCTGCGAGCGCGCCCGACCGACCACGAGCGCGACGCGGCCGGCCTCGCGCATGCGGAATTCGCGACCGCGAACTGCTTCGTGCGGCGCGCGGCGCTGGAGCGCGTCGGCGGGTTCGACGAGCGCTTCACGCGCGCATGGCGCGAGGACGCCGACCTGATGTTCGCGCTGCGCGAGCATGCGGGGCCGATCGTCGGCGTCGATGCCGCGCGGATCGTGCATCCGGTGCGTCCCGCGCGCTGGGGCGCGAGCATCGGCCAGCAGTCGAAGGTGTATTTCGACGCGCTGCTGTACAAGAAGCATCGCGCGACCTACCGGCGTCATATCCGCGCGATGCCGCCGTGGAATTACTACGCGGCCGTGTTGTTCGCGCTCGGCGCGCTCGGCTGTTTCGCGGCCGGATGGCGCGTGCCGGGCATCGCATGCGCGGCGGCCTGGGCCGTGATCACGGCCGCATTCTGCGCGAAGCGGCTGCGCGGCACGCGGCTCACGCCGTCGCATGTCGCCGAGATGATCGTCACGTCGATCGCGATTCCGCCCGTGTCGCTGTACTGGCGCGTGCGCGGTGCGCTCCACTTCCGGGTGTTCTTCCTATGATGCTCGAATCCGTTTCGTCGTCCGGTCCGATGCGCATCGCGGTGTTCCGCGCGCTGCAGCTCGGCGACATGCTGTGCGCGGTGCCGGCGCTGCGCGCGCTGCGGCGCGGCGAGCCGGATGCGCGCATCACGCTGATCGGCTTGCCGTGGGCGCGCGAGTTCGCATCGCGCTTCTCGGACTACATCGACAATTTCATCGCGTTTCCCGGCGCGCCGGGCCTCGGCGAGCAGCCGGACGCCGAGCCGGCCGCGCGCGAGGCGTTCGTCGCGGAATGCCGCGCGCGCGACTTCGATCTCGCGATCCAGCTGCACGGCAGCGGCGTGCAGACCAACGCGATCGTCGCGTCGCTCGGTGCGACGCGCACCGCCGGTTTCGTGCCGCCCGACGGCGGCACGACCGCGCTCGACTGTGCGCTCGTCTGGCGCGACGGCGAGCCCGAGGTCACGCGCTACCTGGCGCTGACCCGCAAGCTCGGCTATCCGGACTGGGGCGACTACCTGGAGTTTCCGCTGGGCGGCCTCGACTACGCGCTGTGGCACGTGCTGTGCGACGAGCATGCGCTCGATCCGGGCCGCTACGTGATCGTTCATCCGGGCGCGCGGATGGCGTCGCGGCGCTGGCCGGTCGAGCGTTTCGCGAGCGCGGCACACCAGCTCGCGGACGACGGCTGGCAGATCGTGTTGACCGGCACGCGCGCGGAACTCGCGCTGGCCGGCGCGTTCGTCGAACATCTCGCGCGGCCGTGCGTGAACCTGTGCGGGCGCACGCCGCTCGGCGCGCTGGCCGCGCTGATCGGCCGCGCGCGACTCGTGCTGTGCAACGACACGGGCGTGTCGCATGTCGCGGCGGCGTTCGGCACGCCGAGCATCGTCGTCGCATGCGGCAGCGACACGGCCCGCTGGGCGCCGCTCGACGCCGAACGCCATCGCGTGCTCGCGCACTATCCGGCCTGCCGGCCGTGCGCGTTCGATACCTGCCCGTACGGGCACGAGTGCGCGACGGCGATCGGCGTCGACGACGTGATGGAGCGGGCGGGCAAGCTGCTCGCGGAGGAGAGACGTCATGTCACGTAAGCGCTTGCGCGTGCTCACCTGGCACGTGCATGGCAACTATCTGTATTACCTGTCGCAGGTGCCGCACGATTTCTACATCGTGACGAAGCCGCAGCATCCGCCCGGTTACGCGGGTCGGGTCGGGCACCTGCCGTGGGGCGACAACGTGTACGAGGTGCCCGTCGAGTGCGTGCGCGACACCGAGTTCGACTGCGTGCTGTACCAGCATCACAATCACTACGCGCACGACCGGTTGCGGCTCCTGAGCGACGCGCAGCGTGCGCTGCCGGCGCTGTTCGTCGAACACGATCCGCCGCGCGAGCATCCGACCGACACGCTGCACCCCGTGCAGGACCCGAACGTGTTGCTGGTGCACGTGACGCCGTTCAACGCGCTGATGTGGGACAGCGGCGTCACGCCGACGCGCGTGATCGAGCACGGCGTGCTGCTGCCCGACGGTGTCGAGTATCGCGGCACGCTGCCCAAGGGCGTGACGGTCGTGAACCACCTCGCGCGACGCGGGCGGCGTCTCGGCGCGGACCTGTTCGAGACCGTGCGTCACAGCGTGCCGCTCGATCTGGTCGGGATGGGCTCGGCCGAGCTCGGCGGCATCGGCGAGGTGCCGAATCCGGCGCTCCCGCAGTTCCTGTCGCACTACCGCTTCTTCTTCAATCCGATCCGCTACACGAGCCTCGGGCTCGCGGTGATCGAGGCGATGATGATCGGGCTGCCGATCGTTGCGCTCGCAACGACGGAGATGGCGCAGCTCGTGAGGAGCGGCTGCAACGGGGTCGCCGATACGCGGCCTGCCGTGTTGATCGACGCGATGCGCATGCTGCTCCGCGATCCGGATCTCGCGCGCGAGTGGGGCGCGGCGGCGAAGCGCGACGCGTGCGAGCGGTTCGGGATCGAGCGGTTCGTGCGCGAGTGGGACAGCGCGTTGTGCGACGTCGCGGCGTAGACCGGGCGGCCGCCGGCGCGGCCCGCTTACGGGTTCGTTGCGCCCGGCGGCATACCGGCGCTCGGGCTGCCGGCGGCACTGGCCGCAGCGTCGGTCCCGCTGGCGCCGCTTGCGCTGCTCGCGGCGGGCGTCGGCGCAGCCGCGCCGCTCGCCGCGTTGCGCTCGTGTTCGGGCAACAGCGCGAGCCGGTTGTACAGCGTCTTCAGGCTGATGCCGAGCGCCTTCGCGGTGCGCGGCTTGTCGCCGTTGAAATGGCGCAGCGACGCGACGATGAAGCGCTGCTGCGTATGCGCGAGTGTCGTGCCGATATGGAGCGTCATCGCGTTGTGACGCACCTCCTCGCGCGGCGGCTGGCGGCGCGGCAGCTGCAGTTCGATCTGCTCGTCGGCGAGAATGAACGCGCGCTCCAGCGCGTTGCGCAGCTCGCGCACGTTGCCGGGCCACGTATAGGCGCGCAGCGCCTTCATCGCCTGCAGCGACAGACGCTTGCGCGTGCGATGCCGTGCATTCAGCCGTTCGACGATCTGCAGCGCGATGTCGCCGACGTCGTCCTCGCGCTGCCGCAGCGCGGGCACGTGCAGCGCGATCGTCGCGATCCGGTAGAACAGATCCTCGCGCAGCCGGCCGCTGCGCACGGCCTCGACCGGATCGTGATGGGTGGCCGCGACGATCCGCACGTCGAGCGGAATCGCTTCGTGACCGCCGACGCGCACGATCGTGTTCGTCTCCAGCGTGCGCAGCAGTTTCACCTGCAATTCCGCCGGCATTTCCGCGATTTCGTCGAGAAACAGCGTGCCGCCGCGCGCGGCTTCGAACATGCCCACATGTTGCGCGATCGCGCCGGTGAAGCTGCCTTTTTCATGTCCGAACAAATGGGATTCCGCGATGTCTTTCGGAATCGCCCCGCAGTTGACGGGCACGAACGGCCCGCGCCGGCGCGGGCTCATGTCGTGGATGAGCCGCGCGACGATGTCCTTGCCGGCGCCGCTCTCGCCGACCACCAGGACGCTGACGCGCGTCGCGGCGACACGCGCTACCTTCAGCAGCAGGTCCTGAATCGTTGGCGAGCGGCCGAACAGCCGCGCGCCGTCATCGTCGGATTTCGACATGAGTGTATCGAGTTGGAAGTATTGACCGAAACCGTCGAGGAGCAGGCGAAAAAATGACCGCCACGCATCATTTTTTCATGTGGAAAGCATACCTTTTATGCCCGTTTCGCCGGATTGAATCTGGCAATGCGGTGGTCGACGACAGATAGATTTATTCGATGATCGGCGAAGGCACGACGCACTTCTTCTATACTTCTAGGCACGCGTTTGTCACTGCAGGACAGCTAATTTGCTCATTCGTGTGCGGTGCGGATGTGCCGCCGGAGTTCCGGCGTCGTACCCCGCATCGCACGCCCGCCGCGGTTTCGGCCGACGCCTTGCGCCCGGGCCGCACCCACCAGGAGCTTCGATGCCTTATGTCCTGATCGTCGAAGACGACGCCGATACGCGAACGATGCTCGCGACGCTCGCACAAGCGCAGCAGCTTGCATGCGACACGGCCGCGACCCTCGAGGAAGCGCGCACGCTCGTCTCGACGCACACCCCCGATCTCGTGTTGTGTGATCTCGTGCTGCCGGACGGCAACGGCATGGATCTGTTCGACGCGTTGCCGAAGCGCGCGCATTGCGAAATGGTGCTGACCACCGGTCACGCGAGCCTCGAAACCGCGATCGACGCATTGCGGCGCGGCGCGACCGACTATCTGGTGAAGCCGATCAACATGCAGCGGCTGAACAGCATCTTCGCGCGCGTGCCGCGCACCACCGCACTGCATGAGGAAATCGCCGAACTGCGCTCCGAACTGAAGCGTCTCGGCCGCTTCGGCCGGATGCTCGGCAGCTCGCCCGCGATGCAGGCCGTCTACGATGCGATCGGTCGCGTCGCGCGCACCGAGGCGTCGGTGCTGCTCACCGGCGAGTCGGGCACCGGCAAGGAACTCGCCGCGCAGACGGTGCACGACCTGAGCCTGCGCCGCCGCGGCCCGTTCCTCGCGGTGAACTGCGGCGCGATCGCCGCGAATCTCGTCGAGAGCGAGATGTTCGGCCACGACCGCGGCAGCTTCACCGGCGCCGAGCGGCAGCACAAGGGCTTCTTCGAACGCGCGGACGGCGGCACGCTGTTCCTCGACGAAATCACCGAGATGCCGGTCGAATCGCAGGTCAAGCTGCTGCGCGTGCTGGAAACCGGGCGGCTCACGCGGCTCGGCTCGACGCGCGAGATCGACGTCGACGTGCGCATCGTCGCGGCGACCAACCGCGATCCGGAAGCCGCGATGGCCGACGGCAAGCTGCGGCCCGACCTCTATCACCGGATCAACGTGTTCCCGATTCCGCTGCCGTCGCTGAGCGAGCGCGGCGACGACATCCCGATGCTCGCCGACGCGTTCCTGCAGCACTACAACGCGGAAAGCGGCCGCAATCTGCGCTTTGCGCCCGCCGCGCGCGAAGCGCTGAAGTCCTACGCATGGCCCGGCAACGTGCGCGAGCTGCGCAACTTCGTGCAGCGCGCGAGCATCTTCGCCGACGCGGACGTGATCGACACGCTGCCGCCGCTGATCATGGACGAACTGTCGAACATGGTCGACGCGCACGAGGATCGCGTGACGGTGCCGTTCGGCACGCCGCTCGAGGAAGTCGACCGCAAGCTGATTCTCGGCACGATCGCGAAATGCGGCGGCGTGAAGGCGCAGGCGGCCGAAGTGCTGGACGTGAGCCTGAAGACGATCTACAACCGGCTCGCGCAACTGGAAGACGAAGCGGAAAAACCGGACTCCTGATGTCGTGCCGGGCGCGCTCATGCGCGCCCGCCCGCGCGGCGACGCGCGTCGTCGTCGAGCCGGCGGCGCATGCGTTCGACGTGCGGCGGCAGCGCGCACCGTTCGCGCAGGATCCACGGCAGGCCCGCGAAGGCGGGCACGATGCCGCGTTCGCGCCACAGGCGCGGCAGCATGCGGACGGTATGCGCGAGCGCGGCGCGGGCCGGCCATCTGAGCCACGCGGTCCACACCGCGTTGCGGGCGGACACGCTCGCGCGCGTCTGCACGTCGCGTTGCTTCGAAGGGTAATGATGAACCGTCAGACGCGGTGCATAGACGAGCCACGCGCCCGCGCGATACAGGTCGAGCGCGAGCAGCGCTTCCTCGCCGCCGAGGAAGTAGCGCGGATGATAGCCGCCCGCGGCCACGAACGCGTCGCGCCGGAATGCGCTCGCGCCGGCCAGCAGCCCGAGGATCGGGCGGCCCGGCAGCGCGACGGGCGCATCGAGCGGGCTGTCGGCCATCAGCCGGCAGGTCGGGTCTTCGCGCCGGTCGGGGCCGACCAGCACGCGCGCGGTGACGGCCGCGACATGCGGGTACGCATCGAGCAGGTTCGCGGCTTCGGCGAGCGAGCCGGGCGCCCACCACGTGTCGTCGTCGCAGAACGCGACGTGGCGCGTGCGGGCGACGGCCGCGCCGAGATTGCGGCCGGCGGCCCCGAGATTGGCCGGCGCATGCACCAGCGTCGCATGAGGAAAGCGGCTGTGCATGAGCGCCGCGGTCGCGTCGTCCGAGCCGTTGTCGACGACGACGATCGCCGGCCGGTCGGGCAGCGCGGAGAGCCGCGCCAGCGTGCGCGCGAGCTCCATCGAGCGCCGGCAGGTCAGCACCACCGCGGTCACGCGTGGTTCGCGCGGCGGCAGCACGACACGCGCGGGCGTCACGCGGACGTGCCGTCGCATTCGAGCCGCCAGTATGTTTCGGGTTCACGGAGATCGGCACGCATATGAGGCTCCAACAGCGCAATCTGGCTCGCATACGCGTCGACGGCGGCGGCCTTCGCAGCCGCCGTGTCCATGCCGTTGCCGGCCGGCGCGCCGACCGGGCGGCCGATCCAGCCGTGCTCGCGCCAGCCGGTCACGCGCCGGGCCATCAACCCGTCGATCCGCCGGTACGGCACATCCTCGTAGAAGCGCCACACGCGCGCTGCGTCGCCGGCCCGGCCGTGATCGCGCAGCAGCGCCAGCGCGGCCTGCTGAACCTGCAGGTGATCGCGATGGAACAGGCCGGCCGGCGCCAGCACGCCGAAGCCCGGGTGCGCGTCGATCACGTCGGCCACGCGCGCGGCGATTGCCGCCGACGCGGCCGGCGTGCCGTACTGGTCGTCGAGGAAGTCGAGCCAGACGGGCCGCGCATCGAGCAGCGCGAGCGCATGACGGTCCTCGTCGCGGCGCCTGCGCATCGCGTCGTCGGCCGTGCGGAATCCCGCGCGACGGTCCCACGGCGGCGCGGCCGTACCGTGTTCCGGAATGCCCGCGAACACCGTGACGACGACCGAGCCCGGTGCCTGCGCGAGCAGCTGCCCGCAACTGAATACGGCGTCGTCGAGGTGCGGCGAGACGACGAGCCAGCGTGTCGGAGCGGTCATGGTATGAAGGTCTCCCAGGTCAGCACAGGCGGCCGAGCAGGTGACGTGCCCGTCCGGCTGCGCGTGGCCGGCTGCCGCCGGTGGGTCGGCAGGAGCGTGTCCGATGTTTGAATTTGCACGGCCGCAGGTCGGAAATTACGCAACCGCCGTGATGTTCGTCGCGATCGCCACCGTGCTGCAGGCGCTGGCGATCCGCTTTGGCGGCGTGAACCTGTCGCTGATCCTGTACTACCCGATGCTGGCCGGCGCGGCCTGGGTGACGTCGTTCCTGTTCGGGATCGTGTCGACCGTGGTCAGCGGGCTGCTGATCTGGGCGCTGTTCCTGTCCGATCCGGCCGCGTACACCGGGCCGCTGTCGGCCCGGCTCGTGCAGCTCTTCGTCTTCCTGCTGGTCGGCACGCTGGTCTGCGCGGGCGCGGCGATGCTGCACCACGCGCGGCTCACGAACGACGTCGCGCGCCGGCGTGACGCGGCCGCGCGGCGGCAGCTCGAAGCCGTGCTGCAGTCGCTGCCGCACGGTGTGATCGCGACCGACGGGAAAGGCCGGGTGACTTACCTGAATGCGGTGGCGGCCGAGCTGGCAGGCTGCGGCGTGGACGAGGCGACGGGCCGGCCCGTGAGCGACGTGCTGCGCCTGTTCGATCACGACGGCCGGCGCGTGCAGGCGACGCCGCTCGAGCGGGCGCTCGGCGGCGTGCATGCGTTGTCCGACCGGCACTGGCTGCACGGCGCCGCCGGCAGCACGCCGGTGCCGATCGCCGAGGCGGCGGCGCCGATCGCCGATGCGCACGGCAACATCGACGGCGCGGTGCTGCTGTTCTGCGATGCCGGCGTGGCGCGCGCGCGCGCCGACAAGTCGCGGCTGCAGCTCGCGGTCGTCGAGGCATCGCCGGACGCGATCGTCGGGGTCGACGGCCAGGGCCGCATCGTCAGCTGGAACCCGGCCGCGCAGCGGATCTTCGGGTACGACGAGTCCGAGGCCTACGGGCGCCCGTTCGAATCGCTCGTCGCGATGCGCTGGCTGCAGCGCAATCCGTTGGCCGAAACGTTCGACGCGATGCGCGAACCGGTCGGCCCGCTCGAACTGCTGTGCGTGCGCCGCGACGGCCGGCGCTTTCGCGCAACGGTGTCCGCATGCCCGGTGCGCGGCGACCTGCGCGCCAGCGTCGCGCTGTCGCTGACGCTGCGCGAGACCGGCGCGCAGCGCCGCCGCGACCTTCGCGCGCACCGCTCGCTGCAGGGCGCGCGCGACGCGCGCGACCAGGCCGATACGTCGAACCGCCTGAAGGACGAATTGCTCGCGACCGTGTCGCACGAACTGCGCACGCCGCTGAACGTGATCTACGGCTGGGTCGAGGTGCTGCGCAATTCGCGCGAAGACGGATTGCAGCAGCAGGCGATCGACGCGATCGATCGCAGCGCGCGTTCGCTCACGCACATGGTCGGCGACATCCTCGACGCATCGTCGCTCGCGACCGGCAAGCTGCGGATCGATTCGATGCCGGTGGACGTGGTGCGGCTGTTCGCCGATGCGACGGGCACGTTCCAGACGGCCGCGTCGTCGGCCGGCATCGCGCTCGAATTCGACTGCGCCACGTCCGCATGCGTGGTGTCGGGCGACGCGGAGCGCTTGCGGCAGATGCTGTCGAACCTCGTGTCGAACGCGCTGAAATTCACGCCGGCCGGCGGCGCGGTGACGGTCACGCTGTCGCGCGACGCCGGGCACGCGATGCTGACCGTCGCCGATACCGGGCAAGGCATCGCGCCGGATTTCATCCCGTACGTGTTCGACATGTTCCGCCGCGCGGAAGAATCGCCTGCCTCGTCGCGGCGCGGGCTCGGGCTCGGCCTGTCGATCGTGCGGCATATCGCCGAGCTGCACGGCGGCACGGTCAGCGTCGCCAGCCCGGGCCGCAATCGCGGCGCCACGTTCACCGTGACGTTGCCGGCCGGCTGGCAGCCGGCGGGGGCGATGGCGTGGAGCGTCACGCCGGACGACGTCGCGCGCGGTACGCCGATGCTCGAGTCGCAGCGCATCCTGATCGTCGACGACGACCCGACCACGCGTGCGAGCCTGACCGCCGCGCTGGCGACGCTCGGTGCGGTCGTCGCGGTCGCGTCGTCGGGCCGTGACGCGCTCGCCATCGTCGCGGAGGTGAAGCCGACCGTCGTGCTGTCCGATCTGGCGATGTCCGACGGCGACGGCTTCTGGCTGCTCGATGCATTGCGCCGCGGCGGCGCGAACGGCGGCAGCCCGCCCAACCTGCGCGTGCTCGCGGTCACCGCGCACGCGGGCCTCGGCGACGAACGCCGCGCGCTGGAAGCGGGCTTCGACGGCTATCTGTGCAAGCCGGTCGACGTGCGCGAGCTGGCCCGCCGGATCGCGCGCGTGACGACGCGCGACGGCTGATGCGCGTCGGCTGATGCGCGGCGCCCGTCGCCCCGGGCGTGCGACGACGCGGCGTCGTGTCACGTCGTGCCGTTCACGTCGCCGCCCCCGGCCGGTTCCGTGTGCTGATCTGCGCGAGCATGTGCGACGCGATCCGCGTGCTGCGCACGAGATCGCCCGGCGTGTGATTCGCGACCTGCCGATGGATGAAATACCGCGCGGTATGCGCGAGCCCGCTCGCGAGCGGCGTCGTCGCGCGCCAGCCGAGGCGCCGGTGCGCGGCGTCGAGATCGGGCCGGCGCTGACGCGGATCGTCGGACGGCAACGGACGGAACTCGATCGCGACCGTCGCGCCGACGATCCTCACGACCTCGCGCGCCACGTCGATCATCGCGATCTCGTCGTCGCTGCCGAGGTTCACCGGCTCGCAGGCGTCGCCGGGTTCGTCCATCAGCCGGATCAGCGCATCGACCATGTCGTCGACATAGCAGAACGAGCGCGTCTGCCTGCCGTCGCCGTAGACGGTCAACGCTTCGCCGGCCAGCGCCTGCGTGATGAAGTTCGACACGACGCGCCCGTCGGCCGGATGCATGCGCGGCCCGTACGTGTTGAAGATCCGCGCGATCCGCACGTCGACGCCGTACTGGCGGTGATAGTCCATGAACAGCGTTTCCGCGCAGCGCTTGCCTTCGTCGTAGCACGCGCGGATGCCGATCGGGTTCACGCGGCCGCAGTAGCGCTCGTCCTGCGGATGCACGTCGGGGTCGCCGTACACTTCGCTCGTCGATGCCTGCAGGATGCGCGCCTTCACGCGCTTCGCGAGGCCGAGCAAATTGATCGCGCCATGCACGCTGGTCTTGGTCGTCTGCACCGGGTCGCGCTGATAGTGCACGGGGGACGCCGGGCATGCGAGGTTGTAGATTTCATCGACCTCGACGTACAGCGGAAACGTCACGTCGTGCCGCATCAGCTCGAAGTTCGGCGCATCGCGCAGGTGCGCGATGTTGTCCTTCGCGCCCGTGTAGAAATTGTCGACGCACAGCACGTCGTGCCCGGCCGTCACGAGGCGTTCGCACAGATGCGAACCGAGAAACCCGGCGCCGCCGGTGACGAGCACCCGTTTGCGATCATAGCCCTTCATCATGCATTCTCCTTGCGGTGGGCGAGTACGCCCGGCGTGGTCGCGACGGGCGTGCGGCGGCTGCCGGCCGCCGTGCCGGCACGTTGAGGATGCGCGACGTCGCGGTAGATGTCGACGAGGCGGTCGGTCACGCCGCGCCATGTGTAGAAGCGGTGGGCGCGCAGGTAACCGGCCCGGCCGAGCGCATCGCACAGCGCCGGTTGCGCGCGCAGCTGCACGAGCCGCCCGGCGAGCGCGGCCGGATCGCGCGGCGGCACCAGGTAGCCGGTGACGCCGTCGTCGACCGTCGTGCGGATGCCGCCGACGTCGCTGCCGATCACCGGCGCGGCACATGCCATCGCCTCGACCGGCGTGATGCCGAACGGCTCGTACCACGGCGTCGTCACGAAGACGTCCGCCGCGCTGTAGTACAGGTGCAGCGCGTCGCGCTCGCGCCGGCCCACGAACGTCACGCGTTCCGCGATGCCGGCGTCGTGCGCGAGCGCGGCGAGGCGTGCGAGTTCCGGATCGCGCGCCGGGTCGGGCGTCGCGTGGCTGCCGCCGACGATGTAGAGCCGCGTCGGCCGGTTCGGGTCACGTGGCATACGCGCGAGCGCGTCGATCACGGTGTCGATGCCCTTGCGCGGCACGAGCCGCCCGAGCTGCAGCACGACGAACGCATCGTGGGGCCAGCCGAGCCGCGCACGCGCATCGACGCGCGGCACCGGCCGGAATTCACCCGCATCGAACCCGCAGGGCACGATCTCGATGCGCGCGGCATCGGCGCGATAGTGCGTGGTCAGGTCGAGCGCATCCTGCGGGCACTCGGCGATCAGCCGGTCCGAGCGGCGCGCGAGCGTGTCCTCGATCGCGAAGCGTTCGTCGGGGAAACCGTCGGCCGCGCCCTGATGCAGCCGGCGCACGCGGCCGAGCGCATGGAACGTCATGACGAGCGGGATCCCGAGACGCTGCTTCACGCGCAGCGCGGCCTCGCCCGACATGAAGAAGTTCGCGTGCATCACGTCGACCGGGTCGGGCTCGCGCCGCATGCGCGCGGTCATGTAGTCCGCGAACGCACCCATGTACGGCAGCAGCCGTTCCTTCGGCACGGCGGCGGGCGGCCCGGCCGGCACGTGGATCACGCGCATGCGCGGGCCGATCTGCACGACTTCCGGCAGGTGCGGATCGTCGCAGCGGGTGTAGACGTCGACGTCGAGGTCGCGCTCGGCCAGCTGCTTCGCGACGTTCGCGACGTAGATGTTCTGGCCGCCCGCGTCCACGCCGCCGATCACCCCCAGCGGTGACGCATGTTCACTGATCAACGCGATTCTTTGCATGGTATGGCTCCCGAGGTCGGGGCCCGCGCCGGCGAGCCCCGTTGCGTCCCTCTGCGGCAATCGCCATGCCCGTCACTTTGCGGGGGACACGCCCCGCCCAGGTGCCGAAATAATTACAACGGGTTGGATGAAAGGGCGTCCGATCGGCGGGCCGCGCGTGGATGCGGCCGGGTGCGCGCGGCACGCGATTTGCGACACCCGGACGTCCGCCGGCCACGCCGGCCTCACGATAGGAGGTCACGATGAAGGTATTCCCGCTGCAAGCCCGCGCACCGCGATTCCGCCGTCATCCCGCCAGCCGTCTCGGCATGGCGGTCGCGATCGCCGCGGCCACCGCCTGTATCGCCGTCGCGCCGAACGTGTTCGCCGCCGGAGACGACGGCTCGGCATCGTCATCCATGTCGTCGTCGTCATCGTCGTCGATGACGCATTCGAGCACCGGCACGAAGATCCGCGACGCGACCATCACGACCAAGGCGAAGGCCGAGCTGGTCGGCACGAGCGGCCTGTCGGCCGGCGACATTCACGTGAAGACGCGTCACGGCGTCGTGATGCTGACCGGCAGCGTGCCGGACGAGCAGCAGCGCACGCAGGCCGTCGGTGTCGTCAGGCAGATCGACGGCGTGCAGGACGTGCGCGACCAGCTGACCATCCGCCCGAAATAACCGGCCCCGCAGAAGGAGTCCAGTGATGAACTGCATGCTCAAACCGGTCGGCGAGCAGACGATCGTGATCACGGGCGCCACCAGCGGCATCGGCCTCGTCACCGCGCGCAAGGCGGCACGGCGCGGGGCGAAGCTGGTGCTGTTCGCGCGCAACGCTGACGCGCTGAACACGCTGTGCGAGGAAATCCGCCAGCACGGCGGCCTCGCGGTGCCGGTCGCCGGCGACGTCGGCATTCTCGAGGACCTGCAGCGCGCGGCCGCGACGGCGGCCGATACCTATGGCGGCTTCGACACCTGGGTCAACAACGCGGGCGTGTCGATCTTCGGCACGGCGGCGGCGGTGCCGCTCGAGGATCAGCGCCGGCTGTTCGACACCAACTACTGGGGTGTCGTGCACGGCTCGCTCGTCGCGTCGGATCATTTCCGGCGCAAGAGCGATTTCCACGGCGGCGCGATCATCAACATGGGCAGCGAGGCGTCCGACGCGCCGGTGCCGCTGCAGAGCGCGTATGCGGCATCGAAGCACGCGGTGAAGGGTTTCACCGATTCGCTGCGCCTCGAGCTCGAGTCCGATCGCCTGCCGGTGTCCGTCACGCTGATCAAGCCGGCCGCGATCGACACGATGTTCGTGATGCACGCGAAGAACTACATGAATGTCGAGGCGCGGCTGCCGCCCCCGATCTACGACCCGGAGCTCGTCGCCGACGCGATCCTGTTCGCGGCGGCGCACCCGCGCCGCGCGCTGTTCGTCGGCGGTGCCGCGAAGCTCACGTCGGCCGGCGCGTATCACGCGCCGCGCCTGTTCGATCGCATCGCGGCCACGCTGTTCTCGCGCGGCCAGCGCACGGTGCGCCCCGCGCGGCCGCGCGACGACAACGCGCTGTACGAGTCCCGCCATGCGCTGCACGAACGCGAAGGGATGGACGGGCCCGTGCTGCGCGCTTGCGCATACAACGCGGTGGTGCAGCGGCCGAAGGTCGCGGGCGCGGTCGCGCTGGGCGCGGCGGCGCTGATGGTTGCCGCGTTCGCGCGGTCGCGGCGCACCCCGACGTAATGGCGTGCCTTTCCGTTTTTCATTCGAAGGAGGTTTCCATGTCATCCCGACAACATACGGGCCACGAATACAGCCACGCGCGCGCGCATGAAGGCGAGCGCGAGCAGCAGGATCACGACAAGGGCGGCCACCAGAGCGGGCACGGCAAGGCGCCGAGCCCGGTCGACGTGCAGAAGGCGCTGAAGGGGATGGACTATCCGGCGAGCAAGGCGGAGGTGGTCCAGTGCGCGGAGCGCTCGCATGCCGACCCGCGCGTACTCGACATGCTCAGGCAGATCCCCGATCGCGAATACGGCACGCCGGCATCGGTATCCAAGGAGCTCGGGCGGCTGATGTGAGCGCCCCCGCGTCGCGTCGCGCCCGCGCTCGCGTGTGCGGCACCCTACGGCCACGAGGAGCACGACCATGGCGATGATCGTCGCAGGCCGCTTCACGACGTTCGATGAAGCGGAAGGTGGGGCGCGCCACCTTTACGAGCGCGCGTTCGGCCCGGACGACGTGTCGATCTTTTTCCTGAACCCGGGCGGCCAGCACGCGCGCTTTCCGATCGGCGGCGACGTGTATGCCGATACGGCTGCGAAGCCCGGCGGCCGCGGCGCGCTGGTCGGCGCGCTGCGCGGGCTGCTGATCGGCGCGATCGTCGGGCTGATCGTCTATGCGTTCGGCGTGCGCTACTGGTTCGTGCCGGCCGCCGGTGCGCTCACCGGTGCCTATCTCGGTGCGTTCGGCGGCGCGCTCGGCCGGATGCGCGGCGAGCAGGCCGAAGGCAAGGGCGCGCTCGCGAAGACCGAAACCGGCGTGATCCTGGCCGCGCGCGTGACGTCGACGACCGCGGCCACCGCGGAAGACGTGCTGCGTGCGACCGGTGCGCAAGCGATCGAACGTGTCGAAGGCGACTGGCAGGACGGCGAATGGCGCGACTTCGATCCGGTGCGCCGGCCGGACGGCACGACGCAGGGCACGCCGCGCTGAGCATGCCGTTTCTGCACGCGCTTGCAACGCGGCGTGCGGCGCGCGGGCATCGCACGTGCACCGGGCCGGGCCGCCGCGCGGCATGCCGCTTGCGACGTCTCGCCGACACTCGTTCAAGGAGGAACCCATGACGACGGCAAAGACCCTGCCACCCCAGGAACAGGCCCGGCAGCCGGGCACCGAGCGGGACATGCATCCGAAGCCGCGCGACGAGGCGGCCGACTACGTCGGCAGCGGCAGGCTCGCCGGCAAGGTCGCGCTCGTGACGGGCGGCGACAGCGGGATCGGCCGCGCGATCGCGATCGGTTTCGCGAAGGAGGGCGCGGACGTCGCGATCGTCTACCTGAACGAATCCGACGATGCCGCGCACACGAAGCGCCTGATCGAGGAGGCGGGGCGGCGCTGCGAGGCCATCGCTTGCGACGTCGGCGACCGCCGGCAGGCGCGCGACGCCGTCGCGCGCACGGTCGAGCGGCTGGGGCGCCTCGACGTGCTGGTCAACAACGCGGGCGAACAGCACCCGCAGCCGGGCATCGAGGACGTGACCGAGGAGCAGCTCGAGCGCACGTTCCGCACGAACGTGTACGGCATGTTTTTCTGCACTCAGGCCGCGCTGCCGCACATGAAAGCGGGCGGGCGCATCGTCAACACCGCGTCGGTGACCGCATATCACGGCAGCCCGAAGCTGCCCGACTACTCGGCGACCAAGGGCGCGATCGTCGCGTTCACGCGTTCGCTGTCGATCGAGCTGGCCGAGCGCGACATTCGCGTGAACGCCGTCGCGCCGGGGCCGATCTGGACGCCGCTGATCCCGTCGACCTTCACCGCCGAACAGGTCGCGACGTTCGGCTCGAACGTGCCGCTCAAGCGGCCGGGGCAGCCGGACGAGCTGATCGGCTGCTATGTGCTGCTCGCGTCGGACGGCGCGAGCTACATGACGGGACAGACCTTGCATCCGAACGGCGGCTCGATCGTCGGCGGGTGACGATGCCCGCCACACCAGGAGAAAGCGCATGAAACAACCCAACTGGACGATCGCGGCGCTCGCCGCGGGCGTACTCGCCATGGCGGGGCTCGCGCAGGCACAGGCGCCGAGCGAGCCGCCCGCGTCGAATTCGCATGTGCCGGGCGGCGTGATCAACCCGTCGTCGGGCGCCGCCGGCGCGGGCGATCCGGGCATCGCGAAGGCGCCGCAGCGCGGCGATGCGGAATTCGTCGACAAGGCCGCGCTGGCCGGCAAGGCCGAAGTGCAGGCGAGCCAGCTCGCGTTGAAGCAGGCGCGGTCGCCGGACGTGCGCGCGTTCGCGCAACGCATGGTGGCCGACCACGGCAAGGCGAACGCGAAGCTCGACGAGGTCGCCGCGCGCGCGGGCATGAAGCCGCAGGTCGAGCAGATCCACGACCCGGACGTCGAAGCGTTGCGCGGCAAGAGCGGACACGACTTCGACACGGCGTATGTGGCCGCGGCCGGCCCGGACGCGCACAAGAAGGCGGTCGCGCTGTTCGAAGACGAGGCGCGTGGCGGCCAGGACGCGCAGCTGCGGGCGTTCGCGACCGCCGCGCTGCCGACGCTCAGGCATCACCTGAGCATGGCGGAAGCACTTCAGCGCAAGGTGGGCGCGCAGTAACGCGTGCCCGGTTCAACCCCAGGGCCGCGCGGGCGGCCCGTTTTTTCGGAGAAGCAGTCATGGGCCAACGGCAATCGAAGCACGAAGGCATCCTGGCGTTGCTGTGCCAGGCATACGAAACCGAGCTCGGCGGCGCGAAGATCTACGAGGCCGCGCTCAAGTGTGCGACCGACGAGGACCTGCACAAGGAATGGGAGAAGTACCACCGCGAAACGATGCATCACCAGGAAGTGTTGCGCAAGGTATTCGACACGCTCGGCCTCGATCCGGATACGCAGTCGCCGGGGCGCGCCGCCGTGGCGGCAACCGGCAAGTCGCTCGTCCAGGTGATCGAGCAGGCGAAGAAGCAGGCCGACCCGGCGGTCGCGCAGATCGTCGCGGCCGAGTGCGTGGTGCTCGCCGAGACGAAGGACCACCTGAACTGGGAGCTGATCGGCTATGCGGCCGACCAGTTGCGCGATCGCGACGCGGCGAAGGCGCTGAAGGCCGCGCACGACGAGGTGGAGGCGGACGAGGACCATCACCTGTATCACACCCGCGGCTGGGCGCGCGAGATGTGGATCGACTCGATGGGCTTCAAGGCGGTGCTGCCGCCGCCGGAAGAAGTGAAGAAGGTCGAGTCGGCGGCCGATGCGGCGCGGGCCGAAAAGTCGCGCGGCAAGATGATGTGACGCTGCCGGTCGGGCAACCGGGCGACGCCGCTCGCGCGGCGTGCCCGGTTGTCACCCGACCCTCAGGGGCGTTCGCTTTCCACGCCGTCCGTCACGCGTGAACGGTTGCAGGCGCAACCATGCCGTCCTGATCAGCTCAGCATGTCCGCGGCCATCACGACCACCGATGCCGCCATCAGCGCGACCGCCAGCCACCCGAACACCTTCGACGCGATGCCGCTGCCCGGCTGGCCGGCCGAATCGCGCCGCTGCGACAGCAGCATCACGAGCACCAGCATCGGCACCGCCGCGACGCCGTTGAGCACCGCGCTCCAGTACAACGCCTTGATCGGATCGACCGGGCTGAAGCAGATCGCGATGCCGACGACCACGCAGCCGGCCAGTACCGCATAGAACGCGGGTGCGCGCCGCACCGGTTCGTTCAGCCCTTCGCGGAACCGCCACGCCTCCGCGCAACCGTATGCGGCGCTGCCCGCGAACGCGGGGATCGCGAGCAGCCCGCAGCCGACGATGCCGAACGCGAACACGACGAATGCCGCCTCGCCGGCGATCGGGCGCAGCGCCTCGGCAGCCTGCGCGGTGGAGCCGATGTCGTGCTTGCCGTGCGAGAAGAACACCGCCGCGCCGATCACCATGATGCAGAACGACACCGCGTTGGTGACGATCATCCCGGTCCAGGTGTCGAACGTGATGCGCCGCCCGGTTTCACGGCGCGCGCCGGGCGTGCACGCGGTGTCGCCGTTGCGGCGCTCGACCTGGGTTTCCTCGACTTCGAGCGCGGCCTGCCATACGAACAGGTACGGGCTCAGTGTCGTGCCGAGCACCGCGACCGCCGTCGTCGCATAGTCGTGCGTGAACGCGATGTGCGGCAGGACGATCGCGTGCAGCAGGCCGCGCCAGTCGATGTGCACGAAGCCGAGTTCGAGCACGTAGGCGAGCAGGCCGAACGTCATCCATTTGAGCCAGCGCGCGTAGCGTTCGTAGGACAGCAGCACCTGCAGCGCGAGCGACGCGATGCCGTAGACGGGCGCATACCAGTAGCTGCGGCCGCCGGCGACGAGCGCGGTCGCATCACCCATCGCGGCGAGGTCGGCGCCGACGTTCACGACATTGACGATCACCACCATGACGATCAGGGCCTTGGCGAGGCGGACGGAGAACTGCTCGCGGATGCCGGCCACGAGGCCTTCGCGGTTGGCGCGCCCGATGAATGCCGCCGCGAGCTGCACGGCCACCATCATCGGCAGCGTGATCACGATCATCCACAGCATGTGGAAGCCGAACTGGCTGCCGGCCTGCGCATAGACGGCGACGTTGCTCGGATCGGCGTCGGACGCGCCCGCGAGCAGGCCGGGGCCGAGCCGACGGTACCAGGGCTTCGCGGCGGTGGTGGTGGCCGGGGTGTCGCGCGACGCGCCGCCGCGCAGGTTGCTCATTCCGCGTCTCCCGATGCCTCGTGCGCGCCGCCGTTGCCGCGCGCGAGGCGCGACGCGGTGCGCAGCGCGTCGACGAGCGTCCGGTACGCATGCTCGCGCGAATCGGCGCCGCGCGTGCGCAGCACGTAGGACGGGTGATAGGTCGCGACGACGAGACAGCCGTCCGGCGAGCGCACCGGCTTGCGCGTGCGCTCCACCGTCGCGTCGTTGTCCTGCAGCACCGCGCGCAGCGCCGTCGCGCCGAGCGCGACGATCACGCGCGGGCTCACCGCGTCGAGCTCGCGTTCGAGCCAGTAGCGGCAGGCGGCGACCTCGCGCTGCGCGGGCGTCTTGTGCAGCCGCCGCTTGCCGCGCGGTTCCCATTTGAAGTGCTTGACCGCGTTGGTCAGGTAGACGCTCGTGCGTGCGATACCGGCCTCGTCGAGCGCGCGGTCGAGCATGCGGCCCGCCGCGCCGACGAACGGGATGCCCGCGCGGTCCTCCTGGTCGCCCGGCTGTTCGCCGACCAGCATGATGCGTGCGTCGACGGGCCCGGCGCCGGGCACCGGCTGGGTCGCATGTTCCCACAGCCCGCAGCGGCGGCATGCGTCGAGCGTGGCCGGTGTGTCGGCGGCGGCCGGGACCGCCGCCGGTTTCGTGCTCGCGTCGCGCTTCATGCCAGTCCTCCGGTGCAGGCCGACGCCGCGCGCGCGAAGCGGCATGCTCGGGCGCGCGCGACAGGCCGATCGAAGGCGTTGCCGGGGCGGAACATCGGCAGTGTGTGCATCGGCGGCTCCCGTATCGACGATATCGACGAGATGCAGCAACCGGCATGCCGCGTGCGGTCGCGATGGACGCGTCGTGTGTCGGAACCGCGTCCGGTGATGGCGGGGGACAGGGGATCCAAGCAGCCCCCGGCGATGCTCCAGCCGCCTTGCACGGTACGACTTGCAAAACGGCATCGAGCGGCCCGGAGCGGCCTAGAGCGCCGTCGTGCGGTGCTCAGCCGCCTGCCGTGCGCGCAGCGGCGGCGCGTCCCGCCGCGAACGCCGCCACGCCGGCGCAAACGAGCAGCGCCGCACTCATCGCGAAGGTCGCGCGATAGCCGTGCAGGTCGTACAGCAGGCCGCCTGTCGTCGCGCCGAGCGCGATCGCGAACTGCACGACCGCGACCATCAGCCCGCCGGCGGCTTCCGCGTCATGCGGCAGCGTGCGCGCGAGCCACGTCCACCAGCCGACGGGCGCGGCCGTGCCGGTCAGTCCCCACAGGGCAAGCAGGCCCGCGGTGGCGGCGGTCGACGCGCCGCACCACACGAGCGCGACGGCGATCGCGGCCATCAGCAGCGGGGTGACGCCGAGCGTGCGATACAGCCCGTTCTTCAGGCACGCACCGATCAGGATCGTCCCCGCGACCCCGGCCATGCCGATCGCGAGCAGCATCAGCGACAGCGTGGCATTGCCGACGTGCGTCACCGTTTCGAGGAACGGCCGCAGGTACGTGAACAGCGCGAACTGTCCCATGAACAGCAGGCTGACGGCCGCCATGCCGAGCGCGACCGGCACGCGGCCGAGCAGTGCGAGCGCATTGGCGGGCGCCGCGTGCGATGCGGCTTTCATCGGCGGCAGGCTGACGAGTTTCCAGCCGAACGCGAGCGCCGCGACCGGCACGACGCAGAAGAATGCCCAGCGCCAGCCGACGATGCCGCCGAGAAAGCTGCCGAGCGGCGCCGCGACGACGGTCGCGAGCGCGTTGCCGCCGTTCACGATCGCCAGCGCGCGCGGCACCTGGGCATCGGGCACCAGCCGCATCGCGGTCGCGGCCGACATCGACCAGAACCCGCCGATCGCAACACCGATCAGTGCGCGCCCCGCGATGAAGGCAACGTAATTCGGTGCGAACGCAACGATCGTGCCGGAGACGATCGTCAGCAGCGTCAGCACGAGCAGCAGCCGCTTGCGATCGCGCCGCCCGGCCAGCGACGCGATGAACAGGCTCGTCACGAGCGCGAAGGCGCCGGACACGGAAATGGCCTGGCCCGCCTGGCCTTCGCTGACGTGCAGGTCCGTGGCGATCGGCGTCAGCAGGCTGACCGGCATGAATTCGGACGCGACGAGCGCGAACGCGCCGAGCGCCATCGCGAGGACGGCGCCCCATGCGGCGGTTTGAACGGGCGCGGGGCGCCGGTCGGAAGTGGCAACGGCTTGCATCGTCGAAGCGGTGCGGATCGTGGGCGAAGGGGCGGCGTCGGTCAGTCGCAGCGCGCGGCGGCCGCGCCGCGATCGGCCAGATGCGTGCGGGCGCCGGCATCGTGCGCGGCCATGACGCGTACGGACGCGGCCTGGGCATCGTCCACCCACGTGCGCGGATTCGCGCGTGCCGGATTGAAGCCGGCGGCTTCGTAGCGAATCATGTCCTCGCGCACCTGCTCGCGCGTCAAGCCTTGCGCATGGGCGAACCACGGGCCGGACACGGCGAGTGCGGCGACGAGGAGGAGAAGAGTGGATTTCACGAGACGGACTCCGGAAAGGAATGCAGGGGAGATCCCCAAAGTCGGCTACGGCCGCACGGGGACCCGAAGGCTTCGCAGTCTATCGACCCACGATCGATCGATTAAGTAGCGCGGCGCGCTTGGACTTATAAGTCAGTCTAATGAATCGACTGAGGCCATACCGGGTGGCGCGCGGCGGCGTCGGTGCTAGGATGGGCGTCCGTTTCGACAGGAGCCGCCCGATATGCCGCGCGAAAACCTCAACGATCTGCTGGCGTTTCTCGCTGTGGCGCGCGACCGGAGCTTCACGCGCGCGGCGGCGCGCCTCGGTGTGTCGCAATCGGCGCTGAGCCAGACGGTGCGCGATTTCGAAGCGCGGCTCGGCGTGCGGCTGCTGACGCGCACGACGCGCAGCGTGGCGACGACCGAAGCGGGCGAGGAACTGTTCCGGACCGTCGCGCCGCGCATCGACGAGATCGAAACGAAGCTCGCCGCGGTGGCCGATTTCCGCGACAAGCCGGCCGGCGTCGTGCGGATCACGGCCACCGAGCATCCGATCGACACGATCATCTGGCCGAAGCTCAGGAAGGTGCTGCCCGACTACCCCGACATCCGCGTCGAGTTCTCGGTCGACTACGGGCTGTCGAACATCGTCGAGGAGCGCTACGACATCGGCGTGCGCTACGGCAACCAGGTCGCGAAGGACATGATCGCGGTGCGCATCAGCCCGGACATCCGGATGGCGATGGTTGCGTCGCCGGCCTATTTCGACGGCCGCAAGCCGCCGAAGACGCCGCAGGACCTGCTCGATCACGATTGCGTGACGCTGCGGCTCGCGACCGCGAAGGGCATCTACGCATGGGAGCTGAAGAAGGGCAGGAACGAGATCCAGGCGCGCGTGAATGGGCGGATCACCTGCAACACGCAGCCGCAGATGCTGCAGGCGGCGCTCGACGGATTCGGCATCGCGTTCGTCACCGAGGACATCGTGCTCGACCACGTGCACGCCGGCAGGCTGCGCATCGTGATGCCGGACTGGTGCCCGGTCTTTCCCGGCTATCACGCGTACTACCCGAGCCGCCGCCAGGCGTCGCGCGCGTTTTCGATCGTGATCGATGCGTTGCGGCATCGCGCGTAGCGGGGCGGCGGAGCCGGGCATCTCCGGGCTGGGTGTGGCTGCCCGAATCATGCAAAATACCGGGCATTCGAGATGTGGAGACACGGCCCGTGGGAATCAACTTCGATTTGACCGATTTGCAGGCGTTTCGCGCGGTGGTGGAGCTGGGCAGCTTCCGGAAGGCCGCCGAGGCGATCAGCATTTCGCAGCCCGCGTTGAGCCGCCGGATCGACAAACTGGAGGAAGCGCTCGGCGTGCGTCTGTTCGAGCGCACCACGCGCAGCGTCTCGCTGACCACCGTCGGCCGCGTGTTCGCGCCGAGCGCCGAGCAGTTGCTGGACGATCTCGACGTCGCGCTGCTCGGCATCCGCGACGTTTCGTCGAGCCGGCTCGGTCACGTGACGATCGCGTGCGTGCCGTCGGTCGCCTACTACTTTCTGCCGAACGTGATCGCAAGCTATCACCGCCGCTTTCCGCGCATTCGGGTCAAGCTGCTGGACGCGAGCGCGAACGAGGTGCTGAGCGCCGTCATCAGCGGCGAGGCCGATTTCGGCGTGAGCTTCATGGGCAGCCAGGAGCCCGAGGTCGAATTCAAGCTGCTGCTGCAGGAGCGGTTCGTCGCCGCGTGCCGGCGCGACCATCCGCTCGCGCGCAAGAAGCGCGTGACCTGGAACGAGCTTTACGAGTACGAGTACGTGTCGGTGGACAAGACGTCCGGCAACCGCCTGTTGCTCGACCAGGCGCTGACGAGCGTCGCGCCGCGGGCGCCGAGCGTGTGCGAGACGCGCCACGTGACGACCATGCTCGGGCTGGTCGAGGCAGGGCTCGGCGTCGCCGCGGTACCGTCGATGGCGATGCCCGGGCACGACCATCCGCTGCTCACGAGCGTGCCGCTCGTCGAGCCGGCGGTCAAGCGCCGCGTGGGCATCGTGAAACGGCGCGGACGCCCGCTCACACCGGCCGCGGAAGCGTTCCACCAGGCGGTCGTCGATGCGAAGCGCGGCGATGGATCGAAACAGGTGGCGCATACGGCGAATACGGCCGGAACATCGGGCAAGACCGCATCGTGACGCTGGCAAGACCGCTTCGTTCGCTCTACGTGCAGGTTCTGCTGGCGATGGTGCTCGGCGTGAGCGTCGGCCATTTCTGGCCGTCGGCGGGCGCGATGCTCAAGCCGCTCGGCGATGCCTTCGTCGGCCTCGTGCGGATGATGATCGCGCCGGTCGTGTTCTGCACGATCGTGTCGGGCATCACGTCGCTGGCGAACGGAACGGCCATCGGGCGCACGATCGTCCGCGCGCTGGTGCTGTTCTATCTGCTGACCGCCGCAGCGCTCGCCTTCGGGCTCGTCGCCGCGTTCGTGCTGCAGCCGGGCGCCGGCATGCACGTGGACGTGCGCCATCTCGACGCGAGCGTCCTTGCGCCCTATACGCGGCATGCGCCGCCGCGCGGCTTGGTCGAGTTTGCGTTGAGCGTGATCCCGGACACGATGCTCGGCGCGTTCCAGCAGGGCGAGGTGCTGCCGGTGCTGCTGCTGGCGCTGCTGTTCGGCTTTTCGCTCAATGCGGCTCCGCAGGCGGGCCGGCCCGTGCTGGCGCTGATCGACGGCGTCGCGCAGATCGTCTTTCGCGTGCTGGCGATGATCATGCGGCTCGCCCCGCTCGGCGCATTCGGCGCGATGGCCTTCACGGTGGGCCGCTTCGGCATCGGCTCGGTCGGCTCGCTCGCGCGGCTGATGATGTCGTTCTACATGGCCTGCGGGCTGTTCGTCGCGCTGGTGCTCGCACCGCTCGCGCGGTTGCACGGATTCGCGTTGTGGCGGCTGCTGCGCTACCTGCGCGAGGAGCTGCTGATCGTCCTCGCGACCTCGTCGACGGAGCCGGTATTGCCGCGGCTGATCGTCAAGCTGGAGTCGCTCGGTTGCGACAAGGGCGTGGTGGGGCTCGTGTTGCCGGCCGGCTATTCGTTCAACCTGGACGGCACCGCGATCTATCTGACGCTCGCGGCATTGTTCATTGCGCAGGCGTGCGACGTGCCGCTGTCCGCGCCGCAGATCGCGGCGATGCTGGCCGTCATGCTGCTGACGTCGAAGGGCGCGGCCGGCGTGTCCGGCAGCGGGCTCGTGGCGCTCGTCGCGACGCTTGCCGTGATGCCCGACCTGCCGGTTGCCGGGGTCGCGCTGCTGGTCGGCATCGATCGCTTCATGTCCGAGGCGCGTGCGCTGACGAGCGTGATCAGCAATGCGTGCGCGGTGATCTTCGTATCGTCGTGGGAAGGGGCGTGCGATCGTGCGCGTCTCGTGCGGGTGCTGAACGCGGCCGGGCCGGAAGGCCCGAATGGCGCCGACGATGCCGGGGCCGGCGCCGGGCGCGACGGGAAGGCGGTCTGACGCGCGCCTTCCCGGCTTGCGGGCTCAATGCGCGGAGACGGAATCCAGCCCGGTCGATTTGACTTCCGCCTGCACGTCGGGCGACGCGAGATAGTCGAGGAGCGCCTTCGCTTCCTCCGGATGCTGCGCGCCGACCGGGATGCCGGCCGCGAAGCGCGTGACGGACTGCAGCGCTTCGGGAATCTTGCCGACGAAGGTCGCGCCCTTCACGGGCAGCAGTTCGCTCACCTGCTGAAAGCCGATTTCGTAGTCGCCGTTCGCGACCACGGAGGCGACCGGGATCCGCGGGATCATCTTCGCCTTCGATTTCACCTGGTCTTCGATGCCGAGCTTCTTGAACAATTCCCGCTCGATGTAGACGCCGCTCGCGCTGTCCGAGTAGGCGATCGACTTCGCATGCAGCAGCGCTTCCCTGAGGCCGTCGGCCGAGCTGATGTCGGGTTTCGCCGCGCCGTCGCGCACGACCATGCCGATCCGCGAATCGGCCAGCTCGACGCGCGATCCGGGGATCACCTTGCCTTGCTTGATCAGGTCGTCGAGCGCGTAGCCGACCATGATCACCGCGTCGGCCGGCTCGCCGCGCGCCAGCCGGTTCGGAATCGCTTCGGGCGACTTGCCCATCGACGGGCCGAGCGCGGTGTCGAGCGTGTTGCCCGTGCGGGCCGCGAACTGCGGGCCGAGCCGCTTGTAGGCGGCGGTGAAGCCGCCCGAGCTCATCACGTGCAGCTCGGCGGCCTGCACGTTCGCGGCGATTGCGGAGGTGGCGACGAGTGCGGTCGCGCACAGTTTCAGGAGCAGATTCTTCATGGTCGTGGTCGTGGCCTGGGTCGTGCGAAGTCGGGGCAGGGGTTCGGAATGCGGCGTCAGTGCGCCGGTGTCAGCGTCGCCGGGTGGCGGCGATAGAGTACGAACGTCGCGAGCAGCGCGCACACCGCGGCGAGGCTCATCCAGTAACCGGGTGCGGCCTTGTCGCCCGTCATGTGAATCAGCGCCGTGGAGATGGCAGGCGTGAAGCCGCCGAACACGGCCGTCGCGAGGCTGTAGGCGAGCGAGAAGCCAGCCACGCGCACCTCGACGGGCATCACTTCCGTCAGCGCGACGACCATCGCGCCGTTGTAGATCCCGTACATGAACGACAGCCACAGCAGCACGAGCAGCATGTTGATGAACGACGGCGCATGCGCGAGCAGCGACAGCGCGGGGTACGCGGTGGCGATCGCGAGCAGCGTCATGCCGACCAGCAGCGGCCGGCGGCCGATGCGATCGGACAGCGCGCCGCCGATCGGCAGCCACACGAAGTTCGACACGCCGACGCACAGCGTGACGAGCAGGCTGTCCGCGGTGCTCAGGTGCAGGACCGTCTTGCCGAACGTCGGCGCGTAGACGGTGATCAGGTAGAAGCTCGTGGTCGTCATCGCGACCAGCATCATGCCGGCGACCACGACACCCCAGTTGTGAGCCAGCGTGCCGAACACTTCCTTCATGCTCGGGCGGTGCCGGCGCGCCTTGAACTCCTGCGTTTCCTCGAGGTTGCGGCGCAGCATGAAGATGAACGGCACGATCATGCAGCCGACGAAGAACGGCACGCGCCATCCCCACGCGGCGATCGCCGATGCGCTCAGCCATTGATTGAGCGCGAAGCCGAGGCCGGCCGCGACGACGATCGCGACCTGCTGGCTGGCCGACTGCCAGCTCGTGAAGAAGCCCTTGCGGCCGGGCGTGGCCATTTCGGCGAGGTAGACCGACACGCCGCCCAGTTCCGCGCCTGCCGAAAAGCCCTGCAGCAGTCGCCCGATCAGCACGAGCGCGGGCGCGAGCAGGCCGATCGTCGCATAACCGGGGACGAACGCGATCAGGATGGTGCCGCTCGCCATGATCGCGAGCGTGACGATCAGGCCCTTGCGACGGCCGACGTCGTCGATGTACGCGCCCAGCACGATCGCGCCCAGCGGCCGCATCAGGAAGCCGGCGCCGAAGACCGCGAAGGTCATCATCAGCGAGGCGAACTCGTTCGCGGTGGGAAAGAACACGGCGGCGATCTGCGTCGCGTAGAAGCCGAACAGGAAGAAGTCGAACTGCTCGAGGAAGTTGCCGGCCGTCACGCGGAATACCGCGGCGGCCTTCGAACGTCCGGTCGAAAGGCTGGGCGAGGGGTGCATCAGGGTGTCTCCAGAGAATGCGGGAATGGCGCGGGGCGCGACCGATTGTCGTTTTGGCAATGTTCGCCCGGAGACGGGGAAACGTTAAGTGCGAATTTTGGAAGGATTGATGTTGTTTGGTTATCAATCGTGCGGCGCGCCGTACGCCCGGCCGGCGGCCTGCGACGCCGGCTTCACGGGACCGGGCCGGCCCGGCGATCCGTCACGAAGAAAGCCCAAAAAAAGCCCCGCTTTCGCGGGGCACGTCGGCTAATACACCGGCAAATCGAGAGCGATCAATGCTGGTCGCGCGCGCGCGGATCGTTCAGGTCCTCGGTCGGATCGGTCAGCCCGAGCTCGTCGCCCGCGCTCCAGTACGGCGTGCTGCCGTAGTACTCGTGCAGCGGCTCGGCCCATTGCGGGTCGGCCATCGCCGGCCAGTGATCCTTGTCGAAGCCCGGCGCGTTGCGGATTCGCTCGGATGAGACCGACAGCAGGAAACACTTGCGCTCGGTATCGAGCGTGAGCGCGCTCCACGGAATCGCAAGCAGCTTGTCGCCGATGCCGAGCAGGCCGCCGCTCGACAGCACGGCGTACGCGACGCGGCCCGAGCGCACATCGAGCATGATGTCCTTGATCTTGCCGACGTCGTCGCCATCGGTCGTATAGACCTTGTCGCCTTCCAGCGTGTCGGCTGCCATCACGTCCGGGCCGGGCCCGGCCGCGGTTGCGGCCCCCTTGCCGACGATGCGGGTCTGTCCTTGAGTCTGCATGGTTGTCCTCCTGGCTGCGTGGAGCGCGACCGTGCCCGGGATGGGCCCTGCGGGTCGCGCGGGTAGTCGGGGCGGGGCGCGAATGGCCCCGTCACGTCTGCTTCGGTTGCGACACGCCTTCGAGCGTGTTCGCGACGTCGTCGCGTGCGGGGCCGGCCGTGCGCGTCGCGATGTCCGCGAGCGACAGCATGCCGACGAGCCGCTTGTCGTGATCGACGACGGGCAGGCGGCGCAGTTGCGCGTCGGCCATGTAGTGCTGGATCTCTTCCAGCGAATCGTCCTCGAAACACCATTCGATCGGACCCGACGCGACTTCGTGGATCCGCGTTTCCGGCGGCTTGCCGGCCGAGATCGCGCGCACCGCGAGATCGCGGTCCGTGACCATGCCGATCAGCCGGTTGTTGTCACATACGGGCAGCGCGCCGATGTCATAGCGCTCCATCAATTGCGCCGCATGACGGATCGAGTCGGTCGGCGCGATGCGCACGACGTCCTGCGACATGATTTCGTTGACGCGTTGCATGAAGTCCTCCTTGCGGGTTGAGTCCGGGCCGTGTGAGTCGGCGAGTCCGGGCCGTACGGGGCAACAAGCGGGCAGCAAGCGGCGTGCCGTTCGGCAGCGGTGTCCGTCGAGTGCCGGCCGTCATTCGTCGCGGCGTCGGGCGGGGTCCTGCCACGGGCCGTCGTCGTGCGTGCCCGGCGGCGTGTCGGGCTCGATGCGCGTGACGCCGCCGGTCGCGGGCGGATCGCTCGCGGGGAACGTGTCCTCGAGCTGCTTGTCGATATGGCGCTCCGAGTGGCGCGTCTTCGTTTGATCCTGGTTCTTCAACGGCGGCGACGGATCGCGCTGCGGTTGGTGCGGCGCGTCGCGGCCGGTTCGGGTCGATTCCTTCATAGCTGGGCTCCGAGGCGGTGACGATGACGCGGTGATCGCGCAACGGCCGTGCCCGTCGCGACCGCGCGGCACGGGACTTGCCGCTTCTTCGATGGATGACCACGCAGGACGACGACGCGGGATGCCGGCCACAACGCGCGGTGCAATGCTCCGCACACACACACGCAAATCAAGCGGGAGGCACGATGACGATTCCCAAACGGCGGCCAGGGGTGCGCTATGAGATCAACGTATGCGGCGGCGGGTTCGAGTCGGTGAAGAGCCATTTCAGCGCGTGGAAACAGGAGCCGCTGATCTACCGGCCGGATCGCCGGATGTTCGAAGGCAAGGCCGACGTGCGGCCGCTCGGCGACGAGACGTTCGGCTCGACCGAGCCGGCGCGGTTCGCGCTGCAGCGCGCGTGCGAGCCGGCCGATCCGTATGCGCTCGCCGCGCGGGTGCGCGACGACGACCACGAGCTGTGGCTCGTGATGGCCGCGTACGACGCGTAGCGCGCTGCCCTTGAAAGAATTGCAGCGCGCGGTGTAGCGAAGGCACGGCGTACGGCGGGATGGCGCGCGCGACCGCGCGCCGGCGCGCGGAAAGGCGGCGTGCGAGGCGGCGTGCACGCCGGCACGCAGACGGCACGCAGCTTGCGGCCCTGCCTTTCGTGGACGATCGGGCGGCGCACGCCGCGCCAATCGATCAGGCCCCGCGAGGACGACGCAACGATCGAATGCCCCCCGATGAACCGAGACCCCGCCCAGTCGCTGCACCGGCCCGAACCGCCGATACCCGACGTCGAACCGGACCCCGAGCCGCCCGCGCCGGATGACTTGCCGCCCGGCACGCCGGAACCTTATCAGGATCCGGAAGGCGACCCGCCCGGGCATCCGCCGCCGGAGCGCGAGCCGCCGACGCGGGCGCCGCCGATTCACGCGCGGCCGAACCACGGGCTGCCGGTTCCTGCGCCGCCGATTCCTGTGCGGCCGATTCACGCGCTGCCGATTCATGTGCGGCCCATTCACGCGCCGCCGGTCCACACGCCGTCGACCGGCGGGCCGCCGATTGCGTCCATCCCACCCACGGAGAGCCCACGATGAGCATCAGCGTGAAACCCGGCATGCTGCGCGACGTGGCCGAGACGCTCGGCCGTCATTTCGAGGCGCGCGCGATGCCGTTCCATGCCGAGGAGCAGCCGGCCGGCGCGCTGCATTTCGGCTTTCGCGTCGACGGTCATCCGGCGTCGCTGACCGTGACCTTCGACGCCGACGCGTTCGCGGCGCTTGAGCAGGCCGGTATCGAGCGGCAACGCGGCGCACTGATGCGCGTCGCGGCCGAATTCGACACGATGATGGCCCGTCGCGCACCGAACGCGTATGCGGGCGATTTCCATTTCAACCGGCTCTGAGCCGTGCCGTCACGGCCGGCCCGGTGCCGCGCACCGCACTTCACGGAGGAGGTTCCGATGAAACCGATCCAGACGATACGCGTGTGCGCCTGTGCGTTCGCCGCGGCGTGCGCACTGGGCGCATGCACGCAACCGCAGGGCCCCTACGGCACGCGTGGCGCACCGCCGGCGCCACCGGACGGCCACGGCGCGTCGCCGACCACGACGATGCCGGACGCGAATACGCGTTACGACACGCGCCCGTCGCCGTACAACACGCTGCCGCCGGGCGCGACCGGCGGCGAGCCGGTCGACGTGCCGCCGCCGGGGCCGAACGGCGTGCAGGGCGGTCAAACGCTGCCGGGCACGCCGCCGCCGATGCAGTACTGACCGCGGCACCCTGCACGGATGCCGCGCAACGATACTGCCTGCGAGGACATATTCGCGCGACGGCGACGGCATATCCGCGCGGAGCGAATGCCGTGCCCCCTAACTTGCTGGCGCTTGTAAAAAAGGGGGCGCCCGGGGCCGCGGCCGACGGGGTACGAACCCGCGAGAGCCCCGCCGGACGGCGCTTCGCCTTCCTGGCACGGTAGCTGCATGGATTCGCATAAACGCATTCCGCACACCGTCAGGAGGGCATCGATGTCCGTCACGCTTGCGCTCCAGATGCGACAGCATCTGGCACTCACGCCGAGGCTTCAGCAGTCGCTTCGCCTGCTGCAGTTGTCTTCGCTCGAATTCCAGCAGGAATTGCGACAGGCGCTCGACTCGAATCCGTTTCTCGAAGACGGGCAGGGCGACGAAGAAGCCGCCGACGCGCCCGAACCCGAGGCCGAAGCCGCACCGCCCGAGCCGCCACCCGAGCACGAGGAAGTGCGCCCGCCGGACGGCGACGTGTCGTACACGGCCGCGCCGACGACGCGAGGCACGGGGCGACAGGCCGACGACGCGGGCGATCAGTCGCCCGGCGAGTGGATGGCCGCCGAGCCGTCGCTGCACCAGCAGCTGCACGACGCGTTGCGGCTCTATCCGCTGAACCGGCGCGACCGCGAGGCCGCGCGCATCGTGATCGACGCGCTCGACGAGGACGGCTACCTGCGGCAGGAGCTGGGCGAGCTGCTGATCGCGGCCGATCCGGCGCGGCTGCTGTCGGAACAGGATCTCACGGTCGCGCTGCGGCTCGTGCAGATGCTGGACCGGCCGGGCATCGCCGCGCGCTCGCTGTCCGAGTGCCTGCTGCTGCAGCTCAACGCGATTCCGGCCGGCACGCCGGCGCTCGCGGAAGCGAAGGCCATCGCGCGCGACCATCTCGAACGGCTCGCGCGCCGCGAGACGGCGGAGATCCAGCGGCGCCTCGGCTGCAACCAGGCGACGATGCAGGCCGCCTGCGCGCTGGTGCGCGCGCTCGATCCGCGCCCCGGCAATCACTACGGCAGCACGCGCGGCGACTACGTGATACCCGACGTGATCGTGCGCCAGGTGCGCGACGAATGGATCGTGACGATCAACCCGGCCGTGCTGCCGCGCGCGCGGCTGCACGAGCGCTACGCGACGCTGTTCGCGCAGTCGAGCGGCGAGCGCGATTCGCCGCTGGGCCAGCAGCTGCAGGAAGCGCGCTGGCTGATCCGCAACGTGCAGAAGCGCTTCGACACGATCCAGCGGGTCGGCGAGTGCATCGTCGCCCGGCAGCGCGACTTCTTCCGCTACGGCGAGATCGCGATGAAGCCGCTCGTGCTGCGCGACATCGCCGAGGAGCTCGACCTGCACGAATCGACGGTCTCGCGCGCGACGGGCAACAAGTACATGGCCACGCCGCACGGCACGTTCGAGTTCAAGCATTTCTTCCCGCGCAAGCTGGAGGCGGCCGGCAAGGGCGTGTGCTCGGCGTCCGCCGCGAAGGTGCTGATCCGCGACATGATCGCCGCCGAGCGCCATAACGATCCGCTGTCCGACGTCGCGCTCGCGCAGAACCTCGCGGGCCGCGGCATCCTTCTTGCGCGTCGTACCGTCACGAAGTATCGCCAGGCGATGAAGATTCCGCCGGCCGACCTGCGCCGGCGCGACGCCGCATGACGATACCGTCCGAACCGCGCGCGGCCCGCCCGTGAGCCACACGGACGTCGCGCGTCACCGAGAGGAGGAAAGCCATGCCAGCCAAGTCCCAGGCACAGCAACGCGCCGCAGGAGCCGCCCTGTCGGCCAAGCGCGGCGACACGAAAATGAAGGACCTGAAGCCGCCTGCGAAGTCGATGGCCAAGTCGATGAGCGAAAAGGAACTCGAAAAAATGGCTTCGACGCCGGTCCACGGCAAACCCAGGCACAAGCACGATTCGTGATCGACGGCGACACGCATCGGCGATCACCGTTCTTCAGGACTCCAGGAGGCATTCATGCTTCGTTACGCCATCATCTTCCTCATCATCGCGCTCGTCGCCGCCTTGTTCGGCTTCGGCGGCATCGCGGCCGGCGCGGCCGAGATCGCGAAGATCCTGTTCTACATCTTCGTCGTGATCTTCCTGGTCACGCTGCTGCTGGGGGTTGTCAGGCGATGACGACCGCCCCCGACCGTTCGCAGCGCATCGCGGAAATCGAGCATGCGCTCGCGAACGGCTTTCCGTCGCAGTCTACCGTCGTCGTGCATGCGGACGACGCGTCCGGGCGGCTGACGATCCAGGTGTCGTGGGTCCGTATGCCGTCCGATGAGGACGCGCGTCAATGGCGCTGCGCGGTCGACCTGCGTTTCGATCCCGACGTGCTCACGCGCTATGCGTCGCTCGGCGCGGCCGATCGCCTGCGCGTGCGCACGCAGCTGTGCGACCTCGCGCGGCGCGCGGTCGACGAGCACAAGCCGCGTGTCGAGGACGCCGAGATCGAATGCAGCGTCGCGCTCGACGTGACGCGCGCCGAACTCGACCGCGCGTTGCGCGCGCCCTGACCGACGCAGCCCGCATCGACGCTTTAGCCGCCGTCGCGACACGCGCCGTGCGGCGCATCCATGCCCGTGACGGCTTCTGGTGTGTGCCGCCACGCGCTCGCGCACCCGGCAAAGGAGAACACGCATGGCATCGCGGATGATCTGGAAAGGCGCGATCAGCTTCGGGCTCGTTCACGTGCCCGTGCAGCTGTTTCCCGCGACGCGCACCGTGAAGCCGTCGTTCCGGCTGCTCGACAAGCGCTCGATGGACCCGGTCGGCTATCGGCAGATCAACAAGCGCACCGGCAAGGAGGTCGCGCGCGAGGACATCGTGCGCGGCTACGAGTACGAGAAGGAACGCTACGTCGTGCTGACCGACGAGGAGATTCGCGCGGCCAATCCGGAATCGACGCAAACCGTCGACATCCTGACGTTCGTCGACGCGGACGCGGTATCGTTCCTGTATCTCGACACGCCGTACTACCTCGTGCCGGACCGCAAGGGCGAGAAGGTCTATGCGCTGCTGCGCGACGCGCTGAAGGACAGCGGCAAGATCGGCATCGCGCTCGTGGTGATGCGCGACCGCCAGCATCTCGGCGCGCTGATTCCGGTCGGGCCGCTGCTCGCGCTCGACACGCTGCGCTGGCAGGAAGAACTGCGGCCGCTCGACGAACTGACGGTGCCGGCCGACGACGCGAAACACGCGGGCGTGACCGCGCGCGAGCTCGGGATGGCGAAGAAGCTGATCGACGAGATGGCGGGCAAGTGGACGCCGGACGAGTATCACGACACGTTTCGCGACGACATTCTCGAGCTGGTCGAGCGCAAGGTGCGCGCGGGCAAGATCGAGGAGATCGAGGAGCGGCCACCGCAGACGGGCCGCGCGGCGACCAACGTGGTCGACCTGACCGAGCTGCTGAAACGCAGCCTGAAGGGCGGCGGCGGCGGCGGCGCGCGCGCGGCGGGCCCGCGCAATGCGGGCGACGACGAGGGCGCGGAGGCGGACGCGTCGTCTTCCCCTGCGTCGTCGCGCGGCGGCGCGCGCCGCAAGCCGGCTTCGAAGGCCGTGCCGAAGGGCTCCGCCGAGAAGACGCCGGCGGCGAAGCGGACGGCCGCGAAACGTGCCGCGACCGGCGAGCATGCGGCGAAGAAAACCGCCGCGCGCCGCAAGCACGCCGCATGATGCGCGGCGACGCGAGGTGACACGATGGCCGGCAAGCTCGATCCCTATCGCCGCAAACGCCGCTTCGACGCGACGCCGGAACCCGAAGGCGCGCACGGGCGGCGGCGCGCGAAGGCGAACGCGACACCTTCCGGGCGGGCGACCCGGCGTGCCGGCCACCCGCTGCGCTTCGTGATCCAGGAGCACCACGCGCGGCGCCTGCATTACGACTTCCGGCTCGAACTCGACGGCACGCTGAAGTCGTGGGCCGTGCCGAAGGGGCCGAGCGTCGATCCGTCGGTGAAGCGCCTCGCCGTGCAGGTCGAGGATCATCCGCTCGAATACGCGTCGTTCGAAGGCGAGATTCCGGCCGGGCATTACGGCGCGGGAGCGGTCGTCGTATGGGACGAAGGCACGTGGACGCCGGACGGCGGCCTCGCGCAGGCACGCGACGGCTATCGCGCGGGCAAGCTGACGTTCCGGCTCGACGGCGAAAAGCTGCACGGCGGCTGGGCGCTCGTGCGCAGCGGACGGCAGGAGGGGCGGCAGGTTCAGTGGCTGCTGATCAAGGAGCGCGACGACGACGCGCGCAGCGAGGCCGAATTCGACGTCGTCGGCGAACTGCCGGGGAGTGTGCATGACGGGGCGGCGTCGGCGACGCGTGCGGATGCCGCGAGCCGCTCGACGCGCGCGCGCGGAGCGCAACGCGGCCGGCGCGACTCGACCGACACGCGCGCCGCAGCGCATGACGATCATGGCCGAGACAGCCGAGAAAGCAGAGAAAGCAGAGAAAGCCGCGCCCGCCGGCCCGCCGATCCGTCCGAGATCGACGGTGCGGTACGCGTGCCGCTGCCCGAGCGCGTCGCGCCGCAACTCGCGACGCTGGTCGACGGCCCGCCGACGCAGGGCGACTGGCGCTACGAACTGAAATTCGACGGCTACCGGATCCTCGCGCGCATTGCGGGCAAGGGCGCCCGCCGGCATGTGAAGCTGATGACGCGCGAAGGCCGCGACTGGACCGCGAAGCTGCGCGCGCAGCGCGACGCGCTCGCGGCGCTCGACGTCGACGACGCCTGGCTCGACGGCGAGGCCGTCGTGCTCGGCAGGAACGGTCTCCCCGACTTCCAGGCGCTGCAGAACGCGATCGGCGCCGGACACTCGGATGCGATCACGCTGTTCGTGTTCGACCTGCCTTGTCTCGACGGTTACGACTTGCGCGACGCACCGCTCACCGCGCGCCGCGGCCTGCTCGAAGCGCTGCTCGCCGACAGCGACCCCGCGCGGCTGCGCTTTTCGCCGGATCTCGGCGACGACGTCGCATCGCTGATCGCGAGCGCCTGCGATACCGGCCTCGAAGGGCTGATCGGCAAGCGCGCGGAATCGCGCTATCGCGGCGGTCGCTCGCCCGCGTGGATCAAGCTCAAATGCCGGCGCCGGCAGGAGTTCGTGATCGGCGGTTACACCGAGCCGTCGGGCAGCCGGCACGGCTTCGGCGCGCTGCTGCTCGGCGTGCACGAGCCGGCAGCGGCCGGCAAGCGGCGGCGCGGGCCTGCGCCGCTGCGCTACGTCGGCCGCGTCGGCACCGGCTTCGACACGCGGATGCTCGACCGGCTCGCACCGATCCTGCGCAAGCAGCAACGCGACACGACGCCGTTCGATCCGCCGCCGCGCGAACGCTCGCGCACGCGCGTGCACTGGATCGAGCCGACGCTCGTCGCCGAATGCGAATTCGCCGAGTGGACCGGCGACGGCATCGTGCGGCAGGCCGCGTTCATCGCGCTGCGCGAGGACAAGCCGGCGTCGCAGATCGTCCGCGAAGTGCCGAAGCAACCGGAAACGGAGGGGGTGATGGAGCGACGCCAGACCACGCATCACGAAAAGCACGAACGCAAGCACGCGGCGCACGTCGATCGCACGTCGCATACGTCGCATACGTCGCACGCCGAGCATGCCGATCACGCAGATCACGCAGATCGCGCCAAGCACGATCCAAGCGCTCGCAAGCACCACGCACGTTCACGCCCGTCCCCCCACGCAGCACGCGACGATACCGGTTCCGACATGCTCGGCCGCGTGCGCATCACCCATCCCGAGCGCGTGCTCGATCCGCAGAGCGGCACGCGCAAGATCGATCTCGCGCATTACTGGCAATGGGTCGCGCCGTGGCTGCTGCCGGACCTGAAGGGCCGGCCCGTGGCGCTCGTGCGCGCGCCCGGCGACATCGCGGGCGAGCTGTTCTTCCAGAAGCACGCGGAGCGCCGCGAAATCCCGTTCGTCACGCAGCACGCAGGACTCGATCCGGGCCACGGTCCGCTGCTGTCGCTCGACAGCGTCGACGCGCTGCTCGGCGCCGCGCAGATGGGCACGATCGAGCTGCATACATGGAACGCGCACGCGTCGAACATCGAGCGGCCGGACCGGATCGTGTTCGACCTCGATCCCGATCCGGCGCTGCCGTGGCGCGCGATGACCGACGCCGCGCAGCTCGTGCGCGGGCTGCTCGACGAACTGGGCCTCGCGTCGTTCTGCAAGACGAGCGGCGGCAAGGGGCTGCACGTCGTCGTGCCGATCGCGCGGCACCTGGGCTGGGACGACGCGAAGGACTTCTCGCGCGCGCTCGCGCGGCATGTCGCGGGCGCGCTGCCCGACCGTTTCACCGCGACGATGGGCGCGCGTCACCGGCGCGGCAAGATCTTCATCGACTACCTGCGCAACGGCCGCGGTGCGAGCACAATCGCCGCGTATTCGGTGCGTGCGCGGCCCGGGCTGGGCGTGTCGGTGCCGCTGCGCTGGGACGAGGTGCCAACCACCACGGGCGGCGCGCAATGGACGATCGACACGCTGCACGAGCGGCTCGACCGGCTCAAGCGCGACCCTTGGGAAGACTATGCCGGCACGCGGCAGCGGATCACCGCGCAGATGCGTGCGCGTCTCGGCATGTCGTGACGGCGCCGTCAGCGCCGACGCTGCTGCAGACGGTGATACCAGTCCATCAGCGGCGTCGCGGACACGCCGTGCGCGATCACCGACGCCGACACGACTGCCAGCACCGGCGCCGCGAGCGGCCGCACGGCGCTCGACGGCCCGTGCTCGAGCGCGAACAGCAGGTAGTAGAACGAACCGATTCCGCGTATCCCGAACCACGCCAGCAGCCGGCGCTGCGCCGGCGTCGCGCGCGAGCCGGCGAGCGCCGGCAGCACCGCGAGCGGCCGCACGGCGACGAACAGCGCGACGGCGAGCGCGGCCGAGCCCCACGTGAAGAGCGGCGTCGTCAGCGTGGCGAGCACGCCGCCGATCATCGTCATCACGAGCGCCTCGGCGATCCGCTCGAGCTCGATCGTGAAGTCGAGCACCGATTCGGTCATGAACGCGTGCGCCTTTTCCGGGTGCTTCTCGGTCGCGACCACGTCTTCCGAATCGACCCGGCCGATCACTTCGCGCGGCCGGCGGTCACCGCTCGCGCGATGCTCGACGCGGCGCATCGCGACGCCCGCGGCGAACGTCGCGATGAAGCCGAACGTATGCGCGAGCTGCGCGGCACCGAACGACAGCACGATCAACGCGAGCGCGAAGAAGCCTTCGAAGCCGAGTGCCTGCGCATGACGGGTGCGCAGCCAGCCGATCGCGGTGGTGGTCGCCGCGCCGAGCATGCCGCCGATCGCGGCCGCGCCCGCGATGCCCCACAGCGCGGCCAGTGCGAACGCGCCCGACAGCGGTGGCGGCCCGTGCGGCGCATCGGACGCGCCGCACAGCGCGAGGCCCGCGAGCGCGAACGGCAGCGCGATGCCGTCGTTCAGCCCGCCTTCGCCGGACAGCGCGAAGCGCACCAGGTCGCGATCGCCGGGATCATGCACCTGCACGTCGTGCGCGAGCACCGGGTCGGTCGGCGCGAGGATCGCCGCGAGCAGCAGCGCGGGGCCCCAGCCGAGCCCGAGCGTCAGGACCGCGCAGCCGGCAAGCAGCGGCACCGTGACGATCATCGCGAGCAGGCCGAGCCGGCACGGCACGCGCCACAGCGGGTCGGACAGCGGCACGCGCAGCCGCAGCCCGATCGCGAACAGCGATACCAGCAGCGCGACCTCGACGATCTCGCGCAGCAGCGGCGCGTCGCGCTGGATGTCGAGATGCAGGAGCCCGGCGCCGGACGGGCCGAGCGCGACACCGAGAGCAAGATAGATCATCGCGCTGCTGCACGGCAGATGACGCAGCGCCGACGTCACGATGCCCATGCCCATCAGCACCGCGCCGATGATCAGATACCACAGCGTTTCATGCATGCGGGCAGGCCGGGCAGGTCGACGGCGAACCGGCGGGGGCCGTCACGGCTTGCGGCCGAACGCCTCGCGCAGTTTGCGCTTCGCGCGTTCGAGCGTCGCGCGGCGCGTTTTCGGCAGGTTGCGGCCCGCGCGGTTCACGTAGAAGTTCAGCATCGACATCGCCGACTGGAACGGCGTCCCCTTGCGTCGGCGGCTGTGTTCGGCCGAGCGCTTGAGCGACGCGGCGATCCTGCCCGGGTCGTCGGACTTGAAGATCTCGGGCTCGATGTCGAGCGCATCGCTTCTTTGCATGACGTCGGCGGACCAGCGCTTGCGGTGCTGCGGATCGTTGCTGCGCGCACGGCCCGGGCGGCGCGTCGCGCGTTTGCCGTGCGGATGGGAAGCGGAAGCTGAAGGCATGGCAGGGCTCTCCCTATGGAATCGGGATGGATCGCGGGTCTCGGGTGTCCGGGTGGTGCCGCAATTCGCGTGCCGCCTGTCGGTGGCGGCACGGGCCTTGCTGAATCGAAGGCGCAGGCCATTCCACTACGGCGGTTCCATTGAGGGAGAGCGCTCCATGAAGCCAGCATCCGAATCGAAATCTGCCGCGCGCCGGATCCTCGCGTGCGCGGCCGTCGCGCTCGTCGCGGCCGCACCGGCCGCATGGGCACAGAATTCGCAACGTTCCGACGAGGGCACCGGCGCGCCGATCCTGTCGCCGCCGGACACGTCGGCGCAGGGCAGCGGCGGCAACCTGTCGAACGGCAACACGGCGGCGCCGCCGCCCGCGACCCGCATGCAGGCGCCGCGCGGCACGGGTCCGCGCGGTCAACCGGACGTGCGCAGCAAGCCCGGCGGCATGACCGGCGCCGGGACCGGCAGCATGGGCGGCGGCGCGACGGGCGGCACCGGCAGCACCGGAACGGGCAGTACCGGCAGCGGTACCGGTAGCACCGGAATGGGCACCCCCGGTACGGGCAGCACCGGTACGAGCGGTGCCGGCGGCAGCGCGGGCATGGGCGGTGCCGGTGCGGCCCCGGGCGGAACCGGCGCGGGCGCCGGCACTAGCCGCTTGCCGGGGGCGACCGGCTCGGGCGGCGGCACGGGCAGCGCGGGTTCCAGCAGCTATTGACGATCACGGCGCCGCGCCGGCGCCCGGCGCGGCGCGCTGTCGGACGCCGCGCGCGAGGCCGGCCAGTCGCCACCACGCAGGAGGACAACATGCAATCGAATTCCCGGATCTCGCTCGACGACGATGCGCTGGACGCCGACGCCGCCGAGACCGAGGGTCTCGATACGACGGTTCATGTCGACGTCGCGACCGGCAGGATCATGTTTCATGCGGCGTGGGCGCTCGCGCCCGATGCGCCGCGCGATACCGCGCGGCACGCGGTCGTGCTCGCGCTCGACTGCGACACGATGGAGCGCTATGCGGACCTCGACGAGCCCGCGCGGATGCGCGTGCACGCGATGCTGCACGACAGCGTGCAGGCCACGCTCGACGCGCTGCCCGACGTCACCGAGGACCTGACGCTGACGATCGAGCTGACCGACGCGATGCTCGACGCCGCGCGTCACCTGCAGTGAGCGCGGCGGGCCGGCACCGGCCGGCGGCGGGTACGGCCTCGCATGCAGGCCACCGGGCGGCTGCCGCCGATAGTCGCGGGTATTGCCGGCGTCACGTTACATCCCGTTGAAATCTTTGCAGGCGCCGCGCGGCGCTATCCAATGGGGGCACGCATCACGCCGCGACGCGCGTGCGCGCCGCCAACCGCCGATCGCGGGTCGCGCCCCATCAAGGCGGCACCGCGCCGGCCGCCATCCCGACGGGCGCGGCACGCCCGTTGCTGCGTCGATGGATACGGCAGGGTACGGCACACCCGGTGCGACAACACGAAAGGGAGCGATTCATGATCGGCAAGCTGGATCATTGCAAGGTAGCGATACTCGCGGTCGACGGCTTCGAGGAAGCCGAGCTCGTCGAACCGCAGCGCGCGCTGACGGCAGAGGGCGCGCAGGTCGACGTGATTTCGCAGAAGCGCGGCGAGATCCAGGGGTTCAGGCACGTCGACAAGGGCGATCGCGTGAAGGTCGACCGCACGTTCGACGATGCGCGCGAAGGCGATTACGACGCGGTCGTGCTGCCGGGCGGCGTGGTCAACGGCGACGCGATCCGGATGCTGCCGGCCGCGCGCGAATTCGTGACCGCGGCCGTCGGCGCGGGCAAGCCGATTGCCGCGATCTGTCACGGCGGCTGGCTGCTCGTGTCGTCCGGGCTGGTGGACGGCCGCACGATGACGAGCTGGCCGAGCCTGCAGGACGACATCCGCAATGCGGGCGGCAAGTGGGTCGACCAGGAGGTCGTGCGCGACGGCAACCTGATCACGAGCCGCAAGCCGGCCGACCTGCCCGCATTCAACGGCGCGCTGGTGCAGTGCCTCGCGTCGCGGGGGCCCTGAGCGATGCCGGCCGAACCCGTTCGCCACGTGACGCTGACCGACGCGCCGCCCGAGTTCGACGGCGCGGCGCTGCTGATGCGTTTCGTCGTCGAGGTCGACGGGAAGCCGCAAACCTGCACGATCACGGTCGAAGCGCTCGAGGATCATTTCGGCGCGCGCTCCGCGCTCGAAGCCGACTTGCGCGACGCGTTCGAGCGCGGCCGTGCGCGCATCGAGGCCGCGTGCGCGGACGTGCTGGTCGACGGCAAGGGCGGCGTGGAACTCCACAGCGGCTACTTCCGCGTGCGCGACAAGGCGGCGGGCAAAACCGCCCGCGCCGGGATGTTCCGTTCGCGGAAGTCGTGAGTCCGTGGGGCATGCGGCGCGTGCCGCAGTGCGCCCGTGCCGTTCCATTCGCACCATTGGGCGCCATTACACGCCGTTGAAAAGTTTGCAGCGGCTCCCGAGCGCCTTGAAGTGACACATCACGCCGCGCGCCGGCCGGGCGCCGGGCCGCTCCGTCCCAGATACTGGCACACTCCCTGCATGTCTCCTCAAATCGCGGCGCACGATTCGCGCCTGCGCCGGCGCGATGCCATCGTCGTATCGCGCCAAGCCGTCAAATGGGGGAGACAACATGCTGACCGCACATGAATTTGCCGCACTATTCCTGGTCCATCGCGCGCCGGAACAGATCCAGGCCGACCGCGAAGATATCGTCGCGTTGGTGGAACAACACCTGATCGAGATGCGCGCCGACGCATCGGGCGCGAGCCGGCTCGCCCTGACGCCGGACGGGCTGTCGATCGTGCAGCGCATGCTGCGGCACGCCGGGCGCGGGTTCGGCAGTGCCGACGCGTGATGCCGAACCGCGCGGCTCAGTGCGCGATCGCGACCGGTGCGTTGACCTGCACGGCCGGCGTATCGCCGTCGAACGGCGGCGCGCACTGGAAGCGGTCGATCACGCCCGGTTCGAACAGCAGGCAGCAGGTCGAGCCGCCGTACTGGAAATAGCCGATCTCGTCGCCCTTGTCGATTCGCTGCCCCGGCACGACCTCGATCACGCACGACGACACGTCGCCCATCCCGACGAACACCGCGGCGACCGTCCCGATCCCAGGATCGTCGCAGTCGATCGCCACCACCGCGCGCGCGGCGACGGCCGTCATGTAGCCCTGCGAGTCGTTGAGCCCGGCCGGGTCCGGGCCTTCCGCTTCCGCGACCGAGTAGTAGGTGCCGTCGACCCGGTACGCGTGCGTGACGGTGCCGCGCACCGGCGCGTGCCAGCGGTGATAGTTGTACGCGCTCAGATACGCCTGGTAGAGGTCGCCGCCGACGAAGCGCTCGGCAAGCGGCAGCCGCGCGGGCGTGAAGATGTCGCGCAGCGAATACGGCTGCCCCTTGATCCAGAACCTGTCGCGGATCTTCACGCTGGATTCGGTGTGATACGGCGCGGCCTCGCACGCGCTGACGATCACGTGCGGATCGTCCGGCGCCGCGACCGGCCGCGCACCCGCGCGAAAGCGCCGCGTGAAGAAGTCGTTCCACGAGTCGAAGCCCCAGTGCGGCTGGTCCTCGCGATACTGGAACTGCGACAGGCCGAGGCGCGTGCGCGCTGCATCGCAGAACCAGCCGTCGGGCGACGACGTATCGAGATGCGCGCGCGAATGCGGGCCGCCGAGGAAGTCGCACCACACGTTCAGCACCTGCTTCAGGTGCGCGTTGACCGCCGCGTCGCGAAACACCGCGTGGCCCGACGGCATGCACATCGGCCAGTCGAGGAACGCGTTCAGCGGGCACACGACCAGGCTCGTTTCGCTGAACGGCGGCGTGTAGGTCATCAGGTGGTCGATCACGGTCATCAGTTCGCCGATCGATGCGTAGCCGAGCATGCGGCCCGCTTCGAGCGCCTCGTCGATCGCGCGGGTGAGGCTCATGCGCAGCACCGCGTTGTCGTCGAACAGCCGCGCGAGCGCCTGCACGGCCGGCGTGCGCAGCTGTTCGCCGGCCTGCGCGCGCGCTGCGTTCGCGATGTTCGCGCGGTACCCGGCCATCTGCGATTCCTCGCGGGCCATCCATTCGCCGAGACGGTGACGCGTTGCGGGCGGCGTGCTGCGGTCGATCGGCATGGTCGGCTCCGGAAAGGGTTGCGGTACGAAACGGGGGAGCAAGGCGCTTGCCCGGCGGGCGGCACCCGAATTGCTGCGCGTTTCAACGAAGGTCTCTTTCAATGAGCCGGGAGGGCACACATGAACGCAGCTTCGAATGCGCGACAGACCCAGGGCGCGGCGTCGACCGACGAGCGCCGCGGCAGCGAACAGCGGACGGTCGCACCGACCCGCACGCGGGCGCGCGTGCGCGCGGCGACCTCCCGCGACACGCGGCGAAACGAACGCAGCAGCGGGAACGGGCCGGTGGCGCCGACCCGCAAGGAAGGGGCGGGCGAGCCGCAGTGGGAGGATGACGGCGGCGCGATGCCGCCCGAAGAATGGTCGTGACGGTGTGACGCGCCGCGGCGGGAAGCGATGCATTCCTGCCATCGTTTCCATATTTCGAGTATTATCGAAATATGGAAACGAACCAGACCATCGCCGCGCTGGCGGCACTCGCGCATGAGTCGCGCCTCGCCGTCTTTCGCGCGCTCGTGCAGGCCGGCCCGTCAGGCTTGCCGGCCGGGCAAATCGCGACGCTGCTCGACGTGCCGCCGTCGTCGCTGTCGTTTCATCTGAAGGAACTGGCCCATGCGCAGCTCGTCACGAGCCGCCAGGAAGGCCGCTTCGTGTTCTATTGCGCGAACTTCGCAACGATGAACGGGCTGATCGGCTACCTCACCGAGAACTGCTGCGGCGGCAATCCGTGCACGCCGGTGTCCGCCTGTTCGACGTCCTGCTCCGGCCAAACCTGAGCACGCATACACCCGCCCGCCCATGACCACCAACGTCCTGATTCTCTGTACCCACAACTCCGCGCGCAGCGTGCTCGCGGAGGGAATGCTCAACCACTGGGCCGGGAAACTCGGCCGCGACGTGCGCGCCTACAGCGCCGGCAGCGCGCCGAGCGGCCGGCTCAATCCGTTCGCGCTGGATGCGCTCACGCGCGCCGGTGTCGACGTCACCGGATACCGCAGCAAGAGCTGGGACGAATTCGTCGGCGACGGCGCGCCGCGCCTGCGTATCGTCATCACGGTATGCGACAGCGCGGCCGCGGAGGCCTGCCCGTATTGGCCGGGCAGCCCGGTGAGAGTGCATTGGGGCTACGCCGATCCGTCGAACGCCGAGGGCGGCGATGCCGGCAAGCGGCTCGCGTTCGAACTGACGCGCGAGGCGCTCGGCTACCGGATGCTGCAACTGCTGCCGCTGCCGCTCGAGCGCATGAGCGACGCCGAACTGCAGGCGGCGTTGACCGCCATCTCGCGAAACTGAATGCTCGCACGGCGGCGCGCGTGAAACGGCGTGCCGCGTGCGTTGCTCCCGCACGGAATCCTCTTCGATGAACACGTCCAACGCGATCCCGCCTCGCCATGCCATTGCGAAGCCCGCGATCAATTTCTTCGAACGCTACCTGACCGTCTGGGTCGCGCTGTGCATCGTCGCCGGCATCGCGCTCGGCCAGATGCTGCCCGGCGTGTTCCAGCAGATCGGCCGCATGGAGTACGCGCAGGTCAATCTGCCGGTCGGGCTGCTGATCTGGGTGATGATCATCCCGATGCTGGTCAAGGTCGACTTCGGGGCGTTGCATGAAGTGCGTCAGCACGTCAAAGGCATCGGCGTCACGCTCGTCGTGAACTGGCTGGTCAAGCCGTTCTCGATGGCGTTTCTCGGCTGGCTGTTCATTCGGCATCTGTTCGCGCCGATGCTGCCGGCGGACCAGCTCGACAGCTACATCGCCGGTTTGATCCTGCTGGCCGCCGCGCCGTGCACGGCGATGGTGTTCGTGTGGAGCCGGCTGACCGGCGGCGATCCGCTGTTCACGCTGTCGCAGGTCGCGCTGAACGACAGCATCATGGTGATCGCGTTCGCGCCGCTGGTCGGGCTGCTGCTGGGGATGTCCGCGATTACCGTGCCGTGGGCGACGCTGCTCACGTCGGTCGTGCTCTACATCGTGATTCCGGTGATCCTCGCGCAGATCTGGCGCAAGGTGTTGCTCGCGAACGGGCAAGCTGCGTTCGACGCCGCGATGACGAAAATCGGCCCGTGGTCGATCGCCGCGCTGCTGGCCACGCTCGTGCTGCTGTTCGCGTTCCAGGGCGAAGCGATCCTGAAGCAGCCGCTGGTGATCGCGCTGCTCGCGGTGCCGATCCTGATCCAGGTGTTCTTCAACGCCGCGCTCGCATACTGGCTCAATCGTGCCGTGGGCGAGAAGCACAACATTGCATGCCCGTCGGCGCTGATCGGCGCGTCCAACTTCTTCGAGCTGGCCGTCGCGGCCGCGATCAGCCTGTTCGGTTTCCACTCCGGCGCGGCGCTCGCGACCGTCGTCGGCGTGCTGATCGAAGTGCCGGTCATGCTGCTGGTGGTGCGCATCGTGAACCGGTCGAAGGGCTGGTACGAGCGCGCTTGAGCAAACCACGGAATCCATCCATGACCGACCGACTGACCGACCTGCCGCAACTCGACGCCGAACTCTTCCGCGTGCCGGACGCGAGCCGCTTGCGGCCGGCGTCGCCGTCGACGCATCCGCCGCGTTTCCTGCTGCTGTACGGCTCGCTGCGCGAGCGTTCATTCAGCCGCCTGCTGGTCGAGGAGGCCGAGCGCTTGCTCACGGCGATGGGCGCCGAGGTGCGCGTGTTCAATCCGAGCGGCCTGCCGCTGCCCGACGATGCGCCCGAAAGTCACCCGAAGGTGGTCGAATTGCGCGAGCTGGTGATGTGGTCGGAGGGGATGGTCTGGTGCTCGCCGGAACGACATGGCGCGATGACCGGCATCATGAAGTCGCAGATCGACTGGATTCCGCTGTCGGTCGGCGCGGTGCGGCCGACGCAGGGCAAGACGCTCGCGGTGATGCAGGTCAGCGGCGGCTCGCAGTCGTTCAATGCGGTGAACCAGATGCGTGTGCTCGGACGCTGGATGCGCATGCTGACGATCCCGAACCAGTCGTCGGTGGCAAAGGCGTTCATGGAATTCGACGAAGCGGGGCGGATGAAGCCGTCGGCCTATTTCGATCGCGTCGTCGACGTGATGGAGGAACTGATGAAGTTCACGCTGCTGACGCGCGACATCGGCCCGTATCTGGTCGACCGGTACAGCGAACGGAAGGAAAGCGCGGAGGCGTTGTCGAAGCGGGTGAATCAGCGGGGGATTTGAGGATGACTCGCGTGGGGAAGCGGGTTGGATGGTTCGGTTGAGCGTCGGTCTGCCTGTCGGGTAGCATGCAAGTCGGCCGCGCGAAAGCACATCTCGGGCGCCGGCATGTGCACAACATCGCTCACGGTCGCAGGCGCTGCTCGTCGGCTGCCACCAGCGCCGCGACCGGCAACGCGGCAAGACAGCGATCGAGCCGCAACATGCCGTCCGGCGCGTCGATTTCGCTCCCGTCGTTCAGCCAGTCGATCCACCGCTCGCTCGTGCCGCGCGGCAACACGATCGCGGTATCGCCCCATTCCTGAGGCGCGATGCGCGGCAACTCCGGCACTTCGCCGAGCAACCGGCACGCGAGCCGCGTCACGACGACCACGACCGTCGCCGTCGCGTCGCAGCGCGCGAACGCGAGCGCATGCCGCCCGAGCCTGCCGCGCACGCGCAGCGGCACATACGCACCATCCGAGAACGTTGCCGGCCAGCGGGCGCGCAGCGCGAGCATCCGCTCGACGAGCGCGCGCTTCACGCGTGCGTCGGGCCAATCCTGCAGGTACGCGGCGACCGGTTCGTCGACCCGCTCGGCCGCGAGCTGAGCGAACGGCACGTCGCGCCGGTTGTCCGGATCGACCAGCGAGTGATCCCATGACTCGGTACCTTGATACAGATCGGGCACACCCGGCGACGCGATCCGCAGCGCCGCCTGCGCGAGGCTGTTGACGACACCGGCCGGCGCGATCCGCGCGACGAACCCATGCAGCCGGTGCACGAAATCGCCGGCGCCATGCGGCGTCAGGATCGCGCGGACGAACCGTTCGCAATCGGGCTCGTAGTCCGCGTCGGGCGCGAGCCAGTCCGTATGCTGTTTCGCTTCGCGCAGCGCCTTCGTCTGCCAGCGCACCACGCGCCCGGCAAGCGCAGCCAGCCCGGCCGCATCGTCGGGCGCGAGCGCCGGCGGCCAGCAGCCGACGAGCGTCTGGTACAGCAGCGCTTCCGCAGCCGGCCCCGGCGCCCACGCGAGATCGCGATGCGGGCCGCCGCGCCGCGGCTGGTTCAGCGCGGACCAGTCGAGCGACACCGCGCGCCACAGGTCCGGCACTTCACTGAGCACCGCGAGCCGCGCGCGCGCATCTTCGCCGCGCTTGTGATCGTGGGTCGCGGTCGCGACGAGCGTATGCGGAACGGTGCGCGCGCGACGGCGGTTGCGCGCATGGAACGCCCCGCGCGACAGGCTGAAATCGCCCGCATCGGCACCGACCTCGTTACGCGACAGCAGCCGGCCGTAGCGATAGTTGGCGGTATCCTCGACGCCCTTCGCGGCGAGCGGCGCGGTGAGCTGCGCGAACGCGACGCGCGCCGCGTGCAGCGCCTCGGCATCCGCGCGCGGCGCGCGCAGGCCCGGCAGCCCGAGCCAGCCGGCGACGCGATCGAGCGCGTAGCGGTCGGACGGATCGATCGTCGCGCACGCCGCGTCGTACGCGTGCGCCAGCACGCGACGATCGGCGCCGGTCGGCTCGTTGCCGGGTGTCGGGTACATCCGGTACACGGGAAGGTGCACGGCGAGTTCGCCCAGCACGCGATGAATCGCGATCCGGCTGAGGTCGCGCGTCGCGGGTGCCGCGCGCGCAATGCGGTGCAACGCCCGCGCGACACGTTCGTGCTCGCCGGCGAGCTGCCGCTTCAGCACGCGCCGCTTGCCGGCCACCGCCTCCTGCGCGAACGACCGCGCCGATCCCGACACGGCCGCCCAGTGCGCGGCGAGCGGCGCCGCGCCAGCCGGATCGTGCAGCAGCGCGGCGACGTCGTTCATGAAGTCGTAGCCGGTCGTGCCGTCGACGCGCCAGTCTTCACGCAGCGTCTCGCCCGGCGCGAGGATCTTCTCGACGACGAGATAAGGCCGCTCGCCGCACTGCGCGGCGAGCTGCGCCTGCAGGCGGCGGCAGTACGCGCCCGGGTCGGCGAGGCCGTCGACGTGATCGACGCGCAGGCCGTCGAGGCAGCCGGCCGCATGAAGCGCCAGCGGCAGCGCGTGCACCGCGTCGAACACCGCTTCGTCCTCGACGCGCACGGCCGCGAGGGTCGCGATGTCGAAGAAGCGCCGCCAGTTCAGCTCGTCGGCGGCCGTGCGCCACCACGCGAGCCGGTAGTGCTGGCGTTCGAGCAATCGATGCAGGCACGCGCGCGAGCGTGCGCGGCGCGGATCGGCGCCGCGCAGTATCGCGTCGAACGCATGCGGGCCCTGTGCGGCGGCGTATTCGCGCAGTGCCGTGTGCGCGTCCGCGAGGCGCGTGCTGCCGCGCACCGGCGCGGCGACGAACCGTTCGGCGAGCGCGTTCAGGTCCGCACGGTTGGCGATGCGCAGGATCTCGGCGTAGGTCGCGGCGGCGACCGGCAGCGTCCTGCCCGGGCATGCGATGAAGAAACGCCCGCTGGACGGCTCGGCGCCGAGCGCGACGTCGCCGGCGGCGAGCGCGTCGCCGTAGGGCGCGCCGAGGCAGGGCAGCAGCACCTTGCCGTGGAGCGTCGCGTCAGGCGGATGCCAGTCGATGTCGAAGTAGCGCGCGTACGGGCTCGCCGGACCCCATTCGAGCACGTCGTTCCACCAGCCGTTCGATGCGCCGCCGACGCCCATGTGGTTCGGCACGATGTCGGCGATCACGCCGAGGCCGCGCGCGTGCAACGCGTCGACGAGGCGGCGGAAGCCGGCTGCGCCGCCGAGTTCCGCGCTGATCGTGTGATGGTCGACGGTGTCGTAGCCGTGCAGCGAACCGGGCTCGGCCGTCGTGATCGGCGACAGGTACAGGTGGCTCACGCCGAGCCGCGCGAAATAGTCGGTGTGCGCGGCCGCGTCGTCGAACGTGAAGCCGGCGTGCAGTTGCAGTCGCAGGGTCGCGCGCGGAATCATACGTCCTGCTCCCGGGCGCGGCGTGCGCGCTCGAGCGCCGCGATGCGTCTGCGTACGTCGGCGTCGAACAGCGCGTCGACCGCGCGCGGCAGCCGGCGCAGCCAGTTCGGATGGCCGCGGGGCGGGCCGGGGAGATTCGGTTGGGCGTCCAGTGCGAGCAGATCCTCGAGCGGCACGATCGCGAGCGGCGACGGGCTGCGCGCGACATACGCGAGGACTGCATCGACGGGTGGCGTGTCGGCAGGCGGTACCGGATCACCGGGCGGCGCGCAGCCCGCTTGCTGCAACGCGCGCCATAATGCCGCGCGCTCGGTCGAGCGTTCGGCCCGGGCCGCAGTGAGGGCGAGGTCGGGGGCGGGCGGCGGCGTGTCGCGTGTTTGGGGCACGCCGTGACCGACATCCTTGGCGGGGTGCTCGTCACGCAAAGCAGGTTTGTTTCGTTCGTAACGTCCCGCTCGGTGTGCGGCCGCGGCGCGACCGATGTCGTCACCGACATTACGCGCGCTCGCGGTGCGTTGCGTTTGGCCACTCCCGTCGTCGGTGCGTGCATCCTCGGAGGCATCTGCATCTGCATCTGCATCTGCATCACCTAACCCCCGCCGCCACTCGAGATCGACACCACGCCACCAACCCGCCACGGTCGGCAGATCGTGCGTCGACGTCATCGCGATCGTGTCGCGCTCCCAAGCCGATGGCGGCCGAAACGCGCCATCCGCCTCACGCTCGAACCACAGCACGCGCATTCCCGCGATCCCCCGCGCGCCGAGGCGCTCGCGAAACCCGGCCGGCACCGTGCCGAGATCCTCGCCGATCGCGACCGCGCGATGCCGTGCCGCCTCCAGCGCGACCAGCCGCACGAGATCGTCGAGCGGATAGTGCAAGTACGCGCCGTCGCGCGGCGATCCGCCGTCCGGCACGATCCACATCCGCGCGAAGCCGAGCACGTGGTCGATACGAACCCCGCCCGCCTGCGCGAAGGCGGCGCGCAACAGGTCGACGAACGGCGCGAAGCCGGTCGCGCGCAGCGCGGCGGGTGTCCACGTCGTCACGCCCCAGGCCTGGCCATCCGCATTGAACAGGTCGGGCGGCGCGCCGACCGACACGCCGCGCAGCAGCGTCGTGCCGTGCGCCCATGCGTCGCTGCCCGCGCGATCGGCGCCGACCGCGAGATCGGCGATCAGCCCGATCGCCATCCCGGCCTCGCGCGCCGCATGCTGTGCGTTGCCGAGTGCGTCCGACGCGCACCATTGCAGGAACGCATGGAACGCGATCGTCTCGGCATGCGCGTGTGCGAAGGCGTCGACCTCTGCCGAGGCCGGCATGCGCCATGGCGCGGGCCATTGCCGCCAGTCCGCGCCGATCCCGTGTTCGATGCAGAACGCCTGCAGCGCATCGAAGCGCGCGTGTGCGTCGAGCGCGGCGCCGCCTGCCGTACGGAATCGCTCGAACGCGTCGCGCAACGGGCCGCCGTTCGCACGCCACGCATCGAAGCACGCGCGCAAGCGGCGCAGCTTCAGCGGCAGCACGTGCGGCCAGTCGATCAGCGGCGTATCGGGCGCGGCAGTGCCATGTGCCGTCGCGCCATGCATTCGCCGCACGATATCGGCGCCCGGCACCGCGTCGCAGTCGAGATACGCGACGTTGTGCCAGCGCCGCGACGACGGCGAATACGGGCTGTCGTGCTCGGGCAGTGCCGGATAGCCGGCATGCGTCGGGCTGATCGCGACCGCGTGCGCGCCGTGCCGCGCCGCGTGCGCGGCGAGACCGGCGAGCGCGGTGTAGTCGCCCGCGCCGTCGTCGCCCGTGCGGCGCAGGCTGTACAACTGGGCCGCGATGCCCCAGCGGCGCTGCGCACCCGCCACGCCGTCGTCGGCAGTGAACGGCCGCATACGCGGCGGCGCGATGGCGAGCCCGATGCGTTGCTCGCCGATCTCGAGCGCGTGATAGCCGGGCACCGCGAGCGGCGGCAGTGCGCCGGATTCGCCCGCGTCGGCCACGCGAGCGTCGACGTGCTCGCCCGTTTCGAGCGCGATCCGCAAGCGCGCGCCCGGCGGCGCGACGCTGCGCGGGAGCGTCAGCGGCACGCCGGCGTCGCCGGTGACGACCCGCGGCGTTGCGTCCCGGTCATCGGTCAGCGCGGCCGCGCTGTCGACCCGCTCGATCGGCGTGCCGCATGGCCAGCCGAGCGCATCGACGAGCGCGACGAGCGCGTCGTCGCCCACCCGCCGCGCGACGCCGCCCGCGTCGATCCAGTCGGGCGCCAGCCCGGCCGCACGCGCGAGGTCTGCGATCGGCACGTCGGTCGTCATTGTCGTGTGTGCCCGTTCGTGCGGTGATGGAGCGCATCGCGGTTGACCGCACCGTCGCGCCACGCGATGCAGGTGCGCGCGGGCAGCCGCCGCTCGGCCAGACGGTCGCGCGCGCGCGGCGGCGTCTCGAACACGATCTTGCCGACCGGCAGCATCGGCAGCAGCGCGTCGCGCGAGCCGGGATTGAATGCGAGCGTGAGCGTGCTGCCGTCGCCGAGCCGCCAGCGCGCGACGAGCGCCTCCGCGCTGCCGTCGCCGTCGCGGTTGCCGATGCCGATAGCGGACAGCAGCTCGACGCCGAGCGCGCGGGTGCCGGGCAGGTGCGGCGTCACGAGCGCCGCGCGCACGGCCAGCGCGCTGCGGTAGAAGCGCCGCCACGCTTCGGCGTCGGGCCATGCGTCGTCACCGGCATGACCGGGCGACGAGCGCACGAACGTGCCGATGTCGTTCGGATCGGGAATCGCGTCGCGATGCGCGGGATCGGCGAACGCGGAAAACGCGGCGAACTCGCGGCGCCGGCCTTCGCGCACCGCGTCGGCGAGCGCGCCGCGATAGTCGGTGAAGAACTGGAACGGCTGCGTGCTGCCGACTTCCTCGCCCATGAACAGCAGCGGCACCTGCGGCGCGAGCAGCATCAGGGCGGTCGCCGCACGCACCGCGTCGTCGTTCGCGAGCGCGCGCAGCCGCTCGCCGAAGGCGCGGTTGCCGATCTGGTCGTGGTTCTGCAGGAACGTGACGAACGCGGTCGGCGGCAGGTGCGCGCTCGGCTCGCCGCGCGGCGCGCCGTCGTGCAGCGGCGACGGCTCGCCCTGGTACGCGAACCCTTCGCCGAGCGTGCGCGCGAGATGGCGCAGCGGCGCATCGGCGTACGCGCGGTAGTAGCCTTCGCGCTCGCCGGTGAGCAGCACGTGCGCGCTGTTGTGGAAGTCGTCGTTCCACTGCGCGTCGAAACCGCCGGGGCCGAGCAGGCTCGCCAGATTGCGCTCGTCCTCGAGCACCAGATGCACATGGCGCGCGTCGCCCGCATACGCGCGCACGCGGCGGGCGAGCTCGCGCAGCCATGCATCGTCGTCGATCGCATGCGCGGCGTCGATGCGCAGGCCGTCGAAGCGGAATTCGTCGAGCCAGTACAGCGCGTTGTCGATGAAGAACGCGCTCGTCTGCGCACACGAGAAGTCGATCGCGGGCCCCCAGGCGGTCTGCCGGTCCGCGCGAAAAAATCCCGGTGCATAGCGCGGCAGCAGGTTGCCTTCGGGACCGAAGTGGTTGTAGACGACGTCGAGCAGCACCTGCAGCCCGAGCCCGTGCGCGGCGTCGACGAGTGCCTTCAGTTCCTCGGGCCGTCCGTACGACGCAGCGGGCGCGAACGGCAGCACGCCGTCGTAGCCCCAGTTGCGCGCGCCCGGGAACGCGTTGACGGGCATCAGCTCGATCGCGGTCACGCCGAGCGCGGCAAGCTCGGCCAGGCGCCGCTCGACGTTCGCATAGCCGCCGCATGCGCCGACGTGCAGTTCGTACAGCACCGTCTCGTGCCACGGCCGCCCGCGCCACGCGTCGTTGCGCCAGCGGTACGCGGCCGGGTCGACGACCTGGCTCGGGCCGTGCACGTCATGCGGCTGGAAGCGCGATGCGGGATCGGGTGCCACGAGACCGTCGTCGAGCAGGAAGCGGTACAGCGTGCCGGGACCGCACGGCGCGACGACCTCGAACCAGCCGTCCCCGGCCGGCAGCATCGCGACGCGCCGTTCGCCGTGCAGTTCGACCGCGGCCGTGCGGCTCGCGGGCGCCCACAACCGGAAGCGCGTGTGTTCCGTGTCGAGGCAGGTCGCGCCGAACGACGACGCGAATGCGTGCGTGCCGGGCGGATGGACGGTGCGTGACGTCATGGCGGCTCCTCACGAGTGCGGGGCGGGTGGCACGGCCGCGACGGCGATCACGGCCGCGTGCGCGGCGACGTCGCGGCCGGCGTCGGGCCAGCCGCGCGGGCCGGCGTCGGGCGTCGCGGTGTCGAGCAGCACGCGATAGTCGAGCACGGGTGCGGGCGGCTTGAACGTGACGACGTGGGTCGACGCATTCAGCATCACGAGCAACGCCTCGGTGCGCCCGGTGCGGCCGGTGCCGACGCGCCGCATCGTCAGCGCGCGGCGTTCGCCGTCCTCCCACGCGGGCACGCTCAGCGGGTCGCCGCGCTCGTCGAACCAGTCGATCTCGCGCATGCCCGGCGCACCGTCGCGGTCGCCGGACGGATAGCGCGGCGCCGACATCAGCGGATACATGCGCCGCAGCGCGGCGAGCCGCGACACGAAGCGCGTCATCTGCGCGCCTTCGTCGCTGCGCGCGAGATCCCAGTCGAGCCAGGACAGTTCGTTATCCTGGCAATATGCGTTGTTGTTGCCGTGCTGCGTCCTGCCGAATTCGTCGCCGGCCACGATCATCGGCGTGCCGAGCGCGGTAAACAGCGTGGCGAGCATCGAGCGGGCGACCCGCGCGCGCAGGTCGCGGATCGACGCGTCGTCGGTGGCGCCTTCGACGCCCCAGTTCGCGCTGCAGTTGTCGCCGTGGCCGTCGTGGTTGTCCTCGCCGTTCGCTTCGTTGTGCTTGTCCGCATACGACACGAGATCGGCGAGCGTGAAGCCGTCGTGCGCGGTGATGAAGTTGACCGACGCCCACGTGCGGCGCCGGTGATGATTGAACAGGTCGGCCGAGCCCGCGAGCCGCGCGGCGAGTTCCGGGCGCTGCCCGGCGTCGCCGCGCCAGAAGCGCCGCACGGTGTCGCGAAAGCGGTCGTTCCATTCGGCGAAGCCGGGCGGGTGGCGGCCCAGCTGATAGCCGCCGGGGCCGAGATCCCACGGCTCGGTGATCAGCTTGCGCTGCGCGAGCAGCGGGTCCTGCCGCAGCGCGTCGAAGAAACCCGCGCCCGGCTCGAAGCCGTGATCCTCGCGGCCGAGCGTCACGCCGAGATCGAAGCGAAAGCCGTCGACGTTGAACGCGCTCGCCCAGTAGCGCAGCGAATCCATCACCATCTGCACGACGCGCGGATGCGACAGGTTCAGCGTGTTGCCGCAGCCGGTCTCGTCGACGTGGTAGCGTGGGTCGTCCGGTCGCAGCCGGTAGTAGCTCGCGTTGTCGAGGCCGCGCCACGACAGTGTCGGGCCGAGCTCGTTGCCCTCGCACGTGTGGTTGTAGACGACGTCGAGCACGACCTCGATGCCGGCCGCGTGCAGCTGCCGGATCGCGATGCGCATTTCGTCGAGCCGCCGCGTCGACAGGTAGGCCGGCTCCGGCGCGAAGAACGCGGCCGTGTCGTAGCCCCAGTAGTTGCGCAGCCCGCGGTTCACGAGCGCGCGCTGCTGCAGGAACGCGTGCACCGGCAGCAGCTCGACCGTCGTCACGCCGATCGACAGCAGGTGATCGATGAACGCCGGATGCGCGAGCGACGCGAACGTGCCGCGCTCCGGCGCGCGCAACCCGGCGCGGCGCATCGACGCGCCGCGCACGTGGGTCTCGTAGATCACGGTGCTGCGCCACGGCACGTCGGGGCGCCGGTCCATGCTCCAGTCGAACGCCTCGTCGACCACCACGGCCTTCGGCATCGCGGGCGCCGAGTCGCGGCGATCCATCGACAGGTCCGCGCGGTTCGAATGCACGCGATAGCCGAACAGCGCGTCGGACCAGCGAAAGTGGCCGACCAGCTTGCGCGCGTACGGGTCGAGCAGCAGCTTGGTCGGATTGAAGCGATGGCCGTGCTGCGGCTGGTACGGGCCGTCCGCGCGAAAGCCGTACACGGTGCCCGGATGCGCGTTCGGCAGGTAGCCGTGCCATACCTCGTCGGTGCATTCGGGCAGGTCGAGGCGCGCGAGCTCCTTGCGGCCGGTCGGGTCGAACACGCACAGCTGGACACGCTGCGCATGCGCGGAAAACACCGCGAAGTTGGTGCCGAGGCCGTCCCAGGCCGCGCCGAGCGGATGGCAGCGGCCGGGTTCGAGACGGGCGGGCAGGGCGGTCGGCATGGGGATCGTCTCCGTGTCGAGGGCGCCGGGTGTCAGGCCGGGCTCAGCCACAGCGTCGCGAGCGGCGGCAGGCGCAAGGTGGCCGACCACGACTCGCCGTGCGCGGGGATCGCCTCCGTCGACACGGTGCCGTCGTTGCCGGCATTCGTGCCGCCGTACACGGCGGCATCGGTGTTCATCAGTTCACGCCACTGCCCGGGCGCGGGCAACCCGACGCGATAGCCGGCACGCGGCACCGGCGTGAAGTTGCAGACCGCGACGACGAGACGCCCGGTGTCGTCGCGGCGCGCGAACGCGAACACGCTGTTGTCGCGATCGTCGCCGATCAGCCACGCGAAGCCGGCCGCATGGCAATCGAGCGCATGCAGCGCCGGTTCGGCCGCGTACGCGCGGTTCAGGTCGCGCACGAGCCGCTGCACGCCGCGATGCGCGGGCGCGTCGAGCAGGTCCCAGTGCGGCGTCGCGTCGTGCGCGAACTCGGCCCATTGCGCGAATTCGCTGCCCATGAACAGCAGCTTCTTGCCCGGATGCGCCCACATGAAACCGAAGTACGCGCGCAGCGTCGCGAGCCGCTGCCACGCGTCGCCGGGCATCTTCGCGGCGAGCGAACCCTTGCCGTGCACGACCTCGTCGTGCGACAGCGGCAGCACGAAGCGCTCGGAGAACGCATACATGAGCCCGAACGTCATCCGGTCGTGGTGATAGCGGCGATGGATCGGATCCTCGCGCAGATACGCGAGCGTGTCGTGCATCCAGCCCATGTTCCACTTGAAGTCGAAGCCGAGCCCGCCGTCGCCGGTCGCCGCGGTGACACCCGGCCACGCGGTCGATTCCTCCGCGAAGGTGACGATGCCGGGCGGCGCGAGCGTACCGTGCAGCGTGTCGTTCAGCGTGCGCAGGAACGCGACCGCTTCGAGGTTCTCGCGCCCGCCGTGGATGTTCGGCACCCATTCGCCTTCCCTGCGCGAGTAGTCGCGGTACAGCATCGACGCGACCGCGTCGACGCGGATCCCGTCGACGTGGTAGCGGCGCGCCCACGCGAGCGCCGACGCGACGAGGAATGCGCCGACCTCGGTGCGCCCGAGGTTGAACACGCAGGTGTTCCAGTCGGGGTGCATGCCCTCGCGCGGATCGGCGTGCTCGTACAGCGCGCTGCCGTCGAACTGCGCGAGGCCGTGCGGATCGTTCGGGAAATGCGCGGGCACCCAGTCGACGATCACGCCGATGCCGGCCGCGTGCGCGCGGTCGACGAAGCGCGCGAAGCCGTCGACCGGCCCGAAGCGCGCCGACGGCGCGAACTGCGCGAGCGGCTGGTAGCCCCACGAGCCGCCGAACGGGTACTCGGAAATCGGCATGAACTCGACGTGCGTGAAGCCCATGCCGCGCACGTACGGGATCAGCCGCTCGGCGAGTTCGTCCCAGGTCGAACTGCGGTCCATTTCCTCGGGCACGCGCTGCCACGATTCCGGATGCACCTCGTAGATCGACCACGGCACCCGAAAGCGACGATCCGGATGCGGCCGCGCGTGGATCCAGCCGTCGTCATGCCATGCGAACGCGTCGAGCGCCGCCGTGTCGGCGACCACCGATGCGGTGCGCGGCGGCGCTTCGGTCGCGCGCGCGCACGGATCGGCCTTGTGCGGCAGCACGCGGCCGTCGCTCGCGCACAGCTCGTACTTGTAGTGCTCGCCGGCGCCGATGTCCGGCACGAACAGTTCCCACACGCCCCACGGGCGCCGCAGCCGCATCGGATGACGGCGGCCGTCCCAGGTGTTGAAGTCGCCGACCACCGACACGCGCTGCGCGTTCGGCGCCCATACCGCGAAGCGCACGCCGTCGATGCCGTCGACGCGCGTGGGCGTCGCCCCGAGGCACTCGAGCACGGCGGCCGGGTCGCCGGCCGCGAACCGCGCGAGCGCCGCGTCGTCGAGCAGCGTGCCGAACGCATACGCATCGTCGGTCACCTGCCGCGTGTCGGGCCACTCGATCGCGAGCCGGTAGTGGCCGTCGCGCGCGATCGTCCCGGCGAAGCAGCCGGCTTCGTCGACGCACGCGAGCGTGCCGAGTTCGTCGCCGTCGGGCGTCACCGCGCGCACGCGCCGCGCGCCGGGCAGCAGCGCGCGCACGACGATCCGCCCGGCATCCCCGTGCGGGCCGAGGCACGCGAACGGGTCCGGATGGCGCCCGGCGAGCAGCGCATCGATATCGTGGCGGTCGAACAGCGTGTCGGTCATCGGGTGCCTCCGTCGTCGGGTTCACCGTGCGTGTCGAGCAGGCGTTCGACGAGCGCGGCGAGCCCGCCGACCGGCACGCCGAGCCAGTCGGGGCGGTTCGCGGCTTCGTAGCACAGCTCGTACGACGCCTTGTCGATCAGGAACAGCGCGAGCAGGCGATCGGCATAACGCGGGTCGACGAAGCGTTCGGGCGCCTGCTCGGCGGCCGCGCGATAGCATTCGACGAAGCGGTCGGCGGCGGCCTGCCCGAAGCGGTCGAACAGCGCGCGCTTGCGGCCGGCCGCCTGCGGCGGCGCCTTCTCGATCACGAACTGCGCGGCCGCGCTCACGTACGACAGCGAGCGCAGGAAGCCGGCCACGTCGCGCAGCGGATGCGACTTCGCGCGGCGCCGCTCCAGCGGGCGCGCGGGCTCGCCCTCGAAGTCGATCAGCAGCGCATCGCCCTGCACGTCGAGCACCTGGCCGAGATGGAAATCGCCGTGGATTCGCGTGCATTGCGCGTCGAGGGTGCGCGGCACCAGTTCGCCGAGCGCCCGCACGGCCGCGTCGCGCGACGCGAGCAGCGTGTCGGCCGCGGCCCGCTCGGCGGGGGCCAGCGTATCGAGCCGCGTGCCCAGCACGTCGAGCGCGTGCTCGAACGACGCGATCGCATCGCTGCGCCAGTGATCGACGTGTGCCGGGGTCGCGCGCTCCGGCGCGAACGCCGGGTCGTCGGACGGCTGCGCGAGCGCGACGTGCAACTGGCCGAGCCGCGTGCCGACGATCCCGGCGAACGCCGCATAGCCGAGCAGCGCGTCCGGTTCCTCGCCGGACTCCGCCGCGTCGCCTTCGTCGACGGCCGGCAGCGCGAGCTCGTCGACCGCACGTCTCAGGAAGTCGAACGAACGCGTCCACGCGTCGCCCTGGTTGTCGACGTAGCGCTGCAGGATCGCGACCGTATGCGGCGTGCCGTCCGGATCGACGTGCACGACTTCGCCGGCGAGCGTCGCGGTGTTCGCATAGCCGATCCGCGTCAGGTGGCGGCTCATCTCCGCTTCCGGATGGATCCCGTGCGCGACCTTGCGCACCAGCTTCAGCACGATCGCATCGCCGATCACGAGCGAGCTGTTGCTCTGCTCGGCCGCGAGCCAGCGCACTTCGGCGTCGTCGCCGGGATCGAGCGCGGCGAGCGCCTGCTCGGGCAGGAAGTCGAGGCGGCCGCCGTCGGAAGTCGGCACCGTCGCGCCGTCGCGCAGCTTGCGCAGCATCCCGCGCGCGAACGACGGCAGCGCGAACGCGTCGGTGAGGTAACCGACGGTATGGCCGCGCCGCACGCGCGCGAGCGCGAGCTGCGCGAACAGCGGCTGCGACGTCTCGCCGCCCCACGCGGCGGCCAGCGGCACGACGTAGCGTTCGACCCCGCCGTCGCTCGCGGATACCCATGCTTCCGCGTACTGGAACGGCTCGTCCGGCATCGGCGTGACGACGTTCAGCCACGCGTCGCCGATCTTGCGGTCCTTCGACGCGAACCAGCGCCGCCGTGCGAGCCACGACGCGAGCGCATCGTGCGCGAGCGCATGCAGCTGGCCGACGTCCGGCCGCGCGTCGCCGCGCCGCATCACGATCGTCACGTACTCGGGCAGCGGCTGCGCGTGCGGCTGCCGCCACGACGGCTCGCGGCCATGCTCGGACAGCACGAACCACAGGAACCCGTACGGCGGGAAGGTGAGGAGATACGGGAGCTGGCCGACCGGCGGAAACGGCGAATCCGACGTCATTTCGATCGGCACGCGGCCCGCGAATTCGGACAGGTCGAGTTCGACGGCCTGCGACGCGCGCGACAGGTTCGCGACGCACAGCACCGTCTCGTGGCCTTCGAGTTCGCGCAGGTAGGCGAGCACCTTGCGGTTCTCCGGGCGCAGGAAGCGGATCGTGCCGCGCCCGAACGACTGCGTCGCGCGGCGCGTCGACAGGATGCGGCGCGTCCAGTTCAGCAGCGAATGCGGGTCGCGCGTCTGGGCTTCCACGTTGATCGCGTCGTAGCCGTACAGCGAGCCCATCACGGGCGGCAGCACCAGCAGTTCCGGGTCCGCGCGCGAGAAGCCGCCGTTGCGATCCGACGACCATTGCATCGGCGTGCGCACGCCGTCGCGGTCGCCGAGGTGGATGTTGTCGCCCATCCCGAGCTCGTCGCCGTAGTAGATCACCGGCGTGCCGGGCATCGACAGCAGCAGCGAGTTGATCAGTTCGATGCGGCGCCGGTCGCGCTCCATCAGCGGCGCGAGGCGGCGACGGATGCCGAGATTGATCCGCGCGCGCCGGTCGCTCGCATAGGTCTGCCACAGCAGGTCGCGCTCCGAATCGGTGACCATCTCGAGCGTCAGCTCGTCGTGATTGCGCAGGAACACGGCCCACTGGTTGCTCGGCGCGAGCGCCGGCGTCTGCCGCATGATGTCGACGATCGGGAAGCGGTCCTCGCTCGCGATCGACATGTAGATGCGCGGCATCAGCGGAAAGTGGAACGCCATGTGGCATTCGTCCTCGTTGCCGAAGTATTCCTGCACGTCTTCCGGCCACTGGTTCGCCTCCGCGAGCAGCATCCGGTTCGGGTACTCGGCGTCGATCGTCGCGCGGATCCGCTTCAGGATCGCATGCGTCTCGGGCAGGTTCTCGTTGTTGGTGCCTTCGCGCTCGACCAGGTACGGCACCGCGTCGAGCCGCAGCCCGTCGATGCCGAGATCGAGCCAGAAGCGCATCACCTGGATCACCTCGCGCACCACGGCCGGGTTGTCGAAGTTCAGGTCCGGCTGGTGCGAGTAGAAGCGGTGCCAGTAGTACTGGCCGGCGATCGGGTCGTGGGTCCAGTTCGACGTTTCGGTATCGAGGAAGATGATCCGCGTGCCCGCGTATTTCGTGTCGGTGTCGGACCACACGTAGTAGTCGCGATGCATCGAGCCGGGTTTCGCGCGCCGCGCGCGCTGGAACCACGGGTGCTGGTCCGACGTGTGGTTGATCACGAGCTCGGCGATCACGCGGATGCCGCGTGCGTGCGCTTCGCGGATGAAGCGCCGCACGTCGGCGAGCGTGCCATAGTCGGGATGCACGTCGCGGTAGTCGGCGATGTCGTAGCCGTCGTCGCGGCGCGGCGACGGGTAGAACGGCAGCAGCCAGATGGTATCGACGCCGAGCTCGGCGATGTAGTCGAGCTTCGCGATCAGGCCGGGGAAATCGCCGATCCCGTCGTTGTTCGAGTCGTAGAACGACTTCACGTGCACCTGGTAGATGATCGCGTCCTTGTACCACAGCGGGTCGTCCGCGCAGAGCGCGGGTGCGCGGCGCCGCGCACGGCGCCGGCGCGGCGTGCCGGCCGGGGCGAGCGACGGGAACTGCGCGCGCCGCACGTCGTCGAGGGAGTCTTCGCGTTTCATCATGCGTGTGCTCCGGAAGGGCCCCGGGCACCGCCCGGGTCGGGCGCCGGTGCTCGCGCGGCGCCGGGAGACGGCGCGAGCCGCCAGATCGCATAGGGCCGCACGTGCGGGTCGAGCGACACGTACTGGCGATGCCCGCGCCAGGTTTCGGCGCGCGCGGCGTCCTGTTCGAGCGCGTCGAGCGGTTCGCCGTCGACGAGCCCGAGGCCGCGCCACAGCGACGCATCGAGCATGAAGTTCGTGGCCTGCGGATGCCACGGGTCGAGGCTGATCGCGACCGCGACGACGCTGTCGTGCGCGGGCGTCGCCTTCACGAACACGAGCACCTGGTCGTTGTCCGCGTCGGCGAACGTGAGGCCGAGGTGGGTCTGCAGCGCCGGATGCTCGCGCCGCGCGCGGTTCAGCCGCGCGACTTCGCCGCCGATGTGCGCGGCCTTGGCCCAGTCGCGCGCGCGCAGCTCGTATTTCTCCGCGTCCGCGTATTCCTCGCTGTCGGGCAGCGGTGCCGATTCGCCGATCTCGAAGCCCGAGTACAGGCCCCACGAGCCGGCGAGCGTCGCCGCGAGCGCCGCGCGTATCACGAACTGCGAGCGCGGCGCGTTCTGCAGGTGGCGCGGATTGATGTCGGGCGTGTTCACGAAGAAGTTCGGCCGGAAGAACTCGCGCGCGGGGCCGGCGCTCAGCTCGGTCAGGTAGTCGATGAATTCGTGCTTCGTCTCGCGCCACGTGAAGTACGTATACGACTGCGAAAAGCCGATCTTCGCGAGCCGGTACATCATCCCGGGGCGCGTGAACGCCTCCGACAGGAACACGACGTCCGGATGCTTGCCGCGCACGTCCGCGATCATCCACGCCCAGAACGGCAGCGGCTTGGTGTGCGGGTTGTCGACGCGGAAGATCCGCACGCCGGCTTCGACCCAGAACAGCACCACGTCGCGCAGCGCGAGCCACAGGTCGGGCAGCGCGTCGGGCGCATAGAAGTCGGGATTCACGATGTCCTGGTAGCGCTTCGGCGGATTTTCCGCATAGCGCAGCGAGCCGTCGGGCCGCCACGCGAACCAGCCCGGATGGGCGGCGAGCCACGGATGGTCGGGCGAGCACTGGATCGCGAAATCCAGCGCGATTTCGAGCCCCTGCGCGCGCGCCGCATCGACCAGCGCGCGGAACGACGCGAGCGTGCCGAGCTGCGGATGCACGGCCGTGTGGCCGCCGTCCGGCGAGCCGATCGCGTACGGGCTGCCGACGTCGTCGGGGCCGGCCTTCAGCGTGTTGTTGCGGCCCTTGCGCGCGGTCGTGCCGATCGGGTGGATCGGCGGGAAATACAGCACGTCGAAGCCCATGTCGCGAATGCGCGGCAGTTGCGCGATCACGTCGTCAAAGGTGCCGTGCCGGTGCGGGTCGTTGCTCGCCGATCGCGGAAACAGTTCGTACCAGCTGGAAAAGCGTGCGGCGCGGCGCTCGACCTCGACCGGATAAACGGTATCGTCGTGCGTGACGAACGGCCGGTAGCGCAGCGCCGCGTAGGCGTCGGCGAGCGCGGGTTCGCCGAGCAGTGCGAGACGGTGTTCGTGCGACGCGTCGTTGAAGTCGGCCGCCAGCCGTTCCATCTGCCGGACCGCGTGCGCAGCGTCCGGCGCGGCGCGCTTCAGCGCCGTCGCGAGCAGCAGCTGCGCCTCGCGCACCTCCAGCGTCACGTCCTGGCCGGCCGCGCGTTTCTTCGCGATGTCGGTGACGAGCGAGGCCCAGTCGTCGCGCCACGCGATCACGCGGAACGCGTGGCGGCCGAGCCGCTCGAGCGCGATGCGCGCGTGCCAGCGGTCGTTCGGTTCCGCGACGAACGGCACTTCGCGCCAGTCGTCTTCGTCGTCCGCGCGCCACTGCAGCGCGGCCGCGAGATGCGCATGGCCGTCGGTGAAGATCGATGCGTGCACAACCAGCGTTTCGCCGATCACGCGCTTGATCGCGAAGCGGCCGCCGTCGACCGCCGGCTCGACGCGTTCGATCGCGATCCGGTCGGCCGCGAGCGCGGCGGACAGCGAGGCGCGCTCGTCCGCGGCGCCGGCGCGCGCGGTCGCGGGCGGCGCGCGCCGCGCGTCGAGCAGCGCGTAGCCGCCGGGTTCGAGCGTGAACGCGGCCAGCGCGACCGGTGCGGGCGTGCACGTGCCCGCCGGCGTCGCGACCTGCGTGAAGCCGCCCGGCACACCGGGCAGGATCGTCGCGGGATCGACCGGCGCGTCGGCATCGAGAGCGGGATTCAGCGCGATCAGCAGCGCCGTGTCGTCGTGCTCGAGCGACGGGCCCGTGCCGCGCAGCAGCGCGGTCGCGGCCGCGCCGGGCGCGCTCAGTTGCGCGATTTCGCCGCGCCCGGCCGCAAGCGGCGTCGCGCGGCGCCACGCATTCGCGTCGGCGATCGCGCCGGACAGGTCGAAGCGCGCGACGTCGAACGCGGCGCGATAGCGCGCGGCGTCCGCATCGCGCACCATCAGCGGCAGCGCGACGCCGCGCTCGAAGCCCATCGGCACGAGCCAGCCGGTGCCGAGCGCAGCCGCGGTCCACAGCGCGCGGTGGTACGCACGGGCGAGCGTCTCGTCCGGCGCGTCGTGCCAGTCGTCGGCGAGACGCGGGCCGTCGAAGGCGTCGGGAAACGCGATCGGCGAGCCGATGCGGCGCAGCAGCCGGTGCTCGTCCGCAAACCACGGCGAGCGCAGGTCCCACCAGCGTACCGACGAGAACACCGCGTCGAAGCCGGCCCCCTCGAGTTGCGCGAGCGCGTCGCGTGCATGGCCGGGCACGCCAGCCAGCACCGCGACGTCCGGGCGCGCGCGCCGCAGCGCCGCGCGCCAGCCGGGCCACCACGCGGCCGGCAGGTGATGCGGCGCGTCGATCAGGAAGCCGGCCGCGCCGGCGTCCGCGAACGCGGCGAGATGCGCGCACCACCACGCGGCGAGCGCATCGTGCGTCGCGTCGTCGCCGACCCGCGCATGGGCGACGTCGAGTTCATGCGCGCCGCAGCGCGGATCGATCAGCGCGTCGTCGTGCGCGCGCTCGGCATACCAGTCCGGATGCTCGGCGCGCAGCGGATTGTCGCGCGCGATGCGGTCGGGCACGACTTCGAGCAGCACGCGCAGCCCGTGGCCGTGCGCGAGCTGGGCGAGCCGCGAGAAGGTTTCGAGCGCGCCGGCGCGCGTCGCGAACGTCGCGGCCGGCCGGTGGAAGTCGGCGACGTGCCGCGGAAAACCCGCGACGCTGGCGGCCCAGAAGCCGCCGATCAGCACGTGATCGAAGCCCATGCCGGCGATGTGCGCGAACGTGTCGGGCCACGCGTCGAGCGGGCCGACGAGGCGCGCGTCGCAGAAGTAGAGGTGGGGAGCGAAGGGCGGGGTGGCGTTCATGGGATGGCGGGTCCGGGCGTCGGCGAACGGTAACGGTCGTGCGCCGCAACCCGCGTGCCTGCGGCGCGGCGCCCGGCGCGGTAACGTTCGGGCGCGATGCCGGGGGCGGCGCCCTGTCCTTTTTACATGAACGCTGGAGGGTCACTGCATCGCGCGCATGGCCCATGCCTCGGCGTCCGGCGTCGTCATATGCGCGGAATCGAGCGAATGTCCGAACTGTCGCCGGTGGCCGGACCGTCGTCCGCTTCGGGAAGCGGCGCACCGGGGTCGTAGCGCACCGGCGCGCCGCGCTCGATCCGGTGCGGAAACGGCGGCGGGGTATCGACGTCGTCGCCGAAGCGCGCGCGCACGAACGCGCGCAGCAACGCGGTGCGCGCGTCGGGCGCGCGTGCCGCGCAGGTCGACGGACCGTCGATGAAGCACGCGTCGCATTCGACGCCGTCGCCGCGCCGTGCGATCCGCAGGTCGCTGACGCGATCGAGTACCGCCCCCGCGTCGGCCCACGACGCCGACGGCGCGAAATGCGCGTCGAGGCGCCGCAACGCATCGCACGCGGCGGTCACGATCACCTGCGGCTCGATGGCCGTGAAGTACAGCGTGTCTTTGTCGTCCGCGCACAGTGCGCGTGCGCACCAGTAGTCGAGGGCCGTTCCGTCGAGTTCGTCGGTTCGCATGGGCATGCTCCGTCAGGTTTCGTTGGCGTGGTGCGCGTCGCGCGCGGGCGGCGTGCCGGGCGCGGACCGCGCACGCACGCGCGCGACGAGCGGGTAATGATCCGACGCGCGCCGGGCCAGCATGCTGCGATGCACGGTCACGTCGACCAGCAATTCGCCCGGATGGATCCAGATCCGGTCGAGCGAGAACACCGGGTACAGCGTCGGGAACGTGCGCGGCGCCGGCGCGCGGCGGAACCGCGTGACCAGCGCCTGCAGCGCACGGCCGCGCACGAACCATTCGTTGATGTCGCCCATCAGGATCACCGGCATCGCACCGGTGTCGAAAGCGGCGAGCAGCCGCTGCACCTGCGCGCTGCGTTCGTTCGCCGACAGCCCGAGATGGGTCGCGACCACGCGCAGCGTGCCGGCGCCGCAGTCGATGTCCGCATCGAGCGCGCCGCGCGGCTCGCGCGGGTGGAACGACAGGTCGAGCGTGCGCGCGGCGCGGATCGGGCAGCGTGACAGCACCGCGTTGCCGTAGCGGCGCTCCGGCGTGTCGATGGTCGGGCCGGCCACCGCGTGCATGCCGGTCGCGTCGCGCAGGTGCGCGAGCACGTCGGGCGCGCGCGTGCCGCCGAGCGGCACTTCCTGCAGCGCGATCACGTCCGCGTCGAGCTCGTGGATCACCGCCGCGATTCGATCGGCCGCGCGCGCGGGCCACGCGCCGTAGCCGCCGCGGATGTTGTACGTCGCGATGCGCAGGTCGCGTCCGCCCGGCGCGGCGGCGGGCGCGCCGTCCGACGTGACGATGTCCGGCGGCGGGGCCGGCTGTCGGCTCAGCACCATCGTCGCAGCACCCTGACGAGCAGCACCGACATGCCGACCAGCGCGACGCCGATCGCCGCGAGCCACGCGAATGCGCCGGGGCCCGGATGCCGGAACGCGGCGGTCAGCTGGTGCGCGAAGGTGACCGTCAACACGATGCCCGGCAGCATCCCGATCGCGGTGCCGACCAGGAAGTCGCGCAGGCCGATGTGCGAGGCGCCGGCGACCAGGTTCACGATCGTAAACGGCGCGATCGGCAACAGCCGCAGCACGGCCATCGCGACCACGCCGCGCCGGCCGATGTGTTCGCTGAGCCGGTTCGCGCGTGCGCCGGCGAATCGGCGCACCGCGTCGCGCCCGAGCCAGCGGCCGATCCCGTAGGTCGCGGCGGCGGCCGTCAGCGAGCCGACGGCCGCGTAAGCGAAGCCCGGCCACGCGCCGAACACGAGTCCCGTCGCGGCGATCAGCAGCGTGATCGGCACCGACAGCGTCGCCGCGACCACGTAGCCGGCCAGCAGCAGGGCGGGCGCGCCCGGCAGTGCCGCGGCGCGGGCCGCCGCCTGCGCGAGCGCGGCGACGTTCAGCGCCTTGCCGAGCGGCGAGAAGCGCCACGCGAACGCGAGCGCCGCGATCAGCAGCACGGCCGCGCCGAGCGCGAGGAAGCGCGCGGTCAGCGGGCGATGCTGCTCGCGCGGCAGGAATTCGCGGACGAACCGGTCCGGCTCGATCGGCTGCTCGGGGTCGAGCCGCGCGCTGACCGGCACCAACGCGTCGAGCTGCGGCGTCACGACCGGGTCGAGCACGCGCAGCGTGCGGCCCGGTTTCGCGCGCAGCCGGTCGAGCGCGGCGTTCGGCCGGTCGCCTTGCGCGAACGCAGCGGCGACCGTGGCCGGCGGCGTGCCGAGATGTTCGGCCAGCAGGCGGTCGCGCAGGCCGGCGATCGCGGCGCGGATGCGCGGCTCGCCCGCCGCGACGAGCGCGATGCAGCATTCGGTGTCGAGCACCATCGACCGGTTGTTCAGGTTCGCGCTGCCGATCACGATGCATTCGTCGTCGACGATCTCGATCTTGCTGTGCACGTTCACGCATGCGTCGCCGAGGCCGTCGACGTGCGGGTACAGCAGCCGGTAGCGGCCGAAGCGGTCGGCGGACTTGAGCGTGTCGTGCAGCCGCGCGCGCAGCACGCCCATCGTCGCTTCCTGCAGCCAGCCGCTCTGCACGCGGGGTGCCACGACCGTCACGTCCGGCCCGTGCGGGTCGGCCAGTCGCGCGGACAACGTTTCGCGCACCACGGCCGCGGTGAAATACTGGTTCTCGATGTACAGGTGGCGCCGCGCGGCGCGAATCGTGTCCTCGACGAGCGCGCGCACCTGTCGTACCGGCTCGCGGTCGCGGTGGCGCGGCGCCGTGTACGCGATGCCGAGCCGCACGTGGCTCACGTCGACGCGCGCGCCGGGCGGCCACGGATCGACGTCTTCGTCGCGCTCGAGATGGCGCTGCGCGCGGATCGCGATCGGACGCCCGCATGCGTTGCGCCAGCGCGTGCGCGCCTGCTCGCCGATCGCGGCGGCCGCGTCGCCGTCGAACATCGCCTGCACGTCGTGAAACGGGCCGTACGGCATGCCGCGGGCGTCACGGCGGCGCGGATCGTCGGCCGCGTGCGCGGGCGTATCCCAGCGCTCGCGCGTCAGGTCGAGCCCGCCGACGAACGCGAGCCGGTCGTCGATCACCACGAGTTTCTGGTGATGCGACGCGCCGCGCGGATGGGTGTCGTCGAGCCGGAACCGGATGCCGCGATGCGCGCGCCACGCGGCGCGATAGACGGGCGGCCAGTCGCGCTCCAGCGCGTAGATCATCGCGAAGTCCCACGCGAGCACGTAGATGCGCAGGTTGTGGCGCGCGGCCGCGAGCGCGTGCAGGAACGCGCCGAGCGTGTCGGGCAGCCCGTCGCCGGCGGCGTCGGCCGGCGCGAGGCGCATCCGGCTGTCGACGTCCCAGCCGACGATGAACACCGTATGGCGCGCCCGCCGCAGCGCGGCGCGCAGCGTCGCGAAATACGCGGCGCCGTCCACCAGCATCGCGAAGCGGTCCGCGCTGCGGATCGTGTCGCAATTGCGTCCGCATTCGAGCAGGCCGTGTCGCACCGGTTCGTCCGTGCGCGAGGGGGCGGCCGCCGCCTCGTCGGGGCCCGCCGTCGCGACGGCGGCGCGCGGCTTGCGGTCCGGCGCGATCATCGGGTGTCGACGTCCCGGCCGCCGTCGATGCGTTGCAGCAGCGCGTCGCAACGTGCGCGCAGCGCCTGCAGTTCCGGCGAACCGGCGTCGAGCCGGACGCGTTCGCCGTGCTTGGGTTCGCCGTACGCGGCCGCGATGTCGTAGATGCGTTGCGCGATCGTCGCGGACGCATTCGCGATCCGGATCCGGTCGAGCCAGCCGCATTCGGCGTGATGGCACGCAAGCCACGCGCGCAGCGCGCCGACCACCTGGCTGGTGGTGAGCCAGGCGCCGCCGCGCATGCGCGCGGCCAGCTGGCTCGACACGAGATAGGAAAGCAGGTCGGTCTGGGTCACGCGAAACTCCTTGACGAGGTGTCGGGACTGCAGGTCCGCACGCCGGCGATGCCTTGCAGGGATTCGCAGATCGCCGCAAATTCCGCGCCGCTCGTGCGCGAGAACGATATCGAGATGTCGTCGGTGTCCGGATCGTCGTCGGACTGCTGGACGATGAACCGCTTCACGCGCACGCGGCCCGCGCCGAGCGTGTCGTGCAGGACGCCGAGCGTCAGGCCGCCGCGCTCGACGACGAGCCGCAGCGTGCGCTGCTGCCGCTGCGCGATGAAGCGGCGCTCGAGCGGCTTCACGCCCGCCAGGATCGCGAGCACGATCGCCGTCGCGCCGATCGACGCGACGTACATGCCGCCGCCGGCGGCCAGGCCGACGCCGGCCACCGCCCAGAGGCTCGCGGCCGTCGTCAGCCCGCGCACGACCTCGCCGCGCAGCAGGATCGACCCGGCGCCGAGAAAGCCGATGCCCGAGACCACCTGGGCCGCGACCCGCGACGGATCGAGCACGACGCCGTATTGTCCGCGCACGTCCTCGAAGCCGAAGGTGGAGACGAGCATCACGAGGGCCGAGCCGACGCACACCAGCATGTGCGTGCGCAACCCGGCGGCCCAGTTCAGCCGTTCGCGTTCGAGCCCGATCACGCTGCCGAGCAGCGCGGCGAGCAGCAGGCGTCCGACGAGTTCGATATGGCCGATCATCGCGGCCTCCTTTGTTGTCTGGCGGACCGGAGTGGTTCGATACCGGGCACGAACGCAAGACACGTGCCGGGGCGGCCGACAGCGGGCACGGCGCGTGCGCGCGGGGCCGACGGCGCGCGCGGCGGCCATGCGGCGCGCATTTTTTGCATCGCCATCGCAGATAAGTACAGGAGGCCAGGATGCAACATCAACAGGACGCACAGGTTCGCGACCCGTATCGCGGCCACGAGATACGCGTATGGGCGCGACGCAACGCACGCGGCGCGTGGGGCGACGAGGTGCAGGTGTATGTCGACGGTGCCCGCATCGAGCTGATCGTGCCGGAGCCGGCAGGCTCCGAATGGTCGACGCAGGAGGAGGCGCTGCGCGCGGGCGTCGAGCGCGGGCGTTATCTGATCGACAAGCGGGTCGATGACGATTGATTCAGTGCGAATCGAATCGAGCGACCTGGTTCGATCAACAGGGCGCGGGTGCGCGGCTCGGCTCTTTCGTGACTGCATGCCGACGCCGCGCGCGACCGGGTCCGCAAACGCGAACGGTCTACGGCCGTGCCGCGATCTCGTCGAGATGCCACAGCAGATCCGCCGGATCGTCGTACACGCGCAGCGCCCCCGCGCGTTCCAGCTCGTCGCTGCCGTAACCGCCCGACAGCAGCCCGACGCCCAGCGCGCGGCAGCGGCTCGCGGCGAGCATGTCCCAGATGCTGTCGCCGACCACCACCGTGTGCTCGATCGGCACGTTCAGCTTCGCCGCGGCCGTCAGGAACAGGTCGGGATCCGGCTTCGCATACTTGACCTGGTCGCGCGTGACGACCACGTTCTTCGCCGGATCGACGCCGAGCGCCTCGAGGTTGATGGCGGCCGTTTCCATCCGCCCGCTGGTCGCGATCGCCCAGCGGATGCCGGCGTTCGACAGCGCGGCCAGCAGCTCGCGCGCGCCCGGCAGCGGCCGGACCTGCGCGCGCAGCCGCTGGTACGCGGCCGCGTGCAGCCGCGCGAGCCGCTCGACGCGCTCGGCGTCGATGTCGCCGGCCGTCTCGCGCAGCAGCTGGTTCAGGAACAGGCCGCCGCTCATCCCGATCTTGCGGTGGATGCGCCATACCGACAGCTCGATGCCTTCGGCATCGAGCGCTTCCTTCCACGCGAGCACGTGCTGATAGACGCTGTCGACGAGCGTGCCGTCGAGATCGAACAGAAACGACGTTTCAATGCGCATGTGAATCTCCCGGCCCGATGACGTTCGGGCAAATCGTCCGCGAAATATCCTTCGACGCATTATCGGCGCGCGGCCGTGTCATCGCCATGTCCCGGCGGCGCAGCCCGCCGCGGCATGTCATGTGCCGCTGGTACAATCGCGCCGATGCGCCGGGCCGGCTGCCCGCGCCCCCAACCTTCGTCGAATTCCCGTATGGCAACCCCGGACGCCGTCAGTTCCGAACAGTCGTGGTGGGGCGTTCTGGCCCTGGCCCTTGCTGCCTTCATCTTCAATACCACCGAGTTCGTGCCCGTCGCGCTGCTGAGCGCGATCGGCGACAGCCTGCGGATGCCGCCGACCGACGTCGGCCTGATGCTGACGATCTACGCATGGGCCGTCGCCGTCGTGTCGCTGCCGCTCACGTTCGTCACGCGCCACGTCGAGCGTCGCAAGCTGCTGAGCTGCGCGCTGCTGGTGTTCGTCGGCAGCCATGTCGTGACCGGCGTCGCGTGGAATTTCACGGTGCTGATGATCGGCCGGCTCGGCATCGCGTGCGCGCACGCGGTGTTCTGGTCGATCTCCGTTCCGCTGGCCGTGCGGCTCGCGCCGAGCGACCGGAAAAGCCGCGCGCTCAGCCTGCTCGCGATGGGCACGGCGATCGCGATGGTCGCCGGCATTCCGCTCGGGCGCGTGATCGGCGAGGCGCTCGGCTGGCGCGTGACGTTCCTCGTGATCGGCGGCGCGGCGGCCGTCGCGCTGCTGATGCTGCGCATGACGCTGCCGGTGCTGCCGAGCCAGGGCGCCGGATCGCTTTCCAGCATCGGCGCGTTTCTCAGGAAGCCGGCGCTCGTGGCGCTGTATGCGATCACCGTGCTGGTCGTATCCGCGCACTTCACGTCGTACACGTACATCGAGCCGTTCGTGCAGAGCGTCAATCATGCGAGCAGCAGCCGGATTACCTACGTGCTGATCCTGTTCGGCGTGGCCGGCATGCCGGCCGCGCTCTGCTTCAATCGCGTGTTTCCGGAACGGCCGGCCGATTTTTTGCTCGCGTCGATCATCGCGCTGTCGGCCTGTCTGCTGATCCTGTTCCCGAGCGCGCTGAACATCGTCACGCTGTCGGTTCACACGCTGGTGTGGGGCGGGGCGATCGTCTGCTTCGGGCTCGCGATGCAGGCGTGGGTGCTGAAGCTGGCGCCGGAGGCGACCGATCTCGCGGTGTCGATCTTTTCCGGGCTGTACAACGTCGGGATTGGTGCCGGCGCGCTGCTTGGCAACCATATCGCCGGGGATTTCGGCCTGCCGTGGATCGGCACGTTCGGCGGCGTGGTCGGGATCTTCTCGGCCGGGATTGCGTGGGCCGCGTTGCGGCTGCATGAGCGGCGGGCGTTGGCGTAGCCGCCGCTGGGCCGGCGGGGGCGGCGATCGTGCCGCCGGCGCGTTGCACTGATCGCTGCAAGCCGCAAGCCGCAAGCCGCAAGCCGCAAACCGCAAACCGCAAACCGCAAACCGCAAACCGCAAACCGCAAACCGCAAACCGCAAACCGCAAACCGCAAACCGCGTCAATGCGGCCCGCCAGTCCTGAGCCCCGCCGCATCGAGCTGCCTGAGCTTCGCATAAAGCGTCGTACGTGAAATACCGAGCTGCCGCGCGGCCGCCGACACATTGCCGTCGTGCTCGCCGAGCGCCCGGCGGATCGCGTCGAGCGACTGTTCGTGCAGGCTCGCCTGAGGGCTGGCGGCCGGCGCCGCGTTGCACACGTCGGCGGCTTCTTCGAGCACATCGGCGTGGCGTGCCGTCGTCGCCCGATCGAGCGGCGCACGCACCGTGCGCACCCATACGTGGCTACCATCGTCCCGCGCGATCCGTTGCGGCGTGCGCGCCGGCGTCAGCAGGCGGCGCTGTTGCGCGGGCGTCGCCCCGGGAAACAGTTGCCGGAGATCGACCGGCGCGACCGGCCCTTCGGGCGCGAGGTCGAGCATCTGGCGCGCGAGCCGGCTCACCGCGCGCACGCGGCCCGCTTCGTCGAGCGCGACGACCCCGGCGAGCGGCGTGCCGAGCCAGCGCGGATCGTATTGCACCTGCAGCAGATGGCAGTCGCGCAGCATCGCATACAGGCGCTGCTCGGCGGACAGCGCCGCATGCCGGAACTGCTCGCGCAGCTGCACGACATTGCGCCGGCCGATGCCGGTGATGTCGAGCGCGCCGATCACTTCGCCGTCGAAGCCGACCAGCGGCACCGCGAGACAGAACACCCGCGAAAACTCGTCGAGATAGTGCTGCGCGCCCGCAACGACGGCCTCCGTGCCGTCGTGAATCACGCAGCTCGGTGCGGTCGTGCCGATGTTCGGTTCGACGATCCGGCGGCCGGCGACGATCGGCGTCAGCAGCGTGTCGTCGCATTGCGGGCTGCGCCGCGCATGGACGATCGTGCCGCGCGGATTGACGCAGAAGATCGTCCACTCGCTGCCGCCGAACGCGGCCCACAGCTGCTCGATCTCCTGCGCGACGCAGCGTAGCAGCCGCCGGTCCGCGCGCGGTTCGTCGAACTCGCGCTGCATTTCGTAGCGGGCGGTTTGCCACGGCCGGAGCCCGGCGTCGCGCGAACGCAGCCACGAGCGCGCGACGCTGGCCGGCAATGCCGTTTCCGGCAGCGGCTCGCCCGCCGCGAAGCGGGCGCGGAGCCGGTCGAGGTCGACCGGCCGTGCAAGGGATTCGGGGGCCGTCTTCACGCTGCGCTCCATTTGGGGGGCGAGTGTCCGGGGCCGGGCGTGGCGGCCCGGCGTGTCGCGCGAATGCGTAATATAGCCCGGCGCCAGGAGCGCGGTATTTTCCCGACAGGGGCGCCGCCGATGGCAGCCCGATAGCCACGATGGCCACCGTTGGCCGGCGGCGTCCCCGCGCTCAATGCGGCAAACGCAGGATCGGCTTGAGCGTGATGCCTTTGCTGCTGTCTTCCGCCGCCTGGTTGATCTGGTCGAGCGGATAGAACTTCACCAGCCGGTCGAACGGAAACCGTCCTTGCAGATACAACTGCACGAGCTGCGGAATGAACGTCTGCGGCACGCTGTCGCCTTCGACGATGCCGCGGATCGTGTGGCCGCCGAGCAGCAAGCTGTTCACGTCGAATTCGGCCTTGGTGCCGAGCTTCGGCGCGCCGACCACGCCCATCGTGCCGCGCGAGCCGAGCGCATCGATCCCTTGCGACAGCACGGCCGGCAGTCCGGTCGACTCGAGCGCGTAGTCGACGCCGCCGCCGGTGAGCTCGCGGATCGCGTCGACGACGTCGACTTCCTTGCTGTTGATCGCGTGCGTCGCGCCGAGCTCCAGCGCCAGCGCGAGCCGCGACGGCACGATGTCGACGGCGATGATGGTGGTGGCGCCCGCGACGCGCGCGGCCATCACGGCACTCATGCCGACCGCGCCGGCACCGAAGCTCGCGAAGCTGCTGCCCGTGCGCACCGCGAGCGAATTGATCACCGCGCCCGCGCCGGTCTGGATCCCGCAACCGAGCGGCCCGAGCAGTTCGAGCGGCGCCTGCGTCGGCACCTTGATCGCGTTGTTTTCGCGGGCGAGCGCGTAGCTCGCGAACGACGACTGCGCGAAGAAATGATCGTGCAGCGGTTGCCCGGCTGCGTCGCGGATCGCGGTCTGTCCGTCGGCGTCGGCGCCGCCGAAGTTCAACCCGAAGAACTGCCGGCAATACGCGCCGTGACCGCCGACGCACGACGCGCAGTGGCCACATGCGCCGTAGGTGAGCACGACGTGGTCACCCGCGGCGAGCGTCTTCACGTTCGGGCCGACCGCCTCGACCACGCCGGCGCCTTCATGACCGAGCACCGCCGGCAGCGGCACCGGGTAATACTGGTCGCGCACGATCAGGTCGGTGTGGCACAGGCCCGTCGCGACGACGCGCACCAGCACCTCGTCACCGCGCGGCGCGCGGAGCCGGGCGGATTCGATTGAGAAGGGCGCGCCGGCGGCACGTGCGACGGCCGCGGTGACGGCGCGCGTATCGTTTTCGGTGTACATGGTCGGTCTCCTCGTCAAAGCGGGTAAAGCGGCGCTTCACCCTTGATCGTCAGCCACTGCCACTGCGTGAATTCTTCCCAGTTCGCGCTGCCGCCGATGCTCGAGCCGTTGCCCGATGCGCCGACGCCGCCGAACGGGTTGATCACTTCGTCGTTGACCGTCTGGTCGTTGATGTGCAGCAGCCCGGTGTTCAAGCGCTCGCCGATCCTGAGCGCGCGCCCGACGTCGGCGGACAGGATCGCCATCGACAGCCCGTATTCTGTCCGGTTCGCGAGCGCGATCGCATCTTCGTCCGTATCGAACGGCACGACGATCGCGACCGGCCCGAAGATCTCCTCGTCGAATGCCGGGTTGCCCGGCGCGACGCCGCTCAGCACGGTCGACTCGAAGAACAGGTCGCGATGGCCGCCGCCCGTCTCGACGCGTGCGCCGGCCCGACGGGCCGCGTCGACCACGCTCGCCGCATGATCGCGCTGCGCGGCGTTGATCAGCGGGCCGAGGCTGACGTCCGCGGTCGCGGGGTCGCCGACCCGCAGGCTTTGTGCCTTCTCGACGAGCTTCGCGACGAAGCGGTCGTGAATCGTGCGCTGCACGAGCACGCGGCCGGTCGCCATGCAGATCTGGCCTTGATGCAGATACGCGCCCCATGCGGTGTTGGCGACGGCGCGGTCGAGATCGGCGTCGTCGAGCACCATCAGCGAGTTCTTGCCGCCGAGTTCGAGCGACACCTTCTTCAGGTGGCGGCCCGCCGCTTCGCCGACCTTGCGCCCGGCCGCTGTGGAGCCGGTGAACTGGATCATCGCGACGTGCGGATCGGCGACCAGCGCCGCACCGGCCGCGCCGTCGCCGGGCAGCACGTGCAGCACGCCTTCCGGCAGGCCGGCGAGTTCGAACACGCGCGCGATCGCGACGCCGCCGCATACGGCCGTGCGCGGATCGGGTTTCAGCACGACCGCGTTGCCGAGCGCGAGCGCCGGTGCGACCGCGCGCATCGCGAGGTACAGCGGGAAGTTGAACGGCGAAATCACGCCGACCACGCCGCGCGGGCGGCGGCGCGCGAGCGACAGCCGGCCGGCCGCCGACGGCAGCACTTCGCCGGCCGCGCGCGACGGCAGCCCGGCTGCTTCGTGCAGTGCCTTGATCGTGACGGAGGTTTCGAACGACGCCTTCGCGCGCGTCGAGCCACTTTCGCGCACGAGCCAGTCGACGATCGCATCGAAGTGCGTTTCGGCGACGGTTGCGGCGCGGCGCAGGACCGCCGCGCGGTCGTCGTAGGGCAGGGCGAACCAGGCGGGCTGTGCGCGATGGGCGGCGGCCGATGCGTCGGCGATTGTCCCGGCATCCGCGAGACCGATGCGGCCGAGTGTGTTGCCCGTTGCGGGTTCGATTACGTCGGCCGTGTGCGGGCTCGCGTGCCAGCGGCCGGTGAAGGTCTTGCCGCGCCAGATGTCGGCGTCGAACAGTGCGGTGTTGCTGCTGCTATCCATGTAGTCTCCTCACGAAATTCCGATCGGCCGGAGCGGGCGTTGCGCCGCCCGACCGGCATGCGCGCGAGGGTAGGCAGGTGAGGAGAGGCGGGGCTATACGGGTTTATTCCCACCCGGCGAGGCCGCGCGGGTCGGTGGGTGCCTGCGATTCGGTGTGCGGAAATTGAACAGTCGGTGCGGGGATTGTTGGTGCAGTAGGAGCTGCGCCGTGTCTGACAACGCTCATCGCGCGAATCTGTGCCAAGACCTGCGCTCATGTTTTTCCGGATCGGCAGTTACCGACCCGGAGCGGACAGCCGCCTTTCTACAAAGCAGCCATTCGCTTCAGATGGGCCAAACGCCGCGCGAAAGTTTACAACTCTTTCGAATTGACGTGTGTGAAATGCAATGGGGTTAACGATTCCTTGAAAACTCCGCTGCCATTGCATCTAATTGCTACCAAACGCAACAATCAAAGCTTGGCGGGGTAGCATCATGAAGAAAATTGCCTTGCATTTGATGGACGCCGCATTGGTCTCGGCGGTTTTGTTTTTCTACTACGTTCGCGCATTTTACGGTCACGGTCGAGCACCAATATCAACCCAAATGGCTCATTGGCGAGACGCATGCTTCGTCTTGACACTTATCGCGATGTTTGTCATTCCGTTTCGAGTAAAAAAATCATATCCGAGTATATATAACTTCGCTACATTTAATGCAAAAGGAGAGAGAAGAAAAACAATATTCATTCCATTATTGACAATGATTACAATCATCATCGGCACGGTAGCAATAATTCGAATATTCATTGTGGCGGCGCCGTAAACAGGGGGGCGTTAATAGTTGCGAATACATCTTCATATCCGAGTCCACTGTGATCATACCTGCGCCTTATATGACAAGGCGCTACGCACAAAGCTATGCTATGACCCACGCCAACTCTTTTGGGGTTCGGCCATTAGACCGCGACGCATCAATCAACGACGATGTCTCCGGAATTTATAAGAATCGCACTCTCGATGAATATCAGTGCGATACCTGCTAAAGCAGATGTCGCATGCCAATAGCTGTACCTCCAGATCGAGTGGGTGACCTCATGGCATGAGCCATGTGCGCAAACAAAGTAGTGCAGATCGCGCACATAACCGTTCAGGGCGTCACCGCCCAAGTAGACAGCGGCGAACCAGAAAGCGAAGAAGTTGATAACGGCGAGCATGCCAGTGACATGTAGTATCCGTTTGGCACGCGTCGACATTTCTTTGATCTTTACAGTCATGACGAGCCTCACGACCACGCACTGGACCGGCGCCCGAGGCAGCGCCCGTATAGTCATAATCTAGACCTGTCGACTGCAAACGGCGTGTCGGGGTTTGCACTACGTGGTGGGTCATTCCCGCCACTCGAAGCCCAGAAGCTGGGGCGGAAACATTCGTCGCGCGGATCCCGAGCAACTGACCAAACGGCCAACTTCGCCAGCCGTGTCCGGCCCACTGGTAAACTCGGGCGGCCAAAGCAACTTTTCCCCGGTCACATGAGCACGCAACCCACCGCAGCACCTGCAACCGTCACCCCAATGATGCAGCAGTACCTGCGCTTTATCTGACAAGGCCTGACGCCCAAAGCTACGCCAAGACCTACGCCTGCCCTTTTAGGGACCGGCCGTTACCGACCCGAAGTGAGCCTTCAGCAATTTGGGAAGAAGTCGTTCAATTGACCAGACTGCTGCTTCTCTTGATTAACTTCGCTATCAACGCTCACACGAATTTCTATAAACCTCCCGAAGCCAAGAATCCGCATACTGCCTTCACCCTGTTATCGGCAGGGTCATCAGCACGAAAACGTCGTTGGGCGGACTCATTCGTCGAATAAATTCAGCTCCCGCATGGTTATTCTGATCCGCTGAATTCACGTCGATGGGCGGATCTGCGCCGTCCCAAATGCAATCGTACCGCGCCTCGAATTGGGGGGGATCCAAATGCCAGATGCCGCCTTCAATTCGAGCGACGACCAAGCCATATTGGGCCGCGCGCTCACAGACATCGGTTGCAGCGGCTGTCGAGAGCTTCATCGCCGGATTTTCACCGAGGGCGAAGAAGTCATCCGACGAATGATATAGACGACCACGATCAATGTTCATTCTTTCATTTCCACGTAATCCGAGAGTCAACGCGCCGGCCGGACCGGTCTTGTCGCTCACCTGCACCACCTCGCCGGTTCGGTCATTCACGGGGTGACATAGCAGTCAGGTGAGCCATATACGGTTGCTGGATTTCTCTCGCCACGCCATCCGGGGTCTTCGCCGGACCTCGTTTGCCCAGCGCCGCCCCAGTGAGACCTTCGTCAACAATATCTTGAATCCCTACCCTTTCAGCGACAGGCCGTTATCACCCTGAGCGGTCCTTTAGTGATTTGCAAACGGTCATTCAATCGACCAACCACAGTCTTTGTTGTCAACAATCCGATGATTCTATAAGCCGACAAACATAACAAATCCTTTCGTCCACTCGATTTTTCCGATTTGATCCACTTTCCAATAGACTTCTGCGGACACACCGTAAGATAGGAAGTCCTCGCCTTTACGGAAAAAGTCGGCAGCATGAATCGACCGGTCTGTCTGGCAGACACCGTCAAGGTGAAATCCTTGTTCAGCAAGGATCCTTTCGAGTTTCTGAGCATCCGATCCAGGAGGGAAACCGGCATTCAATCGGGCGTCAAGTTCAGGCGATGTTCCAAGCCGCCCCATGGTTTTCAACGTTTCCTGTCCGATCCTGTCCTTAGGCGGGCACGCGCCCCAGTAACCACCACTCGCCGTCACGTTTTGCAATAGAGCAGGCCACTTGTCTTGTTCCTGCTTGCAAGCCCCAAGACACAGGCAGAGAACAAATGTCGTAGCAATCGAAATGCAAGAGTGAAGACTGGATCGCATATTCGTGCCCCCTTGTCTCAAGCACTTTGTTCTAGTTGCGTCTCGGTTGTTTGCCGGCGATGTACGTTTCCCTGCCCCCGTAAGAACTGGACTGATTGTTACCGATCTCTCCGAGCCGTCGGTTGACCGCTTCTGGCCGGTAACCTCCGGTGTGGCCGCCGGAAACTGGCCGGACGGCGAACTTCGTACTCCCGCGTCAGAGGCGCTGGTAAAGTCGGGCCGCCAAAGCAACTTTACCCGGTCACATGAGCACGCAACCCGCAGCAGCACCTGCAACCGTCACCCCAATGATGCTGCAGCATCTGCGTCTTAACTGATAAGGCCTGGCGCACAAAGCTACGCCAAGTTCTACGTTCGCCCTTCGAGGATCGGCCGCTACCGCATCACAGCGAACATCAATTACAACTCCATGCCGGGTGGGGAGACGTTACTGCTCGCACAAGCGGGCAATCCGGCGCCGGGATGCGGCAATGAAGTTTGCCGGTAATGGGCGACCCTGTGCGGCTGCCATGCGAGTATTCTCTTGCAGGCGCCATTTCGCATCGTCACACGTCTGCGACGGCTGAACTATCTGGTACGTCTGTCCGGTCTCCGGGTTCTGTGCCATCGCACCACGCTTGGTTTGGACGACTGGGTATGCCTGACCCGTCTGGGGGTCGATTGCGTACTGCTGCGCGTATGCCAGGCTTGCAACGAATGCAAGCGCCACCACAACTCCGATCGACTTCATTGGTGGTCTCCGTAGTTCTTAGCATTTTTGAGCCGCCATTGCGATGGCCCGATTAACTACGCACCCATCGACGGCCGAAATCCGCGTTGCCGCAACAATTTTCATCGACCATCGCCTGTTTTTTCACTCAAATGCAGAGCGGCGCGCCGACGCATAATTCCGCGCGAACGTCGGCAGCACATTGCCGACGTCCTTCCTGAATGCATCTGATTACTGCAAGCTCGCCGTACGCCATCACAGCGAAGAAGGGCGCCTCGCATTTTAATTAAATGCATCATTGATTGGTGTGCGTGCATATTGTTCCACCGATGCCTTGCACGCAATGCATTCCACCGTCGTCTGAATCACCCGTTACCGAACCTGTTTTAACTGCCCTCTTCAGTTCGGGACCGTGGTTAACGCGATAAGAAATTTCGCTAAATACTCGCTTCTCGAAATTGCCATTCGAAAATGCTTCTTCTGTTTGGTATCGGTATGGGAAAAGATTGGATCCATTTCCCGTGCGCACCTGCATTGTGAAGCTTGTGTTTACTTTGACGGTCGTCTTTCCACCTTCCTGCGACGTCGCGAAAATATTAAACCTTGCGGCGCGGGCAGTTACTAGATCGGGAACCCCCATTACCGCACCGCGATACCCCTCGTTTGCGTCATTTGGGGAATAAGAAACGCCGCTTATGGCTATTAGACCGCTTACCTTTTCGAGTGTGGTGATCGGTAAATTTTGTTCTGCGATGCTATCGATTATTGCTGGCCATACCACGTCGAAAGGGGCGTCGAATGTTCGACTCTTTTCCACACGCATAGCAGTGGGAGCCCCGCCCTGTGTGACACAACCACATAACCCGACGAGAGCAAGCGCTGCCAGCGCGGTCTTGGTATTCATAGTTCACCCCGATTGCGTCATATATTGATTTCCCGCTCCTGTGCGTGGCGGAAACCTCGCCGGAGGGCGGGATCGTTTACTTCGAACACACACCGAATAATTCGGCTTAGGGACAGGCAGCACAGATTGTGCCAACCCTGAAGATCTGGGGAACGGCGCAACGCATCCATGGTGATTCTTGTGGTTTGCGCTTTTTTTCCGTACAAATTGTTTCAGGCACGCAACATTACCGCCCGGAAAGTTCCGGGCGCATTGCAGAGCAAGTGATTGATTTGATTTATTTCTTGTGATCTATGAAGCCTTGCTCAACCCAAGACAATGCCGTTCGACGAGGTTGCATTTCTGTAACATCCTGCTCGGACGTTACCCGGAGAGCGTTCCAAAACGAGTCCCCAATGGAGTTTTGATGGCTGGCCTACGGTAGCGGCATCTTCGCCAACCGACTGGCGGTTTTACTGGACCGAACCGATGTCCGACTGCCCAGGTGACAGCATAGACGAATGTCGCCTCCTGGCCGAACCCGGCCGATTGCCCTCCCGGCGGTCCGCGATCGGCTCAAACCGACCTACTGCCGTCATTAGCGGCTCCACCGCTGCGACGACAACGTCCAAGATGCAATGGCCATTGCGGTCGACTCGCTCCCTATGTAGCATCTTCCGACATGTCGACGACGTGGGGGGCGCGGGTTTCGGTACGGCAAGCCGAGTTGACATCTTTCGGGCAGAGCAGGTGCCTGCTCGTCCCACTCAAAGACCGAGTGCGGGGCGTCGAGCACTACATTAGGCTGAACCGACTCGCAAGCGCCTTGCTGGCTCGGCCGTTCGGCATATTCGTCAATCCGATGCGGGGGGATGTGTGGACGGCCAACCATTTCTATCCGGAATTCCCGTCAATCATGTGCTTGACCGCCTCGCGAAAGCCGGAGGCAAGGAGATTGAATCCGGGAAGTTTTCGAGCCCTGAAAGCTCCGCGGCACTCGCGGTCAATTGTTTTGGCTGGTTCATTGAGCGACCTCGCCAACTGCCGCCACTGAAAGGCCTCGAGAACGCAGGCGTTCCGGAACTGGTAGACATCGAATTCTGTGCGCGATTTCCCTGGGCCGGAGGGCGCCATCCTTGGCTCGACGCCATCGTGCAGACGCCCAGGTACCTCATCGGAATAGAGAGCAAGCGTTTTGAGCCCTTCCGGGACGCGAAATCGGTCAGCCTGTCAGACGCCTATGACCGCCCGGTGTGGGGCGCCAATATGAAGGGTTATGAAAGGATGCGCGACCGATTGCGCTCCGGAGATGTAAGGTATGTTCACCTCGATGCCGCGCAACTGGTCAAGCACGCGTTCGGTTTGGTGACCGAAGGCGGCCGACGCAACCGGGCACCCGCGTTGTTTTATCTTTTCGCTGAACCCGCGGCGCGAGGCGGCCTTGCCATCGCCCCGGATAACCTCGCCCGGCACCGGGACGAAATTGCCAGCTTTGCAGAAGCAGTTGCCGGTGACGCAGTGACGTTTCATTCCGCGAGCTACAGGGAGTGGCTTGGGACCTGGTCTCTGCTCGACAGCCGAATCGCAGCACATGGACAAGCAATCATCGAAGCGTTCGAACCATGATAGGAACACGCGGAACGCATTGCATCACCATCGCCGTTGAAATGGCGCGATCGGCCAAGAGCACCCCACAAGAGACCTGCGACATTTTACATAGCGGCCATTGAAGAGGCGCAGCCGGAAGTGGCCGTCGCCGACGACCTATGGCAAGAGCTCGTCGAACGGAGATTCAGCCGGGTACGGCCAAACCGCACGCACCTGCACTTCGGCACACCGAACGCTCATACTCAGCCCTATGTTCGGTTCAAGATCGAACAGAAACAGTCCATCGGTTTCGCGAGACAAGGTCACTTCATTCACGAAGCTGTCAGCTAGCATTGCGTTTAGATCGATATCGCACGCTTGAACGTCGAGCAGGGCTACGGTGACTCCATAATCAATCTGACCAACCCGCTCGGCGCGGCTGCGTGGGACTCTATGTTTCAATTCAAGCAGGACGTCGACCAGTTCCAATTTCCGTGGATCGAACAGCACCCCCGGCGTGGCAGATTTCACGCGTTTCGCCCGCTCCATGCTCACTGAGCACACCATGGCATCGTGGAACGTTGGGTACTCGTTGAATAGCTTGAGCAAGAGCTCGTTTCCGGCAGCGAGGTGCCAAGCCGATTGATTTGGTTCGTGTTTCAACAGATCCCCCTATCGGACACATCGGTCGTGGTTTCGGCCAGCCAGCTATGCACCGAATGATTGTCGACGATTTCTACACCCGCGCCGAACGTCGCAAGTTGGCCGAACGCGGTCGGCCGCCGCCCTGTGACGCACGACCGGCGCAGATCGACCCACTTCAGCCCTTCGGCCTGCAGCGACCTCGACGGCAGCTTCTAAGTTCGAACGGTCATTGGACTCGAACACTCAAGCCCCATCCCTTCCCTAATCACCGCTTCCACGATCTTATTCACTGAACGATTGCCTCGAGTGTTTTTCTCGGGCATCGGAGCAAGGGAATATCCAGGACCGTGCCGGCGTACTTAACATGCTTACGCACCACGCGGTTGACGCTGGACATCCGGTCGCCTAAGCTGAATCGACAAGGTTCAGACTAGAAAGGGCTAGCCCCCGTCATTTCTGATGACGCGGCTACGAAGTCGGGAAGAAAAATAGCGGGGGGCGGCTATGCGCAGGCAACTGTTATTCTGGTTGTTTTTGATTTCCGTGTTCACCGGATCAACCGCATACTCGCAACAGCAGCCCAACCCACCGAAAATCACTGGCGTTTCCCAAGGAGGGGTCGGTTTTGTCACCGTGACTCAAGGGGCGAATGGGATCAACGCATCGATTGGCGAGTGGGACACGCCATATCCCTATGGCGTGAACGGCCAACGCCTCCCTGGGGCGGAGCCCTCCGGACCAAGCACGCTGACCGTCGACATCGACGTTAATGACGGAGGGCTGGTCAATTTTTCTTACGGGCTCAAGACGTGGGATGGCGGGATATACGATTGGCTGGATATCAATCTTGTCACCCCTTCTGGCACTATCCCGCTTGTCAGTAAATTGGGCCAGCCTTCTGGAAGCAACTGGGGAACCTTTTGGCAAAGTCCAAACGTCCCTGTATCCAAGGATTTAAGCCCATGGAAAAATAAGCACGTTCAACTCGTGTTCTCCGTGGTGCAGGATGGCTGGGGAGATCAGACCCAGGCCCAGGCGGTGAATATCGCGCTTCGCCATTGTGCAATTCCTCCGCTGACGAACCCTCCTTTCACCGATCCGGTGGCCCAATCGTTCGAGAATGGGCAGACGATCGATACAGATCATCTGACGCCGTCGATGCAGACAGCCTGGTCCTGCTTCTCCGGGCTCGTCGGCGCAAATCGGCTAACATCGGCTTACAGGCCGTCCGAGTATCAGAGCCACCTGCGTGAAATTTGGGACAAATGGAATGCGCCCGGCAATTTGAGATCCAATACCGACCCCGAGTGTGCTGCGACGAAGGCTGCGGTTCAGGCAGAATTCAATAGGCATGGTGTCGGTGCATCGCATATCCGGCCGGCAGGACCGAACGGGAACCATACGCGCGGCATGGCGATTGACATTTCAATCAACGGACTTCCTAACGTGGACGCACTGGCTGCTCAATGCCAGTTATACCGGCCATTTCCGTCGACGGACAGAGTGCATTTCGAGCATCAGTAGAGGGACACCCATCATGGCACCGAAAGCTCGGCATGTAGTTAATTCCATTTTGCTCCTGCTGGTACTGGCAACGAGTGCCTTGTTCGACATTGCCGCCAACGCCCAGCAGGTCCCTCCAGTCGACGTGAAAGTGAGCGTGGAGCCATCTTCAGGCTTTACGATCTATCACTATCGAGTCGTCAACGCAGGGACGAGTCCGATCACCGCATTGCAAGTCGGCTTCGACTACTATCACGGTGCGCCGGAGCTGCGCACCATGCCTCTGAATGCCCAGGATGGGCTGCCACAGTCCTCAGTCACGTCGCCGCCGGGGTGGAATGTTGTGATGAACACGACGGAAGAAACGGGGAACGTCGATCTTGAGTGGGGCGTAACGAATCCCGACGCCGCTATAGCACCGGGGAGCAACCTCGCGGGTTTCAGTGTGACCGTGCCCAACAGCGATCAGACCTATACGACCTCGCATTGGACTGTCTCACTGAACGGAGGCGGGGATGCCGCCTTTTCCGCTCCGTTGAGTCTTGAGCGCTTCTGTCCAGCACCCCGACTGTCAGTTGCTGCTTCGCCGAACGTACTCTGGCCGCCCAACCATAAGATGGTCAAGATTACGGCAACAATCTCGGTTAAAGACGATTTTGACCAGAATCCCTTAATCACACTCGTTTCCGTCGTCTCGAATCCAGCCGGAAATTCAGGCGATATTTCGGCAGACGTTGGCACCGCCGCGACAACATTCAGTGTGATGAGCGCACGTAAAGGAAGCGATAAGGCCGGTCGGGTTTACACGGCCATATATTCGGCGAAGAATTACTGCGGTAGTGTTTCGACTGCTGCGACAACCGTCACGGTACCGCACGATCAGGGGAACTGATTCTCAAGGTCCAGTTGACACACGATCTGTCAGCTTTTTTCGGATGAAGGCCATACGCGTCTGCCGAGACGTCGATCCTCGGGTGTCTCTTGCCAAGGGCGGAAGGGACGCTCGAGCGGCTATGTCGAGGCATGAGGCAGCGACCGCTCCTGGCGGATTGCGGCCTTCGCCGATGTCAGAAGACCTCTCGCGCCGTCGTCGGTTGCGTCCCTGGTACCCCACCTGACGCATACCGACCTTCATCCGTTCATCCGCAGAAACCGACGCCAAACCCGAAGACCGCGCGGCCACCCCACCAATCCCCTCAGGAAAACCCTGATCGGCTCAGGCAGCCCACCGGTTTTCAGCCGATTTCCCCCCCACCGAAAGCAGCCGCACCGCACCCCTGCCCAAGCAACACCCCGGACCCGCAAGACCGCGCTCCAGCAAGCCTCCCAGCCCGCATACCTAGCCAAAAAAGGTATGGCACACCGCAATATTCCGCAACTTCATGCGCTTTTCAATACCTCCCAGGTATCAAAAAGCGAGACCAAAAGTATTGGACGCTCCATTTCCCCGCCGCGTATAAATCCGTTCCATGAACTCCCCACACGCAGCGTGCCCCATGTCCTCAGTCACCATCGAACGCATTGAAACCCGCCTCGTCGACCTGCCGACGATCCGTCCGCACAAGCTGTCGGTCGCCACGATGCACGGCCAGACGCTGATGCTGGTGAAGGTGACCTGCAGCGACGGCGTGACGGGCCTCGGCGAAGGCACGACGATCGCCGGGATGGCCTACGGCCCGGAAAGCCCGGAGGCGATGAAGCTCGCGATCGACGCGTATCTCGCACCCGCGATCATCGGCCGCGACGCGACGCGCATCCAGACGCTGATGGCGTTCCTCGGCAAGCTCGCGAAGGTCAATCATTTCGCGAAGAGCGCGCTCGAAACCGCGCTGCTCGACGCGCACGGCAAGCGCCTCGGCGTGCCGGTCAGCGAACTGCTCGGCGGCCGCCGGCGCGATCGCCTGCCGGTCGCGTGGACGCTCGCATCGGGCAACACCGCGACCGATATCGCCGAAGCCGAACGGATGCTCGACCTGCGCCGCCACAACGTGTTCAAGCTGAAGATCGGCGCGAAGGCGCTCGACGCGGACATCCGGCACGTGGCCGAGATCAAGCGGGCAGTGGGCGAGCGTGCCTCGGTGCGCGTCGACGTGAACATGGCATGGAGCGAAACGCAGGCCGCGCGCGCGATTCCGGCGCTCGCCGATGCCGGCTGCGAACTGGTCGAGCAGCCGGTCGCGTCGGCCGCGGCGCTCGCACGGCTGATGCGCCGCTTCCCGGTCGCGCTGATGGCCGACGAAATCCTGCAGGGCCCGGACAGCGCGTTCGAGATCGCGAAGCAGCACGGCGCGGACGTGTTCGCGATCAAGATCGAGCAAAGCGGCGGCCTGTTCGCGGCGCAACGCGTCGCGGCGATCGCGGACGCGGCCGGCATCGAGCTGTACGGCGGCACGATGCTCGAAGGCGCGTTCAGCACGGTCGCGTCCGCGCATCTGTTCGCGAGCTTCGCGAACCTGCAGTGGGGCACCGAACTGTTCGGACCGCTACTGATTACCGAAGAGATTCTCGCGACCCCGCTCGACTACAGCGATTTCGAGCTGACCGTGCCGAGCGGCCCGGGCCTCGGCATCGAACTCGACGAAGCGAAGGTCGCGCGCTTCACCCGCGACGGGCTGACGAAAGTCGCCCGCTGACCCGCTAATACCCGCGACAACCTGCTCACGTACCAGGACATCACGATGCTTTTCCACGTACGCATGGACGTCAACCTCCCGGCCGACCTGCCGGCCGCGGTGGCCGACGAGATCAAGACCCGCGAGAAGGCGTACTCGCAGGAGCTGCAACGCAGCGGCAAGTGGCGCCACATCTGGCGCATCGCCGGCGAATACGCGAACTACAGCGTGTTCGACGTGTCGGGCAACGCCGAGCTGCACGAGATCCTGACCGGCCTGCCGCTGTTCCCGTACATGAAGATTTCGGTGACGCCGTTGTGTCGCCACCCGTCGTCGATACACGACGGCGACGTTTGAGCCACGGAGCCGCCGCTTCTGCAACGGCGAGCACCCCGGGTCACCTTTCCCCAAATACACGTGGAGACACCATCATGAGCGTCAAAGTTTTCGAAACCAAGGAAGTGCAGGATCTGCTGAAGGCCGCGTCGAACGCGGGCGCCAATGGAGCTAACGGCGGCGACGCGCGCACGCAGCAGATCGTGCTGCGGTTGCTCGGCGACCTGTTCAAGGCGATCGACGATCTCGACATCACGCCCGACGAAGTGTGGGCCGGCGTGAACTACCTGAACAAGCTCGGCCAGGACGGCGAAGCGGCGCTGCTCGCGGCCGGCCTCGGCCTCGAGAAGTATCTCGACATCCGGATGGACGCCGAGGACGAGGCGATCGGCCTCGACGGCGGCACGCCGCGCACGATCGAAGGCCCGCTGTACGTCGCCGGCGCCCCGGTGCGCGACGGCGTCGCGAAGATCGACCTCGACGCGGACGCAGGCGCGGGCCCGCTCGTGATCCACGGCACCGTGAAGGATCTCGACGGCAAGCCGGTGGCCGGCGCGCTGGTCGAATGCTGGCACGCGAACTCGCACGGCTTCTATTCGCACTTCGACCCGACCGGCTCGCAGAGCGACTTCAACCTGCGCGGCGCGGTGAAGACGGGCGCGGACGGCAAGTACGAGTTCCGCACGCTGATGCCGGTCGGCTACGGCTGCCCGCCGCAGGGCGCGACGCAGCAGCTGCTCGACCGCCTCGGTCGCCACGGCAACCGACCGGCGCACGTGCACTTCTTCGTGACGAGCGACGGCCACCGCAAGCTGACGACCCAGTTCAACATCGACGGCGACCCGCTGATCTGGGACGACTTCGCGTATGCGACCCGCGAGGAGCTGATCCCGCCCGTCACCGGCAAGACCGGCGGCGCCGCGCTCGGGTTGAAGGCCGACGCGTACCAGGACATCGAGTTCAACTTCGTCCTGACGCCGCGCGTCGAGGGCAGGGACAACCAGATCGTCGAACGCCTGCGCGCTTCCGCCACGGCATAACCGCCCGACGGCCCGGCGGCGCGCAGGCGCCGCCGCCGGCCGGGCTCCCGCGAGATTCAATCGATACCGATGCGAGCGTGCTTGCAGGACCCGGCACGCGCACAGGAGGAACCAACATGTCCGCCACGATCGACCCCACCACCGAACTGGACCACCTGCTCGCCACCGCCGTGCAGGACGACAAGGAGGCCGGCATCTTCCGCTGCCGCCGCGACATCTTCACGAACGAGGCGCTGTACGAGCTCGAGATGAAGCACATCTTCGAGCGCAACTGGGTGTACCTCGCGCACGAAAGCCAGATCCCGAACAACAACGATTACTACACGACGTGGATCGGCCGCCAGCCGGTCGTCATCACGCGCGACAAGACCGGCGAGCTGCACGCGGTGATCAATGCATGCGCGCACAAGGGCGCGATGCTGTGCCGGCGCAAGCACGGCAACAAGGGCAGCTTCACGTGCCCGTTCCACGGCTGGACCTTCTCGAACACCGGCAAGCTGCTGAAGGTGAAGGACGAGAAGACGACCGAGTATCCGGTGCAGTTCAACACGCACGGCTCGCACGACCTGAAGAAGGTCGCGCGCTTCCAGAACTATCGCGGCTTCCTGTTCGGCAGCCTCAGCGACGACGTGCTGCCGCTCGAGGACTACCTCGGCGAGGCGCGCGTGATCATCGACCAGATCGTCGACCAGGCGCCGAACGGCCTCGAAGTGCTGCGCGGCAACTCCTCCTACATCTACGAAGGCAACTGGAAGATGCAGATGGAGAACGGCTGCGACGGCTATCACGTGAGCACCGTGCACTGGAACTACGCGGCGACGATGGGCCGCCGCAAGGAGGACGGCACCAAGGCCGTCGACGCGAACAGTTGGAGCAAGTCGGTCGCCGGCGTGTACGGCTTCGACCACGGCCACATCCTGCTGTGGACCAAGACGATGAACCCCGAAGTGCGGCCCGTGTACCAGCACCGCGACGAGATCAAGGCGCGCGTGGGCGAAGTGCAGGCCGACTTCATCGTGAACCAGACGCGCAACCTGTGCGTGTACCCGAACGTGTTCCTGATGGACCAGTTCAGCACGCAGATCCGCGTGGTGCGCCCGCTCGGCGTCGACAAGACCGAAGTCAGCATCTTCTGCTTCGCGCCGAAGGGCGAGAGCGACGCCGACCGCGAGACGCGGATCCGCCAGTACGAGGACTTCTTCAATGTGAGCGGCATGGGCACGGCCGACGACCTCGAGGAGTTCCGCGCGTGCCAGGCCGGCTACGCGGGCATCACGGCGATGTGGAACGACCTGTCGCGCGGCGCGCCGCTGTGGATCGACGGGCCGGACGAGAACGCGAAACGGATGGGGCTGAACCCGCGCATGTCGGGCGAGCGCAGCGAGGACGAAGGGCTGTTCGTGTGCCAGCACGAACACTGGGTGCGCGTGATGCGCGATGCACTGAAGCAGGAACGCGGGGAGGTGGAAGCATGAACATCGATTACCGGACCATCTGCGCGGCGCTGTATCGCGAAGCGCGCCTGCTCGACGACCGCGAGTGGGACGCGTGGCTCACCTGCTACACGGAAGACGTCACGTACTGGATGCCCGCGTGGGACGACGACGACCGGCCGACCGACGATCCGCACAGCCAGATCTCGCTGATGTACTACGCGGATCGCGGCGGCCTCGAGGATCGCGTGTTCCGGATCAAGACCGAGCGCAGCGGCGCGTCGACGCCCGAGCCGCGCACGAGCCACAACGTGACGAACGTCGAGGTGCTGGCCGAGCGCGACGGCGAGGTGGACGTGCGCTACAACTTCCACACGCTGAACCACCGCTACCGCGTGACCGATCACTTCTTCGGCACGATGTTCGTCACGTTGCGCCAGGTGGGCGACGCGCTGCTGATCTCGAACAAGAAGATCGTGCTGAAGAACGACTACATCCGGCAGGTGCTCGACGTGTACCACGTCTGACGCCGATTGTTTCGACCAGTAACACAGGGAGACGAGGTCATGTCCACCTACAAGATTGCACTGAACTTCGAGGACGGGGTCACCCGCTTCATCGACTGCAAGGCCGGCGAGAAGGTGCTCGACGCCGCGTTCCGCGCGAAGATCAACCTCCCGATGGACTGCTCCGACGGCGTGTGCGGCACCTGCAAGTGCCGCGCCGAAAGCGGCAGCTACGACCTCGGCGACGACTACATCGACGACGCGCTCACCGAGGACGAGAAGGACGGCGGCCTCGTGCTGACGTGCCAGATGGTGCCGCAAAGCGATTGCGTGATCGCGGTGCCGAGCTCGTCGGTCGCATGCAAGACCGGCCACAGCGCGTTCGCCGCGACCGTGACGAAGGTCGACCAGCACAACGACGCGGCGATCGTGCTCGAACTCGACGTCGACACGGCCGCACCGGTGTTCCTGCCGGGCCAGTACGTGAACATCGGCGTGCCGGGCAGCGGCCAGCACCGCTCGTACTCGTTCTCGTCCGCGCCGGGCGACACGAAGGTCGGATTCCTGATCAAGAAGATTCCGGGCGGCGTGATGAGCACGTGGCTCGAATCGGCCAAGCCCGGCGACACGCTCGAACTGAACGGGCCGCTCGGCAGCTTCTACCTGCGCGACGTCGCGCGGCCGCTGCTGTTCCTCGCGGGCGGCACGGGTCTCGCGCCGTTCCTGTCGATGCTCGAGGTGCTCGCGCGCAGCGGTTCGCAGCAGAAGGTGCACCTGATCTACGGCGTGACGCGCGATCTCGACCTCGTGCTGGTCGACGCGATCGAAGCGTATGCGGCGAAGCTGCCGAACTTCAGCTTTGCGACGGTCGTCGCCGATGCGGCGTCGAGCCACGAACGCAAGGGCTGGGTCACGCAGCACATTCCGGCCGATGCGCTGAACGACGGCGACGTGGACGTCTATCTGTGCGGCCCGCCGCCGATGGTCGACGCGGTGCGCCAGTACTTCGACGATCAAGGCGTGAAGCCCAACAGCTTCCACTACGAGAAGTTCACCCCGAACGTGACGGCAAAGGCGGCATGACCATGCAACGATTCTCCGGAAAGGTCGTCGTCGTCACCGGCGCGGCGCAGGGCATCGGCCGCGGCGTCGCACTGCGCGCGGCGGCCGAGGGCGGCCAGGTGCTGTTCGTCGACCGCGCGGACTTCGTGGCCGAGGTGGCCGCCGAAGCGGCGGGTGGCAACACGGCCGGCTTCGTCGCGGATCTCGAGACCTACGACGGCGCGCGCGCGGCGATGGCGTGCGCGGTCGCGACGTTCGGCCGGATCGACGTGCTGATCAACGGCGTCGGCGGCGCGATCCGGATGCGGCCGTTCGCCGAGTTCGAACCCGAGCAGATCGACGCCGAAATCCGCCGCTCGCTGATGCCGACGCTCTACAGCTGCCACGCGGTGCTGCCGCACTTGCTGGCCGCGGGCGGCGGCACGATCGTCAACGTATCGTCGAACGCGACGCGCGGGATTCGCCGCGTGCCGTATTCGGCGGCGAAAGGCGGCGTCAATGCGCTGACGGCGGCGCTCGCGATGGAATACGCGGAGCACAACGTCCGCGTGGTCGCGACCGCGCCGGGCGGCACCACGGCGCCGCCACGCCGCGTGCCGCGCAATGCGGCCGGCGACAACGCGCAGGAGCAGGCGTGGATGGCCGAAGCGGTGCGGCAGGTGACCGATTCGACGTTCTTCAAGCGCTATGGCAGCCTCGACGAGCAGATCGCGCCGATCCTGTTCCTCGCGTCGGACGAGGCGAGCTACATCACCGGCACGGTGCTGCCGGTCGCGGGTGGCGATACGGGTTGAGCGGCGCGCGCCGAGCCGCGCGCTTCTTCCGACACGTGCGCGCCGCAGCCCGCAGCCCGGCGTGCGCGCGAACGACCATCCAACAACCATCCAACAACCGGCCGGCGCCGACACGCCGGCCCCGGAGACACTCATGCCCAAACGCGAAGCGATCATCCCCGCCGGAATGGAAGCCGTGTACGAGAAAATCGGCTACGCGCCGGCGGTCAAGGTCGGAGATACCGTCTATGTATCCGGCCAGATCGGCCGCGATGCCGCGATGCAGCTCGTCGAAGGCCGCGAGGCGCAGATCGTGCAGGCGTTCGAGAACCTGAAGCGAGTGCTCGAGGCGGCCGGCGCATCGCTCGACGACGTGGTCGACCTGACGACCTTCCACACCGACATGCGCGACCTGCCGCTGTTCATGGAGGTACGCGACCGCTATCTGCATGCGCATCCGCGGCCCGCGTGGACCGCGGTCGGCGCGCACATGCTCGGCGGCTCGCCCGGTTACATCGTCGAGATCAAGGCCGTCGCGGTGCAGGCGGACTGATACGCGACCCCTTCACGCCGTAATTCAAAAACGATAAACGGATCGCCCCGCAACGACGGGGCGATCCTGGAGACGCTTTCATGACTGCTGCTTCCGTTCGCTCGATTCCCGCGCTGATCGACGACGCGCCGCTCGGCGCGTTGCAGATTCGCGTACTCGCGCTGTGCGTGCTGATCGCGCTGCTCGACGGCTTCGACACGCAGGCGATCGCGTTTACCGGCCCGGCGATCCTCGCGTCGTTCCGGCTGCCGGCCGGCGCGCTCGCCCCGATCCTGACCGCCGGGATCGTCGGCATGACGATCGGCGCGATGACGCTTGGCCTCGTCGGCGACCGCATCGGCCGCCGGCCGGCGATCATGATCGGCCTTGCTCTGTTCGGCAGCGCGACGCTCGCCACGGCGTGGGCCGGCGACCCGCGCCACATCCTCGCGCTGCGCTTCGTCGCGGGGCTCGGGATGGGCGGCTGCACGCCGGTGCTGCTCGCGCTCGCGGCCGAATACTGTCCGGCCCGGCTGCGCGGCGCGGTGATGACGGGCGTGCTGCTCGGCCTGCCCGCCGGCGCGATGCTCGGCGGGCTGCTCGCCGCGCGCATGCTGCCGGTGATCGGCTGGCCGGGGATCTTCGTCGTGGGCGGCGCGGCGCCGCTCGCGGTGCTCGGCCTCGTCGCGCTGCTGCTGCCGGAGTCGCTGTTTTATCTGGCGTCGCGTGACGACGCACGCGCGCAGCAGCGGATGCGGGCGACGCTGTCGAAGATCGTCGCACAGGCGCTGCCGTCCGACGCGCGCCTGTCCGTGCCCGAAGAGGCGACGACGAAAGCGAGCGTCGCCGCGCTGTTCCGCGACGGCCACGCGGGCAACACGCTCGGCATCTGGGCGATCTACCTGCTGAACTGGATCGCATGGTTCATGCTGCTGTCGTGGCTGCCGACGGTGCTGAAGGCGGCCGGCCTGACCGCGCAGCAGGCGCCGGTCGGCACCGTGATCGTCAATGCGGTGTTCATCGTCTGCGCGATCCCGCTGTCGATCGTGCTGCCGCGCGTGAATACGCGCAACCTGCTCGGCGCGATGTTCGCGTCCGGCATCGTGATCGCGCTCGCCCTCGGCTACGCCGGCACGAACTGGGCGCTGGTGTTCGCGCTCGTCGGCGCGGCCGGGTTCGGCATCGGCGGGCAGCAGATCGCGCTGAACTACCTGATCGTCGGCGCGTATCCGACCGCGCTGCGCGCGACCGCGACCGGCTGGGCGATCGGGATGGGCCGCGCGGGCGCGATCGCCGGCTCGGCCGTCGGCGGCACGTTCCTGGCGTGGGGCGGGCCGTCCGGATTCTTCCTCGCGCTGGCCGTGCCGCTCGCGGGCGCCGCGCTTGCCACGCTCTGCTTGCGCCCGGGCCGGTCCGACGTCGAAGCGGCGCCGGCGATGCCGCACTGAGCGCGTGAACCGGCCGGTCCGGTTCGTACGGTTCGATTAGTCATACATGTCGATCGCGGCCGGGGTTCAGCGGTGGATCGCCGCCCGCAACCGTCTCACATCCTGCTCCGACACCGGTGCGGCGCGATTGCCCCACGCGCCGCGCACATAGCTGACCACCGCGGCGATCTCGCTGCTGGTCAGCGCGCCGCGCATCGCCGGCATCCGCTGCACGGGCCCGTGCGTGCCGGGCGCCGGCCGTGCGCCTTCGACGACGATCCGGATCGCGCTGGTCGGGTCGGCCGCGAGCACGGCGGAATTGCCGGCGAGCGGCGGCCCGCGCCCGGGCACGCCCGCGCCGTCGGCGCCGTGGCAACGCGCACAGAATGCTGCATACACGCCGGCTCCCGGTGCCTGCTGGCCGCCTTCCGGCTGCGGCCCGGCGGCCGTCAGCCGCGGGACGCCGACGCCGAGCGGATTCGTCGCGGCGGTCGGTTGCGCGGGCAACGACTTCAGGTACACGGCGATCGCGTGGCGGTCCGCATCCGTCAGCCGCGCGGTGCTCTCGGCGACGACCGGTGCCATCGCGCCGAACACGGCACCGCGCACCGCGTGGCCGCTGCGCAGGAACGCGGCGAGGTCGTCGGTGGTCCAGCGCCCGAGGCCGTCCGCATCCGCGCGGGTCAGGTTCGGCGCGAACCAGTGATCGTTGATGCCGCCCGTCAGGAACGCGGGACTGCGTTCGTCGTAGCCGCGCTCGTTGTAGGCCGGGCCGCGCGGCGTATGGCATGCGCCGCAGTGGCCGAGCCCCTGCACGAGATACGCGCCGCGATTCCATTCCGGTGATTGCGACGGCCGCGGCGCGAAACGGTCGTGGTTCGCGAACGCGAGGCTCCATAGCGCGAGCGCCCAGCGCTGGTTGAACGGAAACGGCAGTTGCGTGAGCTTCGCAGCGTTCGCGGACGGCGCCACGCCGCGCATGAAATACGCATACAGCGCGCGCACGTCATCGTCGGTCATGCGCGCGAACGACGGGTACGGCATCGCCGGATAGAGCCGGCTGCCGTCCGCGCGCACGCCGCGCCGCAACGCGTCGTCGAACTGCCGCAGCGTGTAGTCGCCGATGCCGTGAGCCGTGTCCGGCGTGATGTTCGGCGCATAGATCGGTCCGAACGGGGAATTCACCGGCTGGCCGCCCGCGTACGGCGTGTGGTCGGCCGCGTCGTGGCAGGCCGCGCAGTCGCCGGCGAGTGCGAGATAGCGGCCGCGCGCGAGGGTGGCGGCATCGGCGCTCGCGGCGGCGGCGGCGACCACCGGGCGACGGGCGGCCGCCGCGGACGCCGCATCGCGCGGCGTGGCGGACGCCCCCGACGCTGCCGAATCCGACGCCGTCGCATCGCGCGACCGCGACAGCCGGCGATCGCTTTCCACCCGCGCCGACATCGACGCCCCGGCATCGGCTGCCGCGCGAATCTTCACGAACCGCCAGCCCGATGCGGGCTCGGCCGCTTCGGCCGCCGACGCGTCGTCGGCCGTATCGCCGGCGGACATCGCGTGGTCGTCGCGCTGCATGTCGCATGCGGCGAGCGCGGCGCACGCGGCGAGCGCGACGCCGACGCCGCGCCCCGGAACGAGACGCGCCGGGCGCGAAACGATCGAAGCGAGCGCAGCGAACGAGATCAGCGCCATGGACTGCACGGCCCCAGGAAAGCGGTGACGATCCCCGTGAACACGAGACCAATCACGAACCCGAGCGCGGCGAGCATCCCGCAGCGCGCGAGGAATCGCGTGCTGTCGTCGCGCGTCGCGGCCTCCACATCGGCGTCATGCCGGCGTTGCCAGGTGCGCACGAGCCACGTGGCGGAGACGGCTGCCAGCGCGAACGCGCACGCGGCGATCAGCGCGAGCCACACGCCGACGTGCGCCCAGCGCGGCACCGCCTGCGCGACGCCGAGCGGATAGCAGGCGGTCGACGCGAGCGTTTCGGACGCGAGCATCTGCGCGAACCACAGCGCGGGCGCGCCGACCAGGCCGGCCGCGATCGCGAGCAAGGGCGTCCACGAGCGTCGCGCGCCGTTCATCCCGGGCTCCTGAGCCAGTACGGCGACACGTACAGCGCGGTGAAGATGAACAGCCACACGATGTCGACGAAGTGCCAGTAGAGCCCGCCGACCGTCAGCGCGACGCGTCGCTCGCGGCCGAAGAAGCCGGCGGCGGTCCACCCGGCGAGCAGCGCGAGGATCACGAGGCCGGCCACCACGTGTGCGAGGTGGAAGCCGGTGATCGTGAAGTACAAGCTGCCGTACAGATGCGCGGTCGGGCCGTACGGATGGTCGCGCCACTCGTGCAGTTGCACGAGCGCGAACGCGACGCCGAGCGCCAGCGCGACGGCGAGCGCGGCCACCGCGCGGGTTTGCCTGCCGGCTCGCACCGCGCGCTCGGCGAGCCACACGAACCCGCTGCTCGACAGCAGCACGACCGTGTTGCCGGCCGCGAGCCCGAGCTTCGGCATCCCTTCGGGCGGCCACGGCGCGGCCGCTTGCGACTGCAGGTAGAAATAGCAGAACAGCAGGTAGCCGAACAGTCCGGCCTCGGTCACGATCAGCGTGATGACGCCCCACCAGCCGCCCGCGCGTTCGCCGTAACTGCCGACCGGCAACGGCTCGACGCACGCGGCCGGCGCGCCGGGCGGCACCGCGGCCGACGGCGGCCGTTCCGGATCCAGCCCGGCCGCTGCCGACGGTGCCTGCGTGGTATCGCGGGCCGGCAGGCGCGCGCGCTGCCCGAGCGTGCGGCGCGGCCACAGCCACACGGCGGTCCCGATCGCGCAGCCGGCGACGGCCGCGCACACGAGCGTCGGCGAGCGCGCCAGCATCGCGGCGCACACCGCGGTCGCGAGCAGCGCGAGCACGAACGGCACGCTGCTGTCCTCGGGCATCTTCAGGATCGCGCTCGGCGTCGCCGCGAGCGGCGTGACGGCGAGCGCCTCGCGCCCGTCCGCGAGCCGGTAGCCGACCTGCACGCTGGTGCGCTTCGCGTCGTCGTGCGTTTCCCACAGCGGGTGCCGCGACGCCACGAGCGGCAGCACCGCGAAGTTGTACACGGGCGCGGGCGACGCGACCGACCATTCGAGCCCGGCCGCACCCCACGGATTGCCGCCGGCGCGCGCGCCGCGCCGCGCGCTGACCAGCGCGTTGACGACGAACATCACGATCCCGATGCCGAACACGAACGAGCCGATCGTCGTCAGCAGGTTCGACGTGTCCCAGCCCATTCCGGACGGATAGGTATAGATGCGGCGCGGCATCCCGAGCAGCCCGGAGACGTGCATCGGGAAGAAGCCGAGGTTGAAGCCGGCCAGCACGACCCAGAACGTCAGGCGTCCGAAGCGCTCGTTCATCATCCGCCCGGTGAATTTCGGGAACCAGTACGTGAGCCCGCCGAGCACCGGGAACACGTTGATGCCGAGCAGCACGTAATGCAGGTGCGCGACGACGAAATACGTGTCGGTCAGCTGCCAGTCGAGCGGCACCGCGGCCGTCATCACGCCGGACACGCCGCCGATCACGAACATCAGCACGAAGCCCGCGAAATACAGGAACGGCGTGCGGAACACCGGGCGGCCGGTCCAGATCGTCGCGAGCCACGCGAACACCGCGACCGCGCTCGGGATCGAGATCAGCATGCTCGCCGCGCCGAAGAACGCGAGCGCGAGCGGCGCGATGCCGGTCGCGAACATGTGGTGGACCCACACCTCGAAGCCGATCAGCATCGTCGCCACCGTCGATACCGCGACGGCCTCGTAGGCGACGAGCGGCCGGCGGCAGAAGGTCGGCAGCGCGTCCGACACGATCCCCATCGCGGGCAGCACGACCACGTACACCCACGGGTGCGCGAACATCCAGAACAGGTGCTGCCACAACAGCGGCCGCCCGCCGTTCGCGACATCGAAGAAGTGCGTGCCGGCATTGCGGTCGAGCCACAGCAGCAGGAACGCGAGGCTCACGGACGGCACCGCGACGAGGTTCGCAACCGATGCGGTGAGCGTGCCCCACACGATGATCGGCAGCCGGTCGATCGACATCCCGTGCGCGCGCATCCGCAGCAGCGTGACGACGAAGTTCGCGGCGCCGCCGGTCGTCGAGATGCCGAGCAGGATCATGCCGAGCTCATAGATGTCGATGTTCGCGCCGGCGCTGTAGTCGAGCGACGCGAGCGGCACGTAATTGAACCAGCCGCCGTCCGGCACCGCGCCGAGCGGGAAGCTCGCATACAGGAACAGCCCGGCGAACAGGAACGCCCAGTACGAGAATGCGTTCAGGCGCGGGAACGCCATGTCGCGCGAGCCGAGCATCAGCGGCCACAGATAGTTCGCGAAGCCGGACAGCACCGGCAGCGCGTACAGGAAGATCATCGTGACGCCGTGCATCGTGAACAGCGCGTCGTATTGCGCAGGCGTGAGCACCGTCGCATCCGGCCGCGCGAGCTGGATGCGCATCACGAGCGCCTCGACGCCGCCGAGCAGCAGGAACGCGAACGCGGTGACGATGTAGCGCAGCCCGATGCGCTTGTGGTCGACCGTGCGGAGCCGGCCGCGCCAGCCGGGTTCCGATTCCCACAGGCCGGCCAGTTCGCGCTCGTGCGCGGAGCCGGGCGGCGCTTCGCCGAGGTCCGGCACGCGGCTGAGCGGGGCGGGCGGGTCGCGGGCAACGGCCATCGTCATCCTCCGTTCAGTGCAGCGTCGCGAGATACGCGGCGAGATCGTCGGCGTCGCGCGGCGCGAGCGCGAACGACGGCATCAGCGTCTGCGGCTTGATCTGCTGCGCTTGCGCGAGCCAGCGCCGCAGGTTGTTGGGCGTGTTGTCCAGCGTGCCGGCCGCGAGCAGCCGGCGCGACCCGAGATGCGACAGGTCGGGGCCCGCGTCGCCGGCCGTGTCGGTGCCACGTACGGCATGGCAGCCCGCACAGCGCGCGGCGAACAGGCGCTGGCCGCGCTGCTCGGCGCCGGCCGCCGGGGCAGGCGCCGGCTGCCGCTGGGCGGCGAGCCACGCGCGAAACGCATCGGGCGGTTCGGCCACGACCTCGAACGCCATGTGCGCGTGCTGCGCGCCGCAGTATTGCGAGCACTGTCCGCGATAGACGCCCGGCCGGTCGGCCTGCAGCCACTGGTGATTCGTCTGGCCCGGGATCGTCTGCGTCTTGCCGGCCAGTTGCGGGACCCAGAACGCATGGATCACGTCCGCACTCTTCAGTTCGACCGCGACGGGTTCGCCGACCGGGATGTGGATCTCGTTCGCGGTGACGAACGCGGTGCCACCCGCGTCGTCCGGATAGCGCACGGCCCACCACCAGTCGCGCGCGGTCACGACGATCGTGAGCGTGGGCGGACGCGGCGGCGCTGCGACCGCGCCGAGCACGCGCAGCATGTAGACCAGCGCGCCGAACAGCAGCGCGATCGAGATCGCGGAGCCGACCGTCACGATCGCGAGCCCGCTGCCGTGACCGCCGCCCGCCTGAGCGCGGCGGCGAAACATCGCGATCAGCAGCAGCACCGCGATCGTCGCGCAGACGAACGTGCACAGCGCGAGCAAGGCCCAGCCGAGCACGAGCACCGGATCTGCAGCGGGGCCGGCAGCATGCGCGACGTACGCGAGCGGCAGCGGGCCGGCGGGTGACGCAGAAGCGTCGGCCGCACGCGCTGCCCGCGGCGCGACGATGCACGCGGCCGCGGCGATGCCGGCAATACCGGCGATATCGGCGGTATCGGCGGTATCGGCAATACGGCACGCATTCATGAACGGCGGGACGAGCAACGGCGACTCCTTGCCGGATCCGGCGGCGTGACGACAAACCGTTCGCGGCGGAGCAAGTTCCGTGCGCGTCCGGCGCGCAGGCGAGGCGCCCGGCGTTGTGCACGCAACGTGCAGCGCGTTACAGCCGGCTTGTAAATCGGGCGACGGTTCATCGTTCGGGGGCAGGGTGCCGCGGCTCGTGCGATATCCGGCACGCAGTTTGCTACGCCGATCGTGTTACGGCCGGCAACCCCGGGAATGTCTCGGCGGCGTGCCGGCCACCGCGAACAAACAGGAGGAATCGACCGTGAGGACCGTCGCCATCACGAGTGCGAATGCCGGGGGCGGCCGGGCCGCCACTCATGCGTTCGCGCGACGCGGTGCCAAGGTCGCGCTGCCTGCCCGCGATCCGCGCGCGCTGCCCGACATCGCGTGCGAAGTGCGCGCGCATGGCGTCGAAGCGCTGCCGATCGCCGTCGACGTCGGCGACGCCGCCGCGCGCAAGCTGAACCGGTGAGCGCGATGCTAATCGAGGACTACGCGCTGATCGGCGACGGCCGCAGTGCCGCGCTCGTCGCGCTCGATGGCAGCATCGACTGGCTGTGCTGGCCGGACTTCGATTCGCCGCCATGCTTTGCCGCACTCGTCGGCACGCCGGACAACGGCCGCTTCCGCATCGGGCCGCGCGAGCCGGGGGCCCGCGCGACGCGCCGCTACCTGCCGGGCAGCGCGGTGCTCGAAACGACGTTCGAGACGTCGTCCGGCTGCGTCGTCGTGATCGACTGGATGAACTGGGCGGCGCCCGACCCGTGCCTGATCCGCAGCGTGCGTGGCGAGCGCGGCACGGTCGAACTCGACGTCGATCTCGGCGTGCGCTTCGACTACGGCCACGCGCTGCCGTGGTGTCGGCGGCTCGGCCGGCGCTGGCGGATGATGACGGGCGGCGACGCGATGTGGCTCGATACCGACGCGCACCTCGACGTGCGGGACGACCGGCTCGTCGGCACGCAGCGGATCGCCGCGGGCGAGCGCGCGGATTTCTGCATCAGCTATGCGCGTTCATATGACCGGCCGCCGCCCTTGCCGGATGCGTACGCGTCGCTGCGCGACACGCTCGCGTCGTGGCGCGCCTGGTCGACGTGCAATACGGCGCAAGGCCCGTATCGCGACGCGATCGAGCGCGCGCTGATCACGGTGAAGCTGCTGTCGAGCGTGCGCACGGGCGGCATCGTCGCGGCGCCGACGAGCTCGCTGCCCGAATCCTTCGGCGGCATGCGCAACTGGGACTACCGGTACTGCTGGCTGCGCGACGCGAGCTTCACGCTGCGCGCGCTGGTGCGCTGCGGCTACCGCGACGAGGCGGCGCGCTGGCGCGACTGGCTGGTGCGCGCGATCGCCGATCATCCGGCGCAATTGCAGGTGCTGTACGCGGCCGACGGCGGCCGGCGGGCGGACGAATGGGAAGCCGCGCACCTGGCCGGTTACGAAGGCGCGCGGCCGGTGCGCTTCGGCAACGCGGCGGCCGAACAACTGCAGCTCGACGTGTACGGCGAAGTGCTGGCCGCGCTGTACCAGGCGCGCCGGCACGGGCTGCCGCCCGACGACGACGCATGGATGCTCGAGCGGCGACTGCTCGAGCATCTCGCGACGATCTGGCGCGAGCCGGACGAAGGGATCTGGGAAGTGCGCAGCGGCCGGCACCCGTTCACGTCGTCGAAGGTGATGGTATGGGCGGCCGTCGAAAGCGCGTGCCGCTCCGCGCACGCGTTCGATCATCACGCGCCGCTCGACGCGTGGCGGCGCTGGGCCGATACCGTGCATGCGGACGTCCTCGCGCGCGGCTACCACGCGAAACTCGGCCGCTTTGTCGACCGCTACGACGGTGACGGGCTCGACGTGAGCCTGCTGCTGATTCCGCTGACGGGGATGCTCGACGCGTCCGACCCGCGCGTCGCGGCGACGGTCGCTGCGATCGAGCGCGAGCTGGTCGAGGACGGCCTGCCGTTCCGTTATCGCCCGCCGCGCTTCGACGATGGTTGCGAGGGCAACGAGGGCACGTTCGTCGCGGCCGGCTTCTGGCTGGTGCAGGTGTACCGGATGCAGGGACGCGACGCCGACGCGCACGCGCTGTTCGAGCGGCTGCTGGGCCTGCGCAACGACGTCGGTCTGCTGGCCGAGGAGTACGACGTGAAGGCGCGGCGCATGTGCGGGAATTTCCCGTTCGCGCTCGCGCAGGTCGGCCTGGTCAACGCGGCGCTCGCGCTGCAGGACGGCGGCGGCGACGTCGACATCGGCTGACCCACCGCGCTGCGCCGCGCCGCACGCGACGGGGCGGCACGACACGCGCACCGCGCCGTCCCGCCCGTGATGCGCTACGACCGGCTTGTCCCGCCCTTGCCACCGTGTTCGCCGTTGCCCGGCAGCACGGCCGACAGAACCTGCCGCGCGGTCTCGACGATCACGTTCGCCTCGCGTGCGTCGCCCTTCACCAGCGTTTGCGCGAAGTGCTTCGCCTGCTGCAGCGTCACGTGCGGCGGCAGCGGCGGCACTTCCGGATCGCTCTTGACCTCGAGCACGACCGGACGGTCGGACGCGAGCGCCTCGTCCCACGCGGCGCCGAGCTGCTCCGGGTCGTCGACGTAGATGCCCTTCAACCCGAGCAGCGTCGCGAAGCGGTAGTACGGCACATCCGGAATCTGCTGCGATGCGTCGAACTTCGGGTCGCCTTCCATCACGCGCTGCTCCCACGTGACCTGGTTCAGGTCCTCGTTGTTCAGCACCATGCAGATCCAGCGCGGATCGGGCCATTGCCGCCAGTACTTCGCGACGGTGATCAACTCGGCCATGTTGTTCATCTGCATCGCGCCGTCGCCGACCATCGCGATCACGGGGCGCGCCGGGTGCGCGAACTTGGCGGCGATCGCATACGGCACGGCGGCGCCCATCGACGCGAGGCCGCCGGACAGCGAGCCCATCATCCCGCGCCGCATCATCAGGTCGCGCGCATACCAGTTTGCGCAGGAGCCCGAATCGCTCGTCAGGATCACGTCTCCGGGCAGCCGTGGCGACAGCTCGGTGAACGCGCGTTGCGGATTCACGCCGCGACCGGGGCTCGCCTGCGCGGCCGCGCGTGCCGCGAGCGTGTCGCGCCAGTCCGCATTCCATTTCGCGATCCGGTCGCGCCAGCCGGTGTCGTCCCGTTCCTTCAGCAGGGGCAGCAGCGCGCGCAACGTCTCGGCGCTGTCGCCGACGAGGTTGACCTCCATCGGGTAGCGCAGGCTCAGCATGTCGGCCTTAAGGTCGATCTGCACGCCGCGTGCCTCGCCTTCCTTCGGCAGGAATTCCGAATAAGGGAAACCGGAGCCCACGACGAGCAGCGTGTCGCATTCGCTCATCAGCTCGTAGCTCGGCCGGGTGCCGAGCAGCCCGATCGAGCCGGTCACCCACGGCAGGTCGTCGGGCAGCGCCGCCTTGCCGAGCAGCGCCTTCGCCGCGCCCGCGCCGAGGCGGTCGGCCACCGCGATCACCTCGTCGGTCGCACGCAGCGCGCCCGCGCCGACCAGCATCGCGACCCGCTTGCCGGCATTGAGCACGTCGGCCGCGCGCTGCAGGTCGTCGGGATAGGGCACCACCTTCGGCGGCGTGTAGCCGATCCCCGAATGCACGGTGCCGTGCGCGCGCTTCGGCGGCGCGTAGTCGAGCGACTGGAGGTCGTTCGGCAGCACCAGCGCGGTGACCGTGCGCGCACCGAGCGCGATGCGCACCGCGCGGTCGACCAGGTGGCGCACCTGGCCCGGCACGACGGCAAGCTGGACGAATGCGCCCGCAACGTCCTTGAACAGCGCCGGCAGGTCGACTTCCTGCTGGTAGTGGCCGCCGAGCGCCGCGCGCGCCTGCTGGCCGACGATCGCGAGCACCGGCATGTGGTCGAGCCGCGCGTCGTACAGGCCGGTCACGAGGTGCGTGGCGCCGGGGCCCGAGGTCGCGACGCACACGCCGAGCTCGCCTGTAAATTTTGCATGCGCGGACGCCATGAAGGCGGCCATCTCCTCGTGGCGCGCCTGCACGAACGCGATCTTGTCCTCGGCCCGGCCGAGCGCGCCGAAGAAGCCGTTGATGCCGTCGCCCGGGTAGCCGTAGATGCGGCGCACGCCCCAGTCATACAGCCGTTCGACGATGAAATCCGCCACTGTCGCCATGCCGTTTCTCCTTGGTTCGGGATGAGCCGATGCGCCGGGCGCGGGCGATCGCCGTGCGCGGCGTTGCCGGTGCGTCGCGCAATGCGCGTGCCGTCCGGGCGTGCCGGCTGCGTCGGGTACGGGCGTTGCAGGCAGGCGTTGCACGCGAAGAGCAGGCAACCGACCGTTCAATTCCCGAGGAGCCGTGACATGGATGCATTCACCCGCCGCCCGGTGCGCGCGGCCCGGCACTGCGCCGCCTGCGCACTGCTGGTCGCCGCCGCGGCAGCCGTATCGCCGGCCGGGGGCCAATTGCGCCCGCCCGACACCGTGACCGTTCCCGACACCTCGACCCAGGCGTACAAGCGCGCCGACCGCAGGATGATGGATGCGATGGAGGGCGCGCGTTATTCCGGCGACGCCGATCGCGATTTCGTGTCGCAGATGGCGCCGCATCACCAGGGTGCGATCGACATGGCACGGGTCGAGCTGAAGTACGGCAAGGACCCGACGCTGCGGCAGCTCGCGAGCCGCATCGTCGCCGCGCAGCGCGACGAGATCGCGTTGATGGAGCGCTGGCAGAAGATGCACGGCGCGACGCCGTGAGCGCCGGCCATCACGCGGTTGAGCGGGCGCGGTCGGTCGTGTCGCGGCGGGCCGCATCCGAGCAGGGGGCGGGGGCATGACCGACGGCGGATGCCGCATGCCCGCGGCCAGCACCCGGACGGGTGATCCTGCAATTGCAACTAACGGTCAGTCGCATACCCGCCCGCGACACGGATACGCGCGCGCGGCGGCAACGCACGTCGCCGGACGCTCACGCATGAACCGGCTCGCAGGCCGCGGCCGGCTCGTGTACCGCGCCATTCGACGCGCGTCAACGACGCATGCCGCGGTTTTCGTGCCCGGCACCGTCCATGGCCGGCGGTGCTCGCCGGTCGCGGAATTTTCAAGCGCTTGTCATTTCGATCGCCCCGTCGCAGAGTAAGCCACGCGGCCCGGATGCCGCACCGGCGTGCGCGCAACGCCGCCGCAGCGGCGGCGTTGCGGCGAGGAACGGCACATGCTGCACGTGTCGGCGAAGCCCGGCTGTCCCGGGTATCGACCACGGTGCTCCCATGACTTCCAGAACACGCTCGAACAACCCGTTGTTGAATCTCGCGGTAGCCGTCGCGTGCGGCGCGGCGGCGATGTATTTCCTCGATCCGGCGTCGGGCCGGCGGCGGCGCGCGTACGTGCGCGACAAGGCCGCCGCGGGCCGCCACGGCGTGATCGACTACGCGAATACGCAGGCGAAGCGCGCGGCCGATCATGCGCGCGGCGCGATCGCGGGGCTGCGCGCCGACTGGCTCGCCGGCGACGCGGACGACGCACTGGTCACCGAACGCGTGCGTGCCGCGCTGGGCCATCTGGTCGGGCGTCCGCGCGACGTCGACGTGACCGTCGAGCACGGGCACGTGCGCCTGAGCGGGCAGGTGGAAGAAGCGGAACGGCATGCCGTCGTCGACGGCGTGGCCGCGCTGCGCGGTGTGCAGACCGTCGAGGACGCGATGGGCGCACGCAGCGAATACAAGGCGCCGCCCGGCGGCCCGACGCACTGACGGCGACATCGGCTGCGCGCCGGCGGGCGCGGTGAACGAAGCACGACACGAATCCGGCGCACGCGTGGCGGCCGCAACGTCCGTCACGCCGCGCCTCATCCGGAGAACCGCTGATGACCGATCGTCCCTATCCCGCCACGACGCCCCCGGCACCGGAGCCCGACGCGCACCACGCGCTCGAAAGCCTGCTCGGCAGCCTCCACCGCCATGGCTTCCTGCGCTTCGCGAACGAGGTCGTCAGCGCGAATGCGCAGATGGCCGAGACGTTCGTCGGCGCGTTCGACAAGCCGGGCATGCAAAGCGGCATGCAGAACCTCGCGGCACTCGTGACGGCGTTGTCGCGGATTCCGCCGGAGCAGTTCGGCAAGGCCGTGTTCGCGGCAGCCGACGCGCTGCATCACATCGGCGCGTGGCAGCCGGCCGAGCACGAGCACGTCGCGCCCGGCGTGCGCGGCGCGTACCGGCTGTTGCACGACGAAGCGCTGTGGGATGCGCTGACGCCGCTGCTCGAAGGGTTGAAGGTGTTCGCGCAAGGCCTCGCGCGCGAGCCGGAGAATCCGGCGTCGTCCGCGCTCAGCGACAAGCCGGCGGACACGTGACGGCGGCGGGCGCACCGACCCGCGGCATGCAAGGGTTGTGCTGGCTCGCGATCGCTGCGCGTTCCGTCGTCGGCAGCGACGGCGGCATCGTGCCTAGCGGCACGCGCGCGAAAACAGCAGCGAATCGGCGTCGTTGAAGCGGATCCGCACCGGATCGGCATACCCGGCCTTCTGCGCGACGCGGATCGACGCGACGTTGGTCGGTGCGATCAGGCACACGCTGCGTTCGAACCGGTTCTGCGCATCGAGCCAGCCGAGCGCATGCGCCAGCGCCTCGGTCGCATAGCCCTTGCCGTGCGCCCAGCTCGCGAGCGCCCAGCCGGCTTCCGGCACGCCGCGAATCGGCGGCTCGACCGCGCGGTGGAAGTCGGCGAAGCCGAGATCGCCGACATAGCGGCCCGTTGCCTTCTCGCGGATCGCCCAGTAGCCGTAGCCGAGCAGCGGCCACAGCCCGCGATACGCGAGCAGCCGCATCCACGAGTCGCGCGGCGCCGACGGCTTGCCGTTGAAGATGTGCTCGACGACGGTCGGCTCGGTCCACATCGCGGCGAGCGCGTCGAAGTCGCCGAGCGGATGGCCTTCGAGGATCAGGCGGGGCGTGTCGAGAACCGGTGGGGACGTGACGGGCGGCAGGGCGCGGGAGGTCATCGGGCGTTCCATGAGGAAAGGAAGGCGAAGGCGGCACGGTGCGCCGCGCTTGGGTCCCGTACGATACCGCGGAAACTGCGGCGCGGCCGCAAATCCCCGCCGGCAGCGGGGCATGCGAATCGCATCGCCGGGATAGCCGTCGCCCGACGGGGCCGGCACGGGATGGCGGCCGCGTGGCGGCGGCGCGCCCGTGCCGGCCGTTTGCTGTTTCCTACTTCCGGCTTTTCAGGAAGTTGCGGCCGTGCGCGGTGATCGATGCTCCGGAACGGCCATGCGCGGCATGGCTGACGAAGCCCGCGCCGACGAGTTCCTGCTCGACCGACCAGCCGAGTGCCGGCGCATCGCGGCCGTAGCGCACGTCGGCGAGGCGCTCGAGCGCCCAGAGCGCGGACGCGGACAGGTTGGGGGTATTGGACGTGACGTTGTCGTTCATCGCTTCCTCAGGGGACGGGTGATTCAGGGTGAACGGCACGAGGCCGTGGGATCGGGCGACGCGGCGCGCGGCGGCGTCAGCCCGCCTGCAGCAACGGCAACAGCGCCTGGAGCGCGGCTTCCTCGTCGGGGCCGGTGGCAAGCATCTGCGCCGACGTGCCGCCATGCATCTGCAGCGCCGCGATGGCCGTTGCGTCCTTCGCGCTGCCGCTGAGCCCGTTGGCGAGCAGCAGTATCTCGCTTTGGAAGCGGTGCGCCGCCGCGACGATCGCGTCGCGGGACGCGGCCGCACGGCCGCGGTTCCATGCGGGGCCGATTTCAACGTAGACGACGGTTGCCACGTGCGGATCAGCCTCGGGGAAAATCGCCGGAACGGCGTGCAATGGCCGGCCGGCAGCACGGCGGGAACGCGCGGCGCGCGGCTTCCCGACGGGGCGCCGCGCGCCGTGCATCGGGTGCCGGTGCGGCATTCATCTCGAACATGTCGACATCCTCAGCGAAACCGCCATCAAGTCCGGCGAATGATCGAAAGCTGACGATTATAATCCGACAACTGGATTATGTGTATTGCATTATAATGTCGTGTGCGCGTTGCGCTGCCCTGCCGATCCGTGGATCGCAGCGGTGCGCGCGCGGTCCGGGCCACGTGCTTGCGTGCCCGGTATTTTTTTCGATTGACCTGAACCCCCACCGAATGGAAGCTGCAATGAACGCCGCCCCCGCCTGCCCGCAATGCGCGATGGAAAACACCTACCCGGACGGCACGCTTTACGTGTGCGCGGACTGCGGCCATGAATGGTCGGCCGGCGCCGGCGCCGAAGCGGGCGACGAACCGGCGGGCGACGTCGTCAAGGACGCGAACGGCAACGTGCTGTCGGACGGCGATTCCGTCGTGCTGATCAAGGATTTGCGCGTGAAGGGCTCGTCGATCACGCTGAAGATGGGCACCAAGGTGAAGAGCATCCGTCTCGTCGGAGGCGATCACGAAGTCGATTGCAAGACCGACATGGGCGGCTTCATGCTGAAGGCCTGCTACCTGAAGAAGGTATGACCGCACGCGGCGCGACCGACGCTCCGATCAACCGGGCCTGCCGAGCATGAGCGAGGATCGAGCGTCCTATGACGCATTCCTGCAGTTCCTGGCGATGCCGTTGAACGACGGCCGGCCGTTCGTGCTCGAGACGAAGCACGCGGTGTCGCTGCACTTCGACCACTTCGGCACGCAGAGCTTCATGTCGCTGCAGGATCCGGTCAGGCTCGAACTCGGTTATACGCGCGTGATGATGGGTTTCCTGCTGCTGCAGCCGGTGCCGGCGCGCATCTGCATGATCGGGCTCGGCGGCGGATCGCTCGCGAAATACTGCTATCGGCACCTGCCCGACACGGCGATCGACGCGGTCGAGATCAACCCGGACGTGATCGCGCTGCGCGACGTGTTCCGGATTCCGCAGGACGACGCGCGCTTCGCGGTGGTCTGCGCGGACGGCGCCGACTACGTGGCAAGGCCCGAGGTCCGGGCGGACGTGATCCTGCACGACGCGTTCGTTGCCGACGGCATGCCGGGCAGTTGCACGGGCGTGGCCTTTCTCGACGCGTGCCGTGCGCGGCTGAGCGAAACGGGCGTGCTCGCGATCAACTTCATGGACGACGATCCGGCGTTGCCGCGGCATCTCGAGCAACTGCGCGCGGTGTTCGACGATTCGTATGCGCTGGTGCCGTGCGGCGACGACAACAATTTCATCGCGTTCGCGTGGAAGAACGGCAACCCGTTGCCGTCGCTGCGGATCCTGCTCGAACGCGCGCTCGGGTTCGGTTCGGCCGGCGCGCTCAAGCTGTCGTCCACCGCCCGGCGCATGAAGGCCGGGGAGGGCATCGATCCCGCGCGGCTCGTGTGGCGCGCGCGTGAACATGCACGGTGGGAGATCTGCGCGTGACGGCGCCGCCTTCGGCCGGGCTTACTTCACCCGCTTGCCGAGCGTGCTCTTCGTCTTGTACGTGACGCCGTGTTTGTCGAGATACTCGCGGATCAACTGACGCACGACTTGCGACGGCGTGAGATCCTGCTCCGCGCAGAGCAGGTCGAACGCTTCTTTCTTCGCGGGGTCGATCAGGACGGTCAGGCGGGCGGTTTTCGTTTCCATCGTGAGGCGGGCGCGGTCGATATGTTAATCAAATTATAATCCATTCGTTTTCGCTGCTCTGTCCGAATGCGCGATTGTGGTGTGCGAGCGAACTCGCGACGCCGGCATTCGCGCGATGAGAACGGATCGTCGATCGCGCGGCAAACATGATAACCGGATTATCATACCCTGTTGGCCGTATGGGGCTTTAAGTACAATGTCGGACGTGGCTGCCGGCAGCCGGGCTGCCCAAGCGGCGCCGGCGTTTGCGCGATGGGCGCCGGCCGCTTCCGTTTCCATGCGGCCCGTGCGGGCCGTCACCGCGGCGCTGCCTGGCCGTTGCTTCGCCATTACTACACGCCACTCCGCTACACGCCACTCCGATATCCGCCTCATGACCCCGATCAAGTTCGTTCTCCGCTATACGGCGATTCCGTTTGCAGCCATCGTGGCCGTCGTGGTGTGGGCCGTCGTGCCGTCGTCGAAAGAGATCGACGCGCGGCAATATGCCGCGCTGTCGCGCGGATACGCGAGCTTTCCGCTACCGTTTCGGCATGAGATATCGGAAGCGATGGAGCAGGGCCGGATCAGCGACCGCCATTACCAGACGCTCGTGCGCGATTCGCTGGGTAATGGCGTGGCGCTGGACTGGCCGGCGTCGGGCGTCGCCGACGTCGCTGCCGAGCGGCAAAGGCTGGTCGAACTGCTGAAGACCGATTCGGGTCTGGAGGAACACAAACAATGAAGATTGCGCTGGTTTCGGCGGCTTTCGTGATGATTATCGGAAGCCTGGTTTTCGCGTTGTATTTCATGAATCACGACCGCGGCGGAAGCAAGCGGATGGCGTGGTCGCTGGCGGCGCGCGTCGGGTTGTCGATCACGCTGTTCCTGTCGCTGCTGATCGCATACCGGCTCGGGTGGATCGAACCGACTGGGCTGCCGATCGGGCGGTGATGTGCGGCATCCGGTCGCGCGTCGACCGGCGCGGTCGGCGCCGATGACCTGGATCGTCGATGCGATACGGGAGAACCGGCCGATCGAGCCGGGCGACCCGGGCGACCCGATCGCACCGGGCCTGCCGATCTTCACGCCCTAGCGAACGGGCATGCGCGCGACCTGGCCGGTGCGTTGCCGTGGCGAGCTCGCGCATTCGTGGCGGCGAACCGTCAACCTACGACCAGATGAACGACGATCAGCAGCAGCGCAATGAATGCGCCAAGCGCAACGAACGCGGCAATGACTACCGCGAACGGGTTGAGTTGCGTGGCATCCGCTTCGAGATTCTTTCGTTTGTTGACGCCGAGAAACGCCAGGAAGACCGCGCGGAACGCACGAACGATCTGGTCTTTACCTTTTTCAGTCATACAGTTTTCCTTCGCCTCAATAAAAGTTGCAGGGATACCGATACCGCGCGTCGCGACGCGCGTGAGCATCGCGTTTCCGTTTGCACGCGGATCGTTTGGTGGCTGTGCGCCGGGGCCGGCTTGCGTTCGAACGAGACGACGTCATGGATCCGGATATCCGCGCCTCATCGGCCGCCTGAAGGATTGCCGCGGGCATCCGCTTCAGGCTCCGCGTGATCGGCAGGCGGTCAGGATGCCGCGCAGCAAATCGACCGGAGGGGGCGGGCATCCGGGGATGGTCACGTCGACGGGCAGGACCGACGAAACGGGGCCGCACACCGCATAGCTGTCGGCAAAGATGCCGCCCGTGCATGCGCACTCGCCGGCCGCGACGACGAGTTTCGGCGCCGGCGTGGCGTCGTACGCGGCAAGCACGGCGGCCTTCATGTTCAGCGTGACGGGGCCGGTCACGAGCAGCAGGTCCGCATGGCGCGGGCTGGCGACGAATTTGATCCCGAGCCCTTCGATGTTGTAGTACGGGTTGTTCAGCGCGTGGATCTCCAGCTCGCAACCATTGCACGAACCCGCGTCGATCTGCCGGATGCACAAGGCGCGGCCGAGGAGGTCGAGTATGTCCTGACGAATCTGCTGCGCCTCGTGTCGCCACGCGGCTTCGGTGGCCGGCACGGGTTCGTCGGGAAAGTCGGTGCGCGCGAATTGACGGATGAGTTGCCACATCAGAGATCGTGCCCCGCGTAGTTCAGGTTGAACGACTTGTTGATCAGCGGGAAATCGGGAACGATGTTGCCGATGATCGCGTGCTCGAGCGCCGGCCAGTTCTGCCAGGACGGATCGTGGCAATGGCAGCGCGCGATGGCATCGCCCGATGCCGTCTCGAGCGCGACGAACACGTCGCCGCGCCAGCCCTCCACCCAGCCGATGCCCGCGGATGGCGCCGCCGCGGGCATGACGGCGGCGGCGATCGGCCCCTCCGGAAGATTCGCGAGCAGGTCGGTCATCAGGCGCAGCGATTCGTCGATTTCGGCAAACCGCACGGCGACCCGCGCCGCAACGTCGCCGCGCGCATCGCTGGCCGCCTGGACGGCCAGGTCGTGGTACGGGGCCGGCCGCAGGTTCGCGCGCACGTCGAAGGTCTGGCCGCTGGCGCGGGCGGCCATGCCGCGCACGCCGAAATGCGCGACGACGTCGGCATTCAGGCGGCCGGTGCCGAGAAACCGGTCCTGCAGCCCGGACTGGTCCTCGTAGATCTTGCGCATCACGTGCACGTCGCGTGCAATGCGTTCGCACTGTTCGGTGAGGATCGCCGCGTCTTCCGGATCGATGTCGACGGCCAGCCCGCCCGGCACGATCCGGTCCATCAGGTAGCGATGCCCGAAGACGCCGCCGTTGGTCCGGATCCAGTTCTCCTTGAGCCGCGAGAACTGCGCGAGACCGAACGCGAATCCGGCATCGTTGCCGAGCGCGCCGAGGTCGCCGAGGTGATTGGCGATGCGCTCGCGCTCGAGCAGGAGGGCGCGCAGCACCAGCGCACGCGCCGGCACGGCCGTGCCGCATGCCTGTTCGAGCGCCATGCAATAGGCCCACGAGAACGCGACGGTCGAGTCGCCGGCGATCCGGCCCGCAACGCGATGGCCGTTCGATGCGGCCGTCCGTTCGAACAGCCGCTCGACGCCGCGATGTACATAGCCGAGCCGTTCCTCGAGCCGCAGCACCTTCTCGCCGACGACGGAAAACCGGAAATGGCCCGGCTCGATGATGCCGGCGTGAATCGGCCCGACCGCGATTTCATGCACGCCGTCGCCGGCAACCTGCACGAACGGATAATCCGCTTCGTTCGAGTCGAATCGCTCGATGCCGGTTGCCTGCTTCTGCAGCGGAAAGTAGTCGTCGGGCCAGTTGCCGTGATTGAGCCACGGGCGCGTGTCGCGCGCATCGCGCGCGCGCAGGCCGGTCAGGTCGAAAATGGCGCGCTGCATCCGCGTCGCGGCGGGAAACACGCCCGCGAGATCGGGATAGTCGCCGTCGGCCCGCGGTTCCGGCCCGGTCGCGAGACGCACCCACAGGACGCCGTCGTCGCATTCGTACGCCGCATTGACCGAAAATACGCGCGCGCGCGTTTCGCCGCCCCACATCGCGACAAGCCGGCTTCGTTCGCTCCGCGCGGCATGCGCGATGTCGAGCCAGCGCGGTTCGTCCACGTCAACCACGGCAGCCGGAACCTGGCCTGCCGCGTGCCGCAGGCGCGTCGAGCCGTCCGCCTGAATCAAGTCGAGTCGCATCGTTCACCCCGCCAGCATCGTCGCCGCCTGGCGGTACCACATGGCCAGGTAAGGCGGCACGTACAGGCCCAGCATCAGGCCGAGTCCCAGATGCACGAACACCGGCAGCAGCGCCGGCCGGTGTTCGAGCGGCGTCGCCGTCGTCGTTTCGCCGAACACCATCCGCTGCACGCGCGCGAAGATCGCCGCGAACGCGACGGCGAGCCCGAGCAGCAGCAACGGCGCGGTCCACGGGAGCGTGTTCATGGCCGTCGTCACGATCAGGAATTCGCTCGCGAACACGCCGAACGGCGGCAGGCCGAGAATCGCAAGCGTGCCGAGCATCATGGCCCAGCCGACCGTCGGGCTGACCTGCAGCAGCCCGCGAATGCCGTCGATCGCCTGCGTGCCGGCCTTCTGCGCGGCATGGCCGACCGCGAAGAAGATCGCCGACTTGACGAGGGAGTGGACCGTCATGTGCAGCAGCCCGGCGAACGTCGCGATCGGGCCGCCGAGCCCGAATGCGAACGTCATCAAGCCCATATGCTCGATCGACGAGTACGAGAACAGGCGCTTCACGTCCTTCTGCCGGAACAGCGAGAACGACGCGATCAGGACCGACACGAGCCCGAACCCGACCAGCAGCCGCCCCGGCAGGCCATTGCCGAGCGCGCCGTCGGCCAGCACCTTGCAGCGCAGCACCGCATACAGCGCGACGTTCAGCAACAGGCCGGACAGCACCGCCGAAATCGGCGTCGGACCTTCGGCGTGCGCGTCAGGCAGCCAGCTGTGCATCGGCACGAGGCCGACCTTGGTCCCGTAGCCGACCAGCAGAAACACGAAGGCGATCGACACGATCGTCGGGTCGAGCTGCGTCCTGACGGCGGCCAGGCTCGTCCACAGCAGCGCGTCGCCGTCGGTGAGCTGCCGGCTCGCGGCGAGGTACAGCAGGATCGTGCCGAACAGCGCCTGGGCGATGCCCACGCCGCACAGGATGAAGTACTTCCATGCGGCTTCGAGGCTCGCGGCGGTTCGGTAGACGCTGACGAGCAACACGGTGGCGAGCGTGGCGGCTTCCATGGCGACCCACAGCACGCCGACGTTGTCGGTCAGCAGCGCGAGCAGCATCGCGAACATGAAGAGCTGATACATGCTGTGATAGAGCCGCATCCGCGCGGCCGTCATCCGGCCGCGGGCTTCCTCGATCTGCATGTAGGGCCGGGAAAACAGCGAGGTCGTCCAGCCGACGAACGCCGTGAGCGCAACGAGATAGACATTGAGCGGATCGACGAAAAACGCGCGTCCGAACGCGAACGACGGGCCGTGCTCGACGGTGCGCGCGGCCAGCACCAGCGTCGCCGCGAACGTCAGGAGGCTGAAGCCGACGTTCAGATGGCGCGCGACCCGGCTCGGCCGCACGCAGGCGAGGCACGCGGCGCCCGCGAGCGGCAGCCCGAGCACGGCGAGCACGACGTGGGCGTCATTCATCTTTGAGTTTCTCGAGGTGATGGATGTCCAGGCTGTCGAACTGCTCGCGAATCTGGAACATGAAGACGCCCAGAATCAGGATGCCGATCAGCACGTCGAGCCCGATGCCGAGCTCGACGATCATCGGCATGCCGTTGGTCGCGGCCGCCGCCGCGAAGAACAGCCCGTTTTCCATCGACAGGAAGCCGATCACCTGCGGAATGGCCTTGGCGCGCGTGATCATCGCCATGAACGACAGCAGCACGCACGCGAGCGCAATGCCGAGCGTGCCGCGCGCGACCGAGGTCGCGAGCTGGCTGATCGGCGCGGCGACGTTGAACGCGACGATCACGAGGACGATGCCGATCAGCAGCGTGGTCGGGATGTTGATGAGCGGTTCGACGTCGGTCTTGACGTCGAGCCTGCGCACGAGCCGATACAGGAACCACGGAATCACGCCGACCTTCAGCACGAGCGTCAGCCCGGCGGACACATACAGGTGCACGTCGGCCGTGACGAAGCCGAGGATCAGGTTCGCCGACACGAGCGCGACGCCCTGCAGCGTATAGAGATGGATCAGTGACAGGATCCGGCGCTGGCTCAGCATCGCGAACGACAGCATCAGCAGCACGGCCGCGAGGAAATTGATCAGTTGTGTCGCGTAGGCGTGCATTCATGCCCCCAGCAGCAGGTGGACGAGCATGCCGATCACGGCCAGCAGGAAAGCCGTGGCCAGGAATTCCGGTACCCGGAAGATGCGCATCTTCGCGTTGGCCGTTTCGACCACGGCGAGCGCGACACCGCCTGCCGTCAGCTTGATGAAGAGCACCGGCACCGCCAGCAGCAGCGCGACGGGATCGCCCGCATTCGCGATGCCCCAGGGCACGAACAACGCGAGACCGATGCACGAATACGCGAACAGCTTGAGGCTTGCCGCCCATTCCATCAACGCAAGATGCCGCCCCGAATATTCGAGGATCAGCGCCTCGTGGATCATCGTGAGCTCGAGGTGGGTGGTCGGATTGTCGACCGGCAGCCGCGCATTTTCGGCCAGCGCGACCAGCGTGAACGCGATGCCGGTGAACGCCAGGCTCGGATAGATCGTGAGCTCGCCGCGGCCGAGCGTCGCGACGATGCTCGTCAGCAGCGTCGACTGCGTAATCAGCGAGGCCGACAGGAGCACCATCAGCAATGCCGGCTCCGCGAGGAAGCCGATCAGCATTTCGCGGCGGGCGCCGAGCGTGCCGAACGCCGTGCCGACGTCCATCGCCGCGAGCGACAGCGCGACGCGCGCGAGCGCGAACAGGCCGACAAGCGCGATCGCATCGGCGGCGGGCGACAGCGGCAACTCGGTCGACAGGGTCGGCACGATCGCGCACGCGAGCGTCATGGCGGCCCAGACGACATAGGGCGCGCCGCGGAACACGGGGCTCGCACCGTGCGCGATGACCGATTCCTTGTTGAACAGCTTGTGGAGCATCCGGTACGGCTGCCAGATGGACGGCGCGCGCCGGTTCTGAAGCCAGGCGCGGCATTGGTTGACCCACCCCGTGAGCAATGGCGCGGCCGCGATCGCTATCACGATTTCGAGAGTCTGCGAGATGACGCCGGACAGGGTTACCATCGTCTCACCAACATCAGCAGCACGATCAGCACGACGAAACTGTAGGTCAGGTAAACCGCGATCTTGCCCGTCTGCAGGCGGCCTGCCCAGTCGGCGGCGCGTTGCGTGAGCGCCGCGATGCGCGCGTAGAGCGCGGACCAGGTGCGATCGGTCACCGACACCCGGTAGGCCGGCTGGGTGTCGAACGGCGACGGCAATTGCCGCTCGATGTGCAGCAGCGGTGCGAAGATTTCGCGGATCGGCTGCCCGAATCCTTCCGCCGTATCCTGCATGCGCGCGGTCGTGAACGGGAAGCCGCAGCCCCACGGGGCCGCGCGGCGCAGCCGGCCGTGATAGAAACGCCGCACCAGCACCCACGCGAGCCCGCAGCAGGCGATGAAGAACAGCATGAACGCCGCCGGCATGTAGCTCGCGCGAGCGGCCGACACGGGCGCGAACAGCAGCCAGCCATGATTGTCCGCGCCGACGCCGGCGCCGACCAGCGTGTGCGTGACGCGATCCAGCAACTTGACGAACTGGGCGGGCATCAGCCCGAGCAGCACGCTGGCGGCCGCGAACCAGCAGAACGCGAGCCGTTCCCACGCGTTCGCGTCGCGGGCGCGGTTCAGCTTCGCTTCTCTCGGCTGCCCGAGGAACACGATGCCGAAGAACTTGACCATCGTGTAGCCGGCCAGCGCGGCCGACATGGCGATCAGCGCGGCGGCGATCGGCACCGTCATCGCGAGTACCGAATCCGGCAACCGCGGCGCGAACAGAAAGCCCTGCAGCAGCAGCCACTCGGCCACGAAACCGCTTAGCGGCGGCAGGCCCGCGCTGGCCGCGACGCCCGCGAGCACGGCCCACGCGGTCCACGGCATGAAGCGGATCAGTCCGCCGAGCCTGCCGAGGTTGCGCTCGCCGGTGGCGTGGAGCACGGCGCCCGTGCCCAGGAACAGCAGGCTCTTGAACGCTGCATGCGCAACGATCTGGTAGAGCATCGCGGTCAGCGCGAGCGCCGACAGGCTCGTCATCCCGTACGCGCGAAACAGTACCGCGAGACCGAGCGCGACGAGCATCAGGCCGACGTTGTCGATCGACGAATAGGCGAGCAGGCGCTTCATGTCGACCTGGATGGTGCTGAACACCACGCCGAGCAGCGCGGTGCCGAGCCCCAGCATGAGCAGCAGCACGCCCCACCACGCAATCTGCACGTGCAACAGGTCGAACAGCACGCGCAGCAGGCCGTACAGGCCGACTTTCAGCACGAATCCGCTGAGGAGCGCCGAGACCGGCGACGGCGCCGCGGGGTGCGCCTCCGGCAGCCACACATGCAGCGGGAAGATCCCCGCCTTTGCGCCGAACCCGACGAGCGCGAACAGGAAGGCGAACGACGCGGGCAAGGCATCCAGCGACTGCGCGCGCAGGTTGGCGAAGGTGTAGTCGCCGGTGCGCGCCTGCAGAATGCCGAAGCAGAGCAGCAGCGCCAGCGCGCCGACGTGCGAGATCAGGAAATACAGGTAACCGGCCCGGCGGATCTCGCCGATCCGGTGGTTGGTCATGACGAGAAACGTCGCGGACAGCGTCAGCGTCTCCCAGGCGACCATGAATACATAGGCGTCGTCGGCGATCAACACCAGCGCGATGCTTGCGACGCAGACGTGGTATTCGAAGCAGATCAGCCCGGGCGCGGATCCTTCACCCTTGCGGAAATAGCCGGCTGAAAAGGCGCCGATCCCGGTGCCGACGAGGCCGAGCACGAACAGGAAATAGCCGGACAGGCGATCGAGACGCAGATGAAAGGGCAGGCCGGGAAGCCCGATCGGCAGCGCCGCGGCAGACGGCTCGGCAAGGATGCCGGCGAGGCCCGCCGCGCCGACGAACAGCCCGACCAGCGCGCCGAGCGGAAAGAGGCCGTGGGCAACCAGTCGCGTGCGGCGCAGCGCCCCGAGCCCCAGCGTGCCGACCGCGAGCCACGCGGCCACGGCCAGCAGGACGAAATGGACGACCGGCACGGGTGCCATCCGGAATGTCTCCAGTACGCTCGGGTTGGACGAGGTGATGGAAAGGCCGCTTCTTCCGCGATCTGTTCCTGCCCGCATTATGACACCGAAAGACGAATCAGGATAACAAGGTATGATAATGCCGTTATCATAAAAGTCTCATGGCACCCTGGATGGAACGGGCGACCGTGGCGGTGTGCCGCGGCGCGCCGGGCTCCGCCCGGGGCGTCGTTGTCTCCCGATCCGGGCGAATGAGGGAAGATCCTATGCCAGCGCAGTACTTCCGAAGCCTGACGGGAAAACACCGCAGCGCGGCCGCGAACCGCCAGCTCGGGTTTTCGCTTGCCTTCGTCGCCGGCGCAACCAATGCCGGCGGTTTCCTCGCGGTCAAGCAATACACGTCGCACATGAGCGGGATCGTGTCGGCGATCGCGGATCAGACCGCGCTCGGCGACATCCGGCTCGTGCTGGCCGGGGTGGGTTCGCTCGCGTCGTTTCTGGTGGGTGCCGGCTGCTCGGCCGTGCTCGTCAACTGGGGGCGGCGCCGTGGCCTGCAGAGTCAGTATGTGCTGCCGCTGCTGGTCGAAGCGGCGCTGCTGCTCCTGTTCGGGCTGCTCGGCAGCCATCTCGCGCTGTGGGAAGCGTTCTTCATGCCGGTCACGGTGATCCTGCTGTGCTTCATCATGGGGCTGCAAAACGCGATGATCACCAAGCTGTCGGGGGCGGAAATCCGCACGACGCACATGACGGGCATCGTGACGGACCTCGGCATCGAACTCGGCAAGCTCTTTTACTGGAATCGTTCAAGTGCCGACGTGCACGCGCAGACGGTGATCGCGAACCGCGCGAAGCTCAGGATTCACGCGACGATGCTGGCGTCGTTCTTCGTCGGGGGGCTGGCGGGCGCAATCGGCTTCAAGCATGTCGGCTACGTGTCGACCGTGCCGCTGGCCGCGGCACTCGTCACGCTGGCGATCGTGCCCGTCGTCGACGACGTGCTCGACTATCTCTATCGGCTTGACCGCCGGTCGTGAGCCTGCACAAGGTGAAACGAAACCCGACTGCGCGTTGCCGGCGGCGGATCCTGCTTGGGGCGCTTTCGCCGAGCGTGGGCCACCCGCGCGTGCCGAATGCTTTCGGGCGCGGTACGCAAGGGCCGATGCATTATAATTAAATTAGCATATCGCCGACTCTGCCCTGCAATGGAAACGAAAACCGCACGCTTGACCATCCTGATCGATCCCGCCAAGAAAGAGGCGTTCGACATGCTCTGCGCGGAGCAGGACCTGACGCCGTCGCAAGTCGTGCGGCAGTTGATTCGCGAGTATCTCGAACAACACGGCGTGAGCTACAAGACGAAAAGCGCGCTCGGCAAACGGGTGAAGCGAAGCGCGGACTGAGTTCGCGAGCCGCCCGGACGTCGATTTCCCGGTGCGCATGCCGTGCGCATGCCAGGGTCGGTATGGGCATCCTTCCGTGTCACGTACTTCGTGCCATCCGCACGGGCCATCTTGAACCGGGCATCGTCTGCAGGAATCCTGAATACATCGCGTAGCGCGATCGCGTCCGGATCGGTTTCGATCGCGTCGATGGTCACGCCGGGCAGATTCCGATAACCGCGCTCCATGCCCGATCGATCCGGGTAGATATGTTGTCGGTGGGGAGCGCGTGCAGCGAACCGCAACGACAAGCGGGTTCGCCGTAGGTGAGCGCGCGGCGTCACGCTTCCCGGCGAAAGCACGCCGTGAGCACGAAGCTGCCCGCGTCGGTCTTGCCGTCGATCTCGTGATCGCCGCCGACGATCCGGATGCTTTTTACCTTGGCGCCCATTCTCAGCGTGATCGATGAACCCTTCACGCGCGGATCCTTGATCGGCGCGACCGCGCCCCCGTCCGACAGCACATTGCCGTTCGCGTCCTTGACGACTCGCCTGGCCGAATCGTCAGCGGATTCGATGCCGGCGCCCGCCGACCATTCATGACCTCAGTCCGCGCACAGATGCAGTGTGCCGTTCGGACAGGTGTATTCCATTGCGCATTGCGGGCAGGCGGGGGCACCGTTCGCGGCTTCCATCGGACGGATTCGAGCCGGCCGGCGGCAAGAGCGGGCGAATACCTGCCTCGCCGGAACGGGCGCCGTGCCGTCGGCTCGCAGGCGGGCCGACCACGGGGTGGGCGCACACAACATTATAATGAAATACACATTATATGAATGCTGTCTTATAATCCAGCCTTGCCGCCGATCGCCGGAATTGAGGGCGGATTCGCGGAGGTAGCCGACATGTTCGATCTAGATGGGATGCTGCTGTTGCCTGATCGGCGGCCCATATCCCTGCCGGAGGTCGCGGGGAGCCGGGGGCTTGTCGTGGTGGGCGTCGGGCGCGGCGGCGAGCGCGGCTTCCAGATGGTCCACCGCTTCCATGATGTGGGCGAGCGGCTCGCGGCCGCCGGTATTCATCTGGCGTTCGTCTATCCGCGGGAATCGGCTCGGCATGTGATGGATCCCATCTCGGTGGCCAGTGCGCGGTTCCGGCACCATCCGCGCCTGCTGCTCGATGCGGATGGCTGCTGTTTCGCGCAGGGCGTGCCGCCTCGATTGCTCCGTGTCGTGTATCTGAGCGGCGCAATGCAGCGTCTCGTCGGTTTCGAAATCGACATGCGCGACGCGGCATGGGAAACCGAGTTCCAGGCGTTCCTGATGGCCTGCCGGATCGCCCCGTCCCACTGAATACCAGCATCCATCTCACGCCACACGCGAGGAACATGGCAACCGTCGTCTATTTCGAAGCAGGTCCCGCCTGGAGCCGGAACGGTGCGACCGCCGTGCGCGATGCGCTCGTGGTCACGGCGCGCCGTTTCGACAGCGACATCCTGCTGATCGCCAATGGGCGGCGCGGGAATGCCAAGGACGGCATGGCCATGTCATCGCTGCAGGTGCGTCGCGGCGCATCCGCGCAAGTCCTTGCAAGCGGTCCGGACGAAGAGGCGGCGCTTCGTGCGCTCCTGCCCTTGCTTCAAGAGGGCTGACCGACGTGCCGCCTGTCGATTTTCCGTTCCTGGGCCTGCGCGCGGCTTCCCCGGCCGAGATCGCCGACAAGCCGATCGTCGTGGAAAACGAGCACCTCGTCTCGCTGTGCTTCGACGGCCGTGGCATGCAAAGCACGATGCTGCGGGAGGCTCCGGACGCGCTCGCACTCGGCTATACGCGCACGATGATGGGGTTCCTGCTGTTTCAGCCGGAACCCGCGCATGTTGGCTTGATCGGGCTCGGCGGCGGTTCGCTCGTGAAGTATTGCTATCGGAACCTGCCGAACACCCGTCTCACCGCAATCGAAATCAATCCGGAAGTGATCGCGCTTCGCGACGGGTTCCACGTTCCACCCGACGACGCGCGACTGACGATCATCTGCGCGGACGCGGCGCGGCACCTGTCGACGACCGCGCACACATTCGATGCGCTGTTGCAGGATGGTTTCAATGCGGATGGCGCGCCGTCCGAGCTCTGCAGCGCAGCCTTCTACGACACCTGTCGCGCGCGACTGAACGACGACGGCGTGCTCGTCGTCAATCTGCTCGGCGACGATCCGCGACTCGGTGATTGTCTCGCGAGGCTGCGTGAGACGTTCGGCCCGTCCGTCGCAATCGCACCGGCTGAAGACGATGCGGGCAACGTGATCGCCTTCGCCTGGAAGAGCGACGCACCGCTGCCGTCGCTCGAGGCACTCATCGAACGTGCGGATCGGCACTGCGGCCACCACGGCATCGACCTCGTCGATGCCGCCGTACGCATCGAGGTCGGCGCCCGTTACGACTGGACGCGCCTGAGTGCGTGCCTTGCCGATTGAGTCCGATACATGCGGCACCCTTGATCATGATCAAACTCCTGGAGACGCCATGAGCGATAACGAAGCTTCGACCGTTCCGACCATCTCGGCATCCGCGATCTGGGCGCTGGAGCGCCTTGCCGATATTCGTTACGGTCGCGATACACCCGCACTTGGCTGGTCCATTACCCGCGAGCTCATCGGCGCAGGATTCGTGCGCTATCCGACGAACGGCCGCGGAAGCGTCTCGATCACGGCAGCCGGACAGACGTTCCTGAAGAACCGGAAATAGTTCTGGCCGGCGTCGCTCGCGAACCGCACGGTCGCGTCGATCCGGACATCCATGCCGGGTCGTTCATGTCATGGGCGGTTGCGTTCGACAGGGGAAGCGTCAACGCGCCAGGGTGCGGCTGCGAATTGCGGTGGCGCGCGAAGATGAGCAAGCGTGCCGCTGCGGACATGACGAAAGGCTGAACGTGCTTTCCTACCTGCGGTTACTTTTTGCGCGGCACAAATTTCGCCGGCTTCCCGTGATTCGTTTTCAATCGACTCCGATCGATCTGGGCATCGACGGTGTGCCGCATTCGGGTTGGGAAGTCGCGATCCTCGCGGCATCCGGCGGTATCGTCGGCGCGGCGACATACAGCCTGGCGCCGCGAACCGATCGAGTATATGTCCATCGACTGGAAATTCTCCCGACGATGAGGCGCCGCGGCTACGGGCTCGCCTTCCTGTCGTATCTGCATCGAACGTACCAGTTGCCCATTACTCCCATCGACGACGGGCCCGAGGCCCGATCGTTCTGGCGCGCCGCGAGATCCTTTCAATCCGGAGCATGGCGGGTTACGTCCGGGCAATCATCCGACGAGTTCCGCGACGCGCTGCTTCAATGGCGGCATCGGCAGGCGGTCATGCTCGGCTTGCGTCCCCCGTCGGCGAAATCATCGGATTCCTAGGCGAACCTGCATGCCGCCGTTCGCACAAGCGGCCTTGCTCGCCGGTCATGCGCGACATAGATTGTCTTCATCGAGGTCCGACTTTCTGGAGGGGCCATGGAACTGCTCGTGGAACGCGTCGACGTATGGGCGGCCACCATCGAGGACAAGCCGGGCGGTCTTGCACGCGTGCTGAACGCGTTGCGGGATGCCGGCGCGGATTTGCAATTCATCGTCGCCCGGCGCACCCAGGAAGCACCCGGCAAAGGGGTGGTATTCGTCGCGCCGCTGCAGGGAGATCGGGAGACCCGTGCTGCCACGCAGGCGGGATTCAGTCCTAGCTCGAGCCTGCACTCGATCCGTGTGATGGGGCTGGACCAGATGGGGATCATCGCGGAACTGACCCAGAAACTGTCGGACGGCGGGATCAATCTCCGCGGCGTATCCGCCGCCGTGCTCGGCTCGCAGTTCATCGCCTATCTAGCGCTCGACTCGCTGGCCGACGCCGAGCAGGCGACAGACATCCTGCAAAGGCCCTGAATTGCCGCTTCAGTCGACTGCCGGGTGAGGCGGGGCGCCTTTCACGGCTGAATCTCGTGTGCGTTGCATCGGGCGTGCGGCGCGGTCTGCCCGAGCTTCGACCGGATGAGGCCGCCGCGGAATATCGACGGCCAATCGATTGCGGCATGCGCGCGGGCGACGCGCCGCAGCGGTGCTTCGTTCGCGTGATTTGCCGCGTACGTCTGCCGTGTTCCTGTGTCTTCGCGTGCCTTCGCGTTTCGTCATGCCGTGTGAGGCAAACACGGGCGAGCGGGCAGGGGATCGATTGACCCGGCGTATTTGTTCGTGTTCGAGTTTTTAATAAAAACAGATGCATTGTGATAAGAATACTTATCCTGTCTTATCTATTCAGCATCGCCCATTCCCCCGCTTGTCGCGTTCGTTCGCTGGTCACCACTGGCCGGACCTCGCAGCGCCCGTAGCGAGCCCGGCAATGTGGACGCGGCCGCACCGTACGTCGCCTCGGCAGGGCAATCCCATTCCGCTGCCGCCCCGAAACAATTTGTTACAAATAGCCGTTTTCACACCCCCTTGAAGCGCGCGACGGCCGCCTCTATTTCGCAATCCGCCAGACATTGGCTCGGCTGCACGGCGGCGTTCCACGCGCCTCGGTGCCCGTAGCCGGATTCCCTTATTGGTGATCCTTTAATCGCTCAGGAGATGGAAATGCAGATTCGTCCCCTCTACGACCGGGTTATCGTCAAGCGAATCGAGACGCAGCGGACGACGGCTTCGGGCATCGTGATACCCGATTCCGCGACAGAAAAACCAGAACAAGGCGAAGTCGTCGCAGTCGGCAGCGGCCGGCTGCTGCAGGATGGAACGCTGCGCGCGCTCCAGTTGAAAGTCGGTGACCAGGTTCTCTTCGGCAAATACGCAGGCCAGACCGTCAAGGTCGATGGCGAGGAACTGCTCGTCATGCGCGAGGAAGACGTCATGGGCCTCCTCGAGGCCGAAGTCGGCGCCTCGCGTGAGGCCGCCTGACATCCCGAGCCGGTCGCGAATACCCGACTGGCGGTTCGCGACGGGTCGAGTCAACGACTACTATCCGGAGCAGCAACATGAGTGCAAAAGACGTCCAATTCCACGACAGCGCCCGTGCCCGTATCGTCAAGGGCGTGAACGTTCTCGCCGATGCCGTGAAGGTCACGCTGGGGCCGAAAGGCCGCAATGTGCTGATCGAGCGCGGCTTCGGCGCGCCTGCCCTCACGAAGGACGGCGTGTCGGTCGCGAAGGAAATCGAACTGAAGGACCGCTTCGAAAACATGGGGGCGCAGATCGTCAAGCAAGTCGCGTCGAAGACCGCCGATGTGGCCGGCGACGGTACCACCACGGCCACCGTGCTCGCCCAGGCGATCGTGCAGGAAGGCATGAAGCACGTCGCCGCCGGCATGAATCCGATGGATCTCAAGCGCGGCATCGACAAGGCCGTGGCCGCCGTGCTCGACGAACTGCGCAAGCTGTCGAAGCCGATTTCCACGAACAGGGAGATCGCACAGGTGGCGGCGGTCTCGGCGAACGCCGACGAGACCATCGGCAAGATCATCGCCGACGCCATGGAGAAGGTCGGCAAGGAAGGCGTCATCACGGTCGAGGATGGCAAGTCGCTCGAGAACGAGCTGGACGTGGTTGAAGGGATGCAGTTCGACCGCGGCTACGTCAGCCCCTACTTCATCAACGATCCGGAACGGCAGGCCGCGTACCTGGACGACGCGCTGATCCTGTTGCACGACAAGAAGATCTCGAACATCCGGGATCTGCTGCCGATCCTCGAGGTCGCCTCCAAGGCAGGCAAGCCGCTGCTGATTGTTGCGGAAGATGTCGACGGCGAAGCGCTGGCCACGCTCGTGGTCAACGCGATGCGAGGCATCCTGAAGGTGGTGGCGGTCAAGGCGCCCGGTTTCGGCGACCGGCGCAAGGCCATGCTCGAGGACATCGCCATCCTGACTGGCGCGACCGTCATCTCGGAAGAAACCGGCAAGCAGCTGCAGAAGGCGGCACTCGAGGATCTCGGCCGTGCCAAGCGCGTCGAGGTGCGCAAGGACGACACGATCATCATCGACGGCGCGGGCGACGAGAAGCGCATCGAAGCGCGCGTGAAGTCCATTCGCACGCAAATCGAGGAAGCCACGAGCGACTACGATCGCGAGAAACTGCAGGAGCGCGTCGCGAAACTCGCGGGCGGGGTGGCCGTCATCAAGGTCGGGGCGGCGACCGAACTCGAGATGAAGGAGAAGAAGGACCGGGTGGACGACGCGCTGCATGCCACGCGCGCGGCGGTCGAGGAAGGCATCGTGCCGGGCGGTGGCGTAGCGCTCCTGCGCGCCCGTTCGATGGTGGCGAGCCTGACAGGCGCCAACGGCGACCAGGACGCCGGTGTCCAGATCGTGCTGCGCGCGCTCGAAGCGCCGCTGCGCGTAATCGCCTCGAACGCGGGGGACGAGCCTTCGGTGGTCATCGCGAAGGTGCTCGAAGGCAAGGGCAACTTCGGCTACAACGCGGCCACCGGAGAATATGGCGATCTGGTCGAGGCGGGTGTGGTCGATCCCACCAAGGTTACGCGTACGGCGCTGCAGAACGCCGCATCGATCGCCGGGCTGATCCTGACGACCGACGCGACGGTTGCGGACGCGCCGAAGGACGAAAAGCCGGCGCAGTCCGCCGAACCGGCGCTCGAGTACTGACCCGGGCAGCGGGTCTCGTACGCGCCGGCCAACAGTCGCGGCCGGCGCGACACGTTCGGCGCCGCGCGCTGCCCCGCTGAAGCGGCGCCGCTTTTTGCGGGTGACCGACATGAAACTCGAACTTTGCATCGACTCGAAGCCGCTCGACATCGAGCTCGACGACGTGGTGGCGGGACTGCTGGCCGTCCGGCTCGACTTGCCCGCAGGCGCAGACAACCGGGACGCGCTCGCGCGTTATCTCAGCGCAAAGGGCGCGCCCTGGAGTCTCGACGAAGAGCACATGCGCAGGCGCATACTGCGCCGGCTGATTCTGGATATCGCCGATCCGGCGCTGGTCATCCGCCATCTCATGGCCGACGAATGAACTTGCCCGACCGGCCGGCTCGGGATGCGGCGACATCAACCCGCGTCCCGATCGTCTTGCCAACCCGCTGAATCGGACATGGTCATGGCCAATGAACCGCGTTCGCCTGTCCGCTCGTCGATGGGGCTTCCTGCCGGCGTGCTCGGGAGGGACTACCTCAAGTTCTTGCAACTCTCGGTCGATGATGCACTGCGCGGCGCGCAAACATTCGCCGACGAAGCGCTGGAGGAAGCCATGACCGCTATCCGCCGTGGTTCGATGCGCGCGGCGCGGCCGGCCATGAAGGTCTTCTTCGACGGGTGCCGGTTCTGGCTCGCCAGTCACTTTCATCGCTACGAGGCGGCCCGCCGTCTCGGTGCCCGTCATCAGGAATTCTGGTGCGAGATCGAGCCGGGTCCAAAGGACGACGCCGTGCGATATGCGTCGCGAGTGTCCCGCTTCGGGCACGTCTGCCACGACACTTCCACAGCGGCTGGCTGACCATCATCCGTGGATGCGGTGCGTTCGTCGCCTATGGCAAGCGGCGTTTGTCGGCTGGCAGCGGATTTTCGGTTTCATGCGGGCCGTACCGGATTCGAACCAGTGACCAACGGACAAAAAAGTCGGCCGCTCCACCAACTGAGCCAACGGCCCGGTTCGTCCGATATCCGCCCGCCACCACGGCACTTTTCGTGTTTGCCCTAGCGAATATCGATCGTGCGACTCACGGTCTGCGTCGGCTCCGACTTTGGCACGGTCAACGTGAGTACACCGTTATCGAACTTTGCCAACGTGCGATCGGGGTCGGCGTAGTCCGGCATCGGGATCGTGCGGATGAAGCTTCCGTGGGCGCGCTCCAGCCGGTAACAGCCGTTTTCCTCGCTGCGTACGTCCTGCTTTTTCTCTCCGCGCAGCACGATTGCCCCGGCCTCGACGCTCACCTTCAGATCTTCGCGCGCCATTCCGGGCAGTTCGGCGGTCACGCGCAGCACCGGTCCTTCATCGACGACGTCGATGCGCGGCTGGAAGCGCGATGAACTGAAGTCGCCGAACCATCGTTCGAGCGCGCCACGGCCTGCGAGCGGGTCATGAAGGAATTCCTCCACCGCACGCCACGGCTCACGTGAGAACAGTCGCGGAATGTCGGGCCACGCGGCCCGCCACTGTTCGCTTGACGGCGGGTTTTCCGGGCCTTCCGCGTCGGATTTGCGGGCAGTTCCGCGAAGGAACTTGAAGGGGTTCCACTTTTTCGGATCGGTATTCATGGCATCCTCCGATTCAGCTTCAATCCGTTTCGAGCGTGGCGGCCAGCCCCTCGGGCAGCATGCGTGCCCCGAGCCTCGGCTGCGCCGGGCATGTCGCGATCGATCAGTTGCACCGCGTACTCGAGCGCATCGCGCTGCGTTTCGGCCGCGCTTGTCCAGCGCTCGCCGAAACGCGGCGGATGCCGGTCGGCCGACACCTCGTCGTTCCGTTCGATCCGGACGATGGCGATGTGGCCATCCGGTGCGGACGTGCGTGTCGCGATCGTCGCATGGGCACGGTGCGGACAAGGACCGCATGCCCTTTCCAGGACTCCTGAGCGACATCGGAAACCGGTGCCTCCCGCTCCTGATTCGCGACGGGCGGCGGCGCTTTTCCCGCCGCCCATGCTCCCGACCCGCCATTGCCGCAGGGTCAGCCGGTCCTGACTTCGATGCGCCGTGGGCGAGCCTCGTCGCGACGCGGGATCGTCAGCTTCAACACCCCGTCCTGGAGGCTTGCCTCGATCTTCGACGTATCGAAGTCCGGTGACAGCGTGAACGTCCTGGCGAAGTGCGGCTCCCGGACCTCGGCATGCTGCAGGCGCAGATTTGCCGGCGTCGGCACCACCGCCTCGGCCTCGATCGAGAGGCTGCTGTCGTGAACCTTGACGTCCAGCTTGTCCTTCGTCACGCCGGGCAGATCTGCCCACAGTGTGACGCCCTGGTTGTTCTCGTAGATGTCGACGGCCGGGGTGAGGGTGATCCGGCGCGTGGCCTGTTCCGCGTCGCGACGCGTGACTGCGGACGGGTCGCGTTCAGCCAGTTTGGTCATGTCGTTCATGATCGGCTCCTCGAGTTACTGGACAGTGATGGCGCGTGGCTTGGACGACTCGCGCTTGCCGATGCTGATCGACAGGCAGCCATTTTCGTAGCGCGCCTGGACCTTGTCGGGATCGGCGGTGTCGGGCAGCTCGATGACGCGCCGGAAGGCGCCGACGAAGCGCTCCTGCGCATACGTACGCGTCTCGCTTTCAGTGTCGGGTTGCGTCGATTTGCGTTCGCCGCTGAGGGTCAGCAAGCCCTTGTCGATCGACACGTCGAGTTCGGCGGCGTTGATGCCCGGGGCGAAGGCGACGATCTCGATCGACTCGTCCGTCGCGCCGATGTTGATCTGAGGAAATGCGCCGAGCCGGCTCGCGCGGATGCTGGACGGGAAGCCGCCGAAGAGTTGCGCCATCTGCTGCTGCAGGCGGTCGAACTCGCTGAAGAGATCGGTTCCGAAGTAAAGATCGCTCATGATCGTATCCTCCTGGATGGCAATCGGGAGGCGAACGGGCCTACGCGCTCCAGTTCGCCTGCCGGACTGCCGGCAAACAAATCGAAACACGCAGCGCGCGGGATGAAACGGTTCGCGCGTCTGCCTGAGCGAAACTCAAGATAGGCACTCTGCGGAAAATTTCAAGGGGCGGCGGCAGATTTTTGCACTTGAAATTCCGGTGCTGGAACCTATCATCGCAGCGGCTTGGAACTGCATGCGGAGGACGCCATGGAATTCGATACGGACTGGCTTACGCTGGGCAGGCATCGTATCCGGCTGCGCTCGACGAAGGGCTTTCCGACCGAGACGATGCGCACCGTGACCGAGGTCGTCAGGCTCGCGATCGACAACAACATGAGCGCGCGGGCGCGACTCGTCGAGATCGTCTGCCGGCAGGAAAAGACCTACGACGTGCTGGTCGGCACGACGATGGCGGAGGACAAGGCTTGTGCACCGCAACTTGAAGCCGCGGTCGCGGTCGTGCTGGGCCTGTTGCCCGAACAGATCAACATCACGGTCACCCCGGTCACGCAAAAGGAGGTCGATCTGCACTTCGGCGTGTACGAACGGATGCTGTCGGAGAAGCTGAGTTCGACGCCGCCGATCCGCTGACCGAGCGGTTCGGCGCCCGGCCGTACGGCGGGCGCAGGTTCGCGTCTGCCGACATGCCGGCGCGGGGCGGGCACGGCGGCAACGATCGCGGAATGGGGCACCCGACCGACGCAGGACGTCGGATTGGCGATCCACCTGGACCGGCGCGCCCAGGTGCATGCTTCGTGTCCGTCCTCAACCGTGCGTCGGCCGAAGCGCGCGCCCCATCTCCGCGATCGGCATCGCCGCGATCGAATTCAGCAGCCGCGTCTCGCCGGCGTCCGGGCGCGCGATTGCCCGCACTTCGTCGAGCGTCTGCGCGACATGGCGATCGAGCGGTTCGAGAAAGCGCTGCAGTTCGCTTGCCGCCGCTTTCTCCCTGAGCCCGAGCGCCTGACCGAACGCGATCAGCGCGGCCGCATCGATTTCGACAAAGCGCATCGCGTTGCCGAGCGGCATCGTCAATTCGCAGTGCGGCCAGTGATCGCCGCGATGGTCGGGGCGGTGCGTCGGCGTGTGATACACGACCGTGCTGACGATGTCGTAGAACGGCGCGAGCCGGTAGCCGCGCGCGTCGACGAAGAACGACAGGTTCTTCAGGTGCGCGTCGGCATTGCCGACCACCACGTTGAACACGGTCCAGCGGAACACCGACAGGCGCGCCAGCGCGCGCGTGCTGGTGCGCTCGATCGCGCGGGCGAGCTCCTGCGCGTTCGCGCGCTGGTACTTGAAGCCGCGGTCGTAGTTGAGCAACTGCATCGCGTCGATCGTATGCACGCGTGCGGCCGGCGCCGACGCGACGTCGCGGTCGAACCGGTCGATCACGTAACACGCGGACGGCGCGCGCAGGAAGTGCACGTCGGGCACGTCGAGCCCCATCTTCTTCGCGAGCTTCATGCAGAAGAATTCGTTGATCGCCGAGTGCGGGTAGCCGGCCGCGCGCATGTCCGGCTTGAGCAGGTGCATCGACGGCTCGCTGCCGACCGGCTCGTACAGCGCGTAGTCGGGTGCATCGCCGCGCAGCACCAGCAGCAGCTTCTGCTGCGCGCCGGCCGCCGACATGCGCTTGGGCGCGGTGGCCGTCAGCGCGCGCTCGGGCATCGCCTGGATGCGGCGCTCGAGCTCGTCGAGCGGCAGCGGCTGCAGGCTGCCGGGCGCTTCCCGTTCGCCGTCGGCCAGCAGCGTGAGCGCGCCGGCCGATTCGCGCCCGAAGTACGCGAGCAGGCCCCACGCGTCGGCGGCGTCGACCTTCGCCTCGCGCGCGAGCGAGGTGCGCATGCCTTCCTCGGGCAGCAGGTTGTCGAAGAACCACTGGACCGGGCGATCGGTCGACGTGTCGGTGTAGGGGCCGGCGCGCAGCGCGAACGCCGGGGACAGCGGATAGGCAGCCGGGGACGCGAGCCATTGCGGGTCGTACGCGAACGACCAGATGCCCTTGTCGTCGGTCAGCGTGCCCATGCGCACGCCGTTGGCGGACGCGATCAGCGTTCTAGCCGCCATGGCTGCTCCTGCGGCGTTGCGCGGCCTTCAGCGCGGTGGCTTCCGAAATCTCGACCGACGACTCGGCGTACAGGCGCACGCCCAGTTCGCCGAGCAGCAGCATGACCTTGCCGATTTGCGCGGTCGGCTTTCCGCCTTCCACCTGGCTGATGAATTTCGGCGACAGCCCGGTCGCGTTCGCGAGTTCGTCGCGCGTGAACCCCTGCTGGAGCCGCGCGGCGCGGATGAGGTGGGCGAGCGCGCCGATCGTGTCGACGGACTGGGACTCCGACATGACGTTCTCCGTGCTTCGTATCTGATCGGGAACAGTATTGCACAACTCGCCGGCCGGGGCATCCCTTCGTATCCGTACAGGAACGGAGCGGCGAACCGGGGAGCCGGTGCGCCGTTTCGTACCCGGTCGGATACCGGGAGGCGCGGAAGCGTGACGCAGGCGATTTTCGTATCCGAACGGATGCGGAGAAGGGCGGGACCGTGACGGCGGCCCGGTCGCATGCGCGTGCGACGACTGAGCGGTCAGGGCGCTAGCCGTGCGCGCGGCGACACGCCGACACTGTGACACGCGCGCGAACCGGGCCCGAACCTTGCGCGCCGCAAGCGTCGTCCGCGGCCACGCCGCGACGCATCACGCAAGAAGATTTGCAGGGAGGCGCGCATGGAGCCGATGCCGGTCGTACTTCAGTGGGATGCGGTCCTCGTCAGGATCGTCCTGGCGCTCGTCGCGGGCGGGCTGATCGGCCTCGATCGCAGCGAATCCGGCAAGACGGCAGGGCTGCGCACGACGATCTTCGTCTGTCTCGCCGCGTGCCTGGCGATGCTGCAGGTCAATGCGCTGCTGCTGCAGGCCGGCAAGCCGCAGGACGGGTTCTCGGTGCTCGACCCGATGCGCCTGCCGCTCGGCATCCTGACCGGGATGGGCTTCATCGGCGGCGGCGCGATCCTGCATCGCGACGGCCTCGTATCCGGCGTGACCACGGCCGCGACGCTGTGGTTCGTCACCGTCGTCGGACTGTGCATCGGCGGCGGCCAGCTGTCGCTCGGCGCGCTCGGGCTCGCGCTCGCCCTCCTGGTCGTATGGCCGCTGCGGTTGGTCGAGCAGCGCGTGCGCAGCGTCAGGACTGCGCTGGTCACGGTCGAGTACGAACTGGGCTCGACGGCGCGCGAGCGCCTGACGACCGGGCTGCACAATGCGGGCTTCGCGTGCCGCACGCGCGGTTTTCGCGAAACGGCCGCGCGTGCGTCGCGCGAGGAAGAACTGCTCGTGAAGTGGCGCGAACCGGCCGACGCCGATGCGATGCTGCGTCAACTGATCCGGATCGTCGAATCGGCCGGCCTGACGTCGATCCGCTGTTCCGAGGAGAACTGAGCCGCACGGCGCTTGCCGGAACGTCGGCTGGTTCCATGCCTCGTGCCGCATTCGGCATTCAGGATCCGGCAGCGTTCAGCGTCCGGCTTCCGCACCGGCGCCGTCGTGCGCATCGCCGTCCGTCCCCGGCCGGCTCATCGCGAGATGGAGCGCGGCCGGGTCGACCGGTTTCACGAAATGCTGCAGAAACCCGGTCGCGAGACAGCGTTCGCGATCCGCGTTGCGGCCATAACCGGTCAGCGCGAGAAAGATGCACGGCGTGACCTCGGTGATCGCCTTCAGCCGCCGCAGCAGCTCGTAGCCGTCCATCACCGGCAGTCCGATGTCGAGGATCGCGACGTCGGGGCGATAGGCGCGGTACGCGGCCAGTGCGGTGACCGGGTCGTGCACGACGGCGACCTCGTGACCGGCGTCGCGCAGCCATTGCGCGAGCGTCGACGCGGCATCCTCGTTGTCGTCGACCAGCATCACGCGCCGGCCGGTGCGGCCCGGCGCCAGGTCGCGGACGCCGGGCGGCGGCTGCGGCACGGTGACCGCCACCGCTTTCGGCCGGTATTCGGGCAGCGTGATCGTAAACGTGCTGCCGCAGCCGGGGCCGGCGCTGTCCGCGCGCACCGTGCCGCCGTGCAGCGTCACGAGGCTGCGCACGAGCGCAAGGCCGATGCCTAGGCCGCCATGCGCCTGTTTCGCTTCGCCGTCGAGCCGGTAGAACGGCTCGAAGATGCTGTCGAGACGATCGCGCGGAATGCCGGCGCCGTTGTCGCACACCTCGACGATCGCGGTGTCGTCCGCGCCGCGCGCCGCGCGCAGCGTGATGTCGCCGCCCGGCAGCGTGTATTTCGCCGCGTTGGTCAGCAGGTTCGCGACGGCCTGCGACAGCCGCACCGGGTCGCCGTGGCAGCGCGCGTCCGGATCGGCGTCGACCTGCAGGCGGTGGCGGCGCTGCTCGAGCAGCGGGCTCGCGATCTCGACCGCGCGGTCGGCGATGTCGGCGAGCCGCACGGCTTCCTTCTTCAGCGTGATCTTGCCGCGCGTGATGCGCGACACGTCGAGCAGGTCGTCGATCAGCCGGACCATGTGATCGAGCTGGCGCTGGATGATCGCGATCTCGTTCGGCGTCGCGTGGCCGTCGCGGTTGCGGATCAGCTCCAGCGCGAGCGAGATCGGCGTCAGCGGATTGCGCAGCTCATGGCCGAGCACCGCGAGAAACTGGTCCTTGGCCTGATTCGCGTCGCGCAGCTCGCCCAGCAGCCGGTCGCGCTCCGCGTTCGCGGCGACGAGCTTCTCGCGCGCGGCGACGTGCTCGGTCACCTCGACCGCACTGACGATCACGCCCAGCCCGTCCGTGAGCGGCTGCGGATTGAAATGCAGCCGGTACACGCGGGCGCCGTCCGGCTCGGCGCGGTCGCGGTGCTCGCCGATCGTCGTCGAGCAGCCCTGCGCGCGGGCGGCTTCCAGTGCACGCACGATCTCGGGCGCATCGCCGCCGGGCAGCACCGCCGTCAGCGGCTGGTCGACGATGTCGGTCCGGCCGCACAAGGCCGAGAAGCGGTGATTCGCGAGCACGATCCGGTGCGCGGGGCCCGACAGCAGCGCGATCGGCAATGGCGCGTGCATCAGGACGCCGTTGCGTTGCTGTTCGGCATCCTCGCGGCGGCGGATCTCGTCGCTCAGCGCGCGCGAGCGCTGCTGCGCCAGCGCCAGCGTCGGGTGCAGCCCGCCTTCGTCGTCGCGCAGCGATGCGACGGGCAGGATGCGGCGGTGCAGCGCGCATACGTGGCGGAACGTCTCCGATTGCTCGGCGCTCGCAAACGCATCGTGCGGATAGCCGCAGTAGAGCGAGAAGCGGTAGCGCTCGATCAGCGCGTTCCATAGCGCTTCCACCCGCAGCGCCGCGGCGTACCGGTTGCGCGCGCACAGCAGCGCGACCATTTCGCCGAACGCATGCACGGGCCGGCCGGCGCGGATCGCCGCTTCGACGATCGTGCCGATCGAGCGGCGAAAGCGCGCGGGGTCGGGCAGGTCGCCATTCATGAAGCTGTCGAGGAGCGCATGCGCGCTCGACATGAAGATGCGGCCGCGAGCCGCGCCGCCGGCCGATGCACCGAGCGTGTGCAGGCGTTCGTGCACCGCCGCGAGGCAGGCGGGCCGCGCGATCACGATCGCGCTGCCGCCGGCGCTCAGCGCCTGGGCCGCGAACACGGCGACTTCCGACATGAGCTGCGCGTCGGACTCGTAGAACTGGACGAAGTGATCGGCCCGCATTGGCGCCGATTCCAGCAGGGGAGGGACTGTTTTCATCGCTCACGACCAGGCAATGCCGTTGGCGGCCGGCGATTCCGTGCCGCGGCCATATCCGGTCCGGCGCGCGCAAGCTGCGTGCCGGAGCGGCGCCGATGCCCGGCGACGCCGCGGCATCGGCCCGGCCCACGCGGGCGGTGCCGGACGGCGCTGCATTTGTAAATACTGCAGAAAGCCCGCGTCGGGTGGCGGACGCCCGCCTGCCGGCCCCGCCGTCCGAGCAGCGATCTTTATCGCTGCAGCAGATAAACGTATCCGAATCGCTTCGTTGACGCAGTGCGGCACGCGCTCGTAGATTCGCATCTTTACCGAATCAAGGGCTGTACCGTGACGACTTCCGCCATCCGCGCCGCAATATCGACGCCCGCCTTGCCGCCGGAGGCCGGCGCGCAGCGATTCGACATCGTCCCGTTCGATGCGCCGCTCGGCGCCGAAGTCGTCGGCATCGACCTGTCGCAACCGCTCGGCGCCGCCGATTTCGCACGCATCCATCGCGCGCATCTCGACCATCACGTGCTGGTGTTTCGCGACCAGCGCATCACGCCGGACGAGCACATCGCGTTCAGCCGCCGTTTCGGCCCGCTGCAGATCCACGTGCTGCACCAGTTCGCGCTGCCCGCGCATCCGGAAGTGCTGATCGTGTCGAACATCGTCGAGAACGGCAAGCCGATCGGGCTCGGCGACGCCGGCCATTTCTGGCACTCCGACCTGTCGTACAAGGAAAAGCCGAGCCTCGGCTCGCTGCTGCATGCGCAGGAGCTGCCGGCCGAGGGCGGCGACACGTTGTTCGCGAACATGCATCTCGCGTGGGACACGCTGCCCGCGCACCTGCGCCGCGCGGTCGAAGGGCGGCGTGCCGAGCACACGTATCTCGCCCGCTATGCGGAGCTGCAGGCGCGCAGCCCGTGGCGGCCGAACCTGTCGGCCGAGCAGATCGCGCAGGTCGAGGCGGTGGTGCATCCGGTCGTGCGCACGCATCCTGAAACGGGCCGCAAGGCGTTGTTCGTCAGCGAGCATTTCACGACGCGCATCGTCGATCTGCCCGAAGACGAAAGCCGCGCGCTGCTCGACGAACTGTTCGCGCACAGCGTGCGCGCGGAGCATCTGTATCGGCACCACTGGCGCGAGCACGACCTCGTGTTCTGGGACAACCGCTCGCTGATGCATCTCGCGGCCGGCACGCCCGACCATCTGCGCCGCAAGCTGTACCGCACCACGATCGAAGGTGACGCGCCGTTCTGAACGGCACGTCCTGGTTCGCCGCCTCATTCTCACTGGAGTTCCGATGTCGTTTCCGCTTTCGCCGGCCCTGCGCCGCACGACCCTGGCCGCGCGCCGCGCACTGGCCGCCACGCTCACCGCGGCGCTCGCACTGGCCGCCGCCGGCACGCCGCAAGCCGCGCACGCGGAAGGCCGCATCCGCATCGCCGAGCAGTTCGGCGTGGTCTACCTGATGCTGAACGTCGCGCGCGACCAGCAACTGATCGAGAAGGAAGGGCGCAAGGCCGGCCTCGACATCAAGGTCGACTGGGTGCGTCTGTCGGGCGGCGCGGCCGTGAACGACGCGCTGCTGTCGGGCGCGGTCGACGTCGCCGGCGCGGGCGTCGGGCCGCTGCTGACCGTGTGGGATCGCACGCGCGGCCGGCAGAACGTGAAGGGCGTCGCGTCGCTCGGCAATTTTCCGTACTACCTCGTCAGCAGCAACCCGAACGTGAAGACGATCGCCGACCTGGGCGCGAAGGACCGCATCGCGGTGCCGGCCGTCGGCGTGTCGGTGCAGTCGCGCGTGCTGCAGTACGCGGCCGCGAAGCAGTGGGGCGACAAGCAGTTCGACAAGCTCGATCCGCTCACGCAGGCGATCCCGCATCCCGACGCGACGGCCGCGATTCTCGCGAACAGCAACGTGATCACGGGCCACTTCGGCAATCCGCCGTTCCAGGAGCAGGAACTCGCGGGCAATCCGAACGCACACATCGTGCTGAATTCCTACGACGTGCTCGGCGGCCCGAGTTCCGCGACGGTGCTGTACGCGACGGAGAAATTCCGCGACGAGAACCCGAAGACGTACCGCGCGTTCGTCGCCGCGCTCGCCGACGCCGCGCACCAGATCGCGGCAGATCCCGACCGCGCGGTCGATACCTATATCCGCGTGAACGGTTCGAAGATCGATCGCGCGTTGCTGCTGAAGATCCTGCGCAATCCGCAGGTGCAGTTCAAGACGGCCCCGGAGAACACGCTGAAGCTCGCGCAGTTCATGTATCGCACCGGCGCGATCCGCAACGAGCCGAAGTCGTGGCGCGACTACTTCTTCGACGATCCGGCGACGGCCGGCGGCAGCTGAGCGGGCGTGGCGCTGCGGCGCCGCGATCGACGCTTATGCGTCGACGCGGTTTCGATATGTGCAATCGTTGGTTGGGCCGCGCGCGGTGCCGCCGTATGTTGATGCTTTACCCGCAAGAGTTTCGATCGTGAACGCCACTTCTCCCCGAATCGGGCTGCCGCCGTACGCGGCGCGCGGCGCCGCCGCACCGCCCGCCCAACCCGTCACCGACACCGACGCGGCGAGCAGGCCGGCATCCGCGTCCGCGCCGGCCGGCGCGCACAGCGAGCGCCTGCTGGCGATCGATCGCGTGAGCCTCGAATACCGGAGCGGCGCGCGGATCGTGCGCGCGACCCATCAGGTCAGCTTCGACGTGTATGGCAGCGACCGTTTCGTGCTGCTCGGCCCGTCGGGGTGCGGCAAGTCCACGTTGCTGAAGGCGATCGCCGGCTTCATCGAGCCCGTGTCGGGCTCGATCGCGCTCGACGGCCGGCCCGTGCAAGGGCCGGGCCCCGACCGCATCGTCGTGTTCCAGGAATTCGATCAGTTGCCGCCGTGGAAGACGGTCGTCGAGAACGTCGCGTTTCCGTTGCGCGTGGCCGCGAAGCTGTCGCGCGCCGAAGCACGCGAGCGCGCGCTGCACTATCTCGACAAGGTCGGCCTCGGTGCGTTCGCCGATGCCTATCCGCACACGCTGTCCGGCGGCATGAAGCAGCGCGTCGCGATCGCGCGTGCGCTGGCGATGCAGCCGCGCGTGCTGCTGATGGACGAACCGTTCGCCGCGCTCGACGCGCTCACGCGCCGCAAGATGCAGGAGGAACTGCTGCGCCTGTGGGACGAGTTCCGCTTCACGCTGCTGTTCGTCACGCATTCGATCGAGGAGGCGCTCGTCGTCGGCAACCGGATCCTGCTGCTGTCGCCGCATCCGGGCCGCGTGCGCGCGGAGCTCAACAGTCACGATCATTCGCTCGACAGCGTCGGCAGCGGCGACTTCCGCGAGCGCGTCGCGCGCATTCATCATCTGCTGTTCGATACCGACGTCGCGGACGAAACGCGGGCCGCACCGGCCACGGAGGGCATCGCATCATGAGCACGATCGATCCGGTCCTGCCGCCGCTGCCGCCCGTGCGCGCCGAATACGTGCGCCCGCTCGACCCGCCGCCCGACGCCGAACGTGCGGCGCCCGCACCGCTTTGGCGCCGCATCGTCGGCGCGAGCGGGTTTCGCCGCGCGGTCATCGCACTCGTGCTGATCGCCGCATGGGAAATCATCGCGCGCATCGTCGCGAACGACCTGCTCGTGCCGACCTTCGGCGCGACGCTGGCCGCGTTCGTGCAGGGCATCGCGTCGGGCGAACTGCTGGTGAAGACGGGTATCTCGATGTCGGTGCTGCTGCGCGGCTATGCGCTCGGCGTATTGCTCGCGTTCGTGCTGACTTCGCTCGCGGTGTCGACGCGCATCGGCCGCGACGTGCTGTCGATGCTCACGTCGATGTTCAATCCGCTGCCGTCGATCGCGTTGCTGCCGATCGCGCTCCTGTGGTTCGGGCTCGGCACCGGCAGCCTGCTGTTCGTGCTCGTGCACGCGGTGCTCTGGCCGCTCGCGCTCAGCATGTACACGGGGTTCGCCGGCGTGCCGGCCACGCTGAAGATGGCCGGGCGCAACTACGGCCTCACCGGCCTGCGCCAGATCGCGCTGATTCTCGTGCCGGCCGCGCTGCCGTCGATCCTGTCGGGGCTGCGCGTCGGCTGGGCGTTCGCGTGGCGCACGCTGATCGCGGCCGAACTCGTGTTCGGCGCGAGCGCGGGGCAGGGCGGGCTCGGCTGGTACATCTTCCAGAACCGCAACGAGCTGTATACCGACCGCGTGTTCGCGGGCCTCGCGGCCGTCATCGTGATCGGCCTGCTCGTCGAGCATCTCGTGTTCGATACGCTCGAACGCGTGACGGTGCGCCGCTGGGGCATCCCGCACTGACCGTATCGATGCGCGTGCGCGCCGCATTCCCGGCGCACGCATAACCAAAGCTGAAATCGGTTTTTCACGCGCACCGGATGCGTCCCTATACTTTTCGGTGCTGCCTGCGGGCTGCGGCGACGGCCTGCGCAATCGTGCGGCGGGCCGTCGCTTTTCGACGATGAGGAACCGCTGCATGAATGCCCGTCATGGTGCCGAACCGCACGACGCGTTGCGCGCCGCGCTCGCCGCACTGCCCGAACTCGCGACGGCGATCGGGCGCGACGCCGCGCAACGCGAGGCGCGTCGCGAACTGCCGTTCGAAGGCTTCGCACTCTTTCGCCGTTCCGCGCTCGGCGTACTGAGGATTCCGGTCGAACGCGGCGGCCTGGGCGGCACGCTGGTCGACCTGTTCGAGACGATCGCGACGCTCGCGGCCGCCGATTCGAATCTCGCGCACGCGCTGCGCATCCACTACGACCTGACCGAGACGCTGCGGCTGTCGCCGTGCACGCCGTTCAACGACGTGCAGCTCGAGCGCGCGCTGGCCGGCGCGATCTTCGGCGGCGCGTCGACCGAGCGCGGCACGTCGCGGCCGGGCGAGAACACGACCGTGCTGCGCCGCGACGGCGCGCACCATCGCGTGACGGGCCGCAAATACTATTCGACCGGCACCGCGTTTGCCGATTTCGCGCGCATCAACGTGGAGAACGAGCAGGGCGACGCGCTCGCCGTGATCATCCCGGTCGCGCGCGACGGCGTGCAGGTGCTCGACGACTGGGACGGCATGGGCCAGCGCATGACCGCGAGCGGCAGCCTGTTGCTGCACGACGTGCAGGTATTCGCGGACGAAATCGCGGCCCGCGACGGCTCGACGCTCGTCGGCCGCCATTGCGGCGCGCTGCGGCAGCTTCATCTCGTCGCGACGGGCGCGGGCATCGTGCGCAACGTGGCGGCCGACGCGCGCCGCTACGTGCTCGAGCATGGCCGGCCGGTGCTGCACAGCCCGGCGGCGAGCGCGCGCGACGATCATTTCATCCAGCAGATCGTCGGCGAGCTGTCGGCGCACAGCCACGCGATCGACGCGCTCGTGCGCGACAACGCGCGTGCGCTCGACCGCTCCGCGGACGCGATCGAGGCCGGCGCGGCGGACGCGCACGAACGCGTGCTCGACAGCGCGCTCGCGACCGCGCGCACGCAGCTGATCGTCGGCAAGCTCGCGCTGTACGCGGCCGAACGGCTGTTCGAAGTGGGCGGCGCGTCGGCGACCGCGCGCGTGCACAACCTCGACCGGCACTGGCGCAACCTGCGCACGATCTTCAGCCACAACCCGCTGCTGCACAAGGCGCGGGTGATCGGCGACTACGACCTGAACGGCGTGACCACGCACCTGACCGAAGGACGCGTGTTCTGATTCCGCTGCACCCGCAGCCCACTTTCCGGGAGCTCCCCGATGACGACCCGCACCGGCCACCTGCACCTCGGCGCGTTCCTGTATCCGACCGGCCATCACATCGCCGCGTGGCGCCATTCCGGCTCGCAGGCGGACGCCGGTGTCGACTTTCGTCATTACGTGCGGCTCGCGCAGGCGGCCGAGGCCGCGAAGTTCGACCTCGTGTTCCTCGCGGACGGCGTCGGCACGCGCGGCGACGACGTCGAATTCCTGAGCCGCACCGCGCACAGCTACGTCGCGCAGTTCGAGCCGCTGACGCTGCTGTCGGCGCTCGCGGCCGTCACCGAACGCATCGGCCTCGTCGGCACCGCGTCGACGAGCTTCAACGAGCCGTTCCACATCGCGCGCAAGTTCGCGTCGCTCGACCACATCAGCGGCGGCCGCGCCGGATGGAACCTCGTCACGTCGTCGAGCGCGCACGAAGCGCGCAACTTCAACCGCGATGCGCATTTCGATCACGGCGAACGCTATGCGCGCGCGGAGGAATTCGCCGACGTCGTGCGCGGACTGTGGGACAGCTGGGACGACGACGCGTTCGTGCGCGACCGTGCCAGCGGCCGCTTCTTCGACCCGGACAAGCGCCACGTGCTCGCTCATCGCGGCCGCTTCTTCCGGGTGGACGGGCCGCTGAACGTGCCGCGCGCGCCGCAGGGGCAGCCGGTGATCGTGCAGGCCGGCTCGTCGGCGGCCGGCACGCGGCTGGCCGCGCGCACGGCCGAGGTGATCTTCACCGCGCAGCAGACGCTCGACGACGCGGTCGCGTTCTACGCGGACGTGAAGGGGCAGCTTGCCGCGTTCGGCCGCGACCCCGACACGCTGAAGATCATGCCCGGCGTCTTTCCGGTGGTCGGTCGCACCGAGAGCGAGGCGAAGGAGAAGTTCGACGCGCTGCAGGCGCTGATCGACCCGAAGGTCGGGCTCGCGCTGGTGTCGGGCCTGACCGGCGGCGTCGACCTGTCCGCCTATCCGCTCGACGGCCCGATCCCGCCGCTGCCGGAAACGAATGCGAGCAAGAGCCGGCAGACGCTGACGCTCGAGCTCGCGCGCCGCGAGAACCTGACGATCCGCGAGCTGTACCTGCGCATCGCGGGCGCGCGCGGTCACTGGCAGCTCGTCGGCACGCCGGAGCAGATCGTCGATGCGCTCGAGGAACGGTTCGTGCATTACGGCGCGGACGGCTACAACGTGATGGCGCCGACCCTGCCCGGCGGCCTCGACGATTTCATCGCGCTCGTGCTGCCCGAATTGCGTCGTCGCGGGCTGTTCCGCAGCGACTACGCCGGCAGCACGCTGCGCGATCACCTCGGATTGCGGCGCCCCGCGGCGCGGCGCGCGTCGGCCGTGCCCGGCGCGGCGGCGGCCTGAGTTCAGCGCCGCAGGCCGGCGTCGCGCAGCAGCGGCAGCACGCGTGCGCCGAAGAAGTCGAGATCCGGCCTGAAGTCGTAGAAGCTCAACTGGATGCCGTCGATGCCCGCGCGATGCAGCCGCACGATGTAGTCGGCGACTTCCTCGGGCGAGCCCGTGATCGAGATGTTGCCGCCGATCGCACGCGCGGCCGCCTGCGCGCGTTGTTCGAAGCCGCCGCGCCACGCATGGGCGTCGCTGTCGAAGCGGTGGAAGCTGCCTTCGTCCGCATGCGCGACGATCGCGTCGCGGTACGCGCGCGCCTCGGCCGCCGTCTCGCGGCAGATCACGAGCGGATTGAGCAGCGTGCGGATCGTCCTGCCGCGCGCGGCGGCGGCCGCCTTCACGCGGGCCGTATGCGCGGGCAGCGCGTCCAGCGCGAGATCGACGTCCGGGCCGGCCGGGCTCGTGACGAACACGATGTCCGAATAGCGGGCCGCGAAATCGATGCCGGCGTCGGAGCCGGTCGCGTTGATCAGCAGCGGGCGGCCGTAGCGCGGCTTCGGCGTGACGAACGCGCCGGAGAGCCGCCAGCTCGACAGCGCGGGCGCATAGCTGAAGTTGTCCGGCTGGGCCCAAAGCTGGCTGACCGCGTCGACGAACTCGGCGGCCATCTCGTAACGACGGTCGTGCTCGATCCGGTTCCAGCCGAACATCTCGTGTTCGATCGCGCGGTGGCCGGTCACGACGTTGATGCCCCAGCGTCCGCGCGAGATGTGATCGAGCGTCGCCGTGAACTTCGCGAAATGCAGCGGATGCCACGGCCCGTAGAGCACGTGGCTCGTCGCGACGAGGATGATCCGTTCGGTGCGCGCGGTGAGCGCCGCGAGCGTCATGAACGAGTCGAGCGCCTGGCCGTCGAACACGCCGCCGTAGCCGCCTTTCGGCAACCACTGCGACAGCGCGAACACGAGATCGAAGCCGAGCGCCTCGGCGCGCGCGACCAGGTCGGCGTTGTAGTCGAACGTCCAGTCGGTCGAGCGCGGCAGCGTCGAGGCGCTCCAGCCGCCGGCCTGGATCGGCAGGAACAGCCCGAGCATCAGCGGCTGCGCGAGCACGCGCGACGCGGGGCTGTCGGGGAAATCGGCCGGCGAACGGACGTCGACGAACGGCGGCGTCACGAGCGGCGCGTCGGCCCGAGCGGCGGCGGATGTGTCGGTCAAGGTAGGCTCCTCCCTGCGCGGCGCGCTGGCGCCGAACGAAAAAATCCGGCACGCGATGCCGGCAGTCTTGCCGGGCCGTTCTGCGTCGTGCCGGCCGGTGGATCGCGTCGCGTCACAGTCGTCCCGGCCGCGGGTCGGGCACGAAGCCGTCGCGGTTCGGCATCCTGACTCGCGGCAGCGTGTGCGCGTCGAGCGTCGTGTCGTCCGGCACGATGCCGTTCAGGTGCAGCACGTAGGCCGTGACCGCATAGACTTCGTCCGCGCTCAGCGACTGCGGCGCGTTGTACGGCATCGCGCGGCGGATGTAGTCGAACAGCGTCGTCGCATACGGCCAGTAGCTGCCGACCGTCTTTTTCGGCTTCGCGCCGGCCAGCGAGTCGAGGCCGCCGACGAGCGGATCGCCGACGCCGCCCTGGCCGCCGGCGCCGTGGCACATCGCGCACTTGTCGGCGAACACGTGCGCGCCGCGTGCGACCGTGCCCGCACCGGGCGGCAGGCCGCCGCCGTCGGGCGCGACGTCGATGTCCCATGCGGCGAGCGCCGCGCGGTCGACCGGCTGACCGAGGCCGAAGCCGGCACCGAACGCAGGTAGCGCTGACGACGCGAGCGTGCCCGACACGACCGCGCACGACGCGAGCCGACGCACGATCGTGTTACGCATTGCGCACCTCCCCGTCCGCGCCGACGCGCCAGTTCTGGATGCCGTTGTAGTGGTATTGCGAATTGACGCCGCGTGCGGCGACGAGCGCGTCGCGGGTCGGCTGCACGTAGCCCGTTTCGTCGGTCGCGCGGCTTTGCAGGTCGGCGGGCTCGCCGTTCCAGACCCAGTCGGCTTCGAAGCGCGTCAGCGCGCGATCGCGCACGTCGCCCGCGAGCCGCGCGGCGCGCCAGGTGCGGCCGCCGTCGGTCGAGACGTCGACCGCGCGCACCCGGCCGCGCCCCGACCACGCATAGCCGCTGATCGGATAGTAGCCGTGCGATGCGAGCCGGTGGCCGGCCGACGGGCGCGTGATCACCGATTTCGCGTCCATCTCGAACACGAACTGGCGGGCGCAGCCGTTCGGCAGCAGGCTCGTGTATTTCGACGTTTCCTCGCGCGTCATCTCCGGCGCGCGCACGAGCTTCAGCCGCCGCAGCCACTTGATGTTCGTGTTGCCTTCGAAGCCCGGCACGATCAGCCGCACCGGGTAGCCGTTCTCGGGGCGCAGCCGCTCGCCGTTCTGCGCATAGACGACGAGCGCGCGTTCGAGAATCCGGTCGAGCGGCAGGCTGCGCGTCATCGCCGCGCCGTCCGCGCCTTCGGCGAGCAGCCACTGCGCGGCCGGATCGATGCCCGTTTCGTCGAGCAGCGTCGACAGCCGCACGCCCGTCCATTCGCAGCACGACAGCAATCCATGCGTGAACTGGACGGGCAGGCCGCTCGGGCCGTTCCATTCGCTGCCGGTATTGCCCGAGCATTCGAGGAAGTGGATCCGCGATTCGGACGGAAAGCGCAGCAGGTCGTCGAGCGTGAAGCTGCGCGGCTCGCGCACGAGGCCGTGCACGACGACGCGGTGGCGTTGTGCATCGATCTCGGGCACGCCCGCGTGATGGCGCTCGTAGACGAGGCCGTTCGGCGTGATGTCGCCGAACAGGTCGGCGAGCGGCGTCATCGACGAGCCGGAGCCGGGCAGCGCCGGCGTGCGCGCGCTGCGACGGATGACGTCGCGTTCGTGCGCGCCCGGCAGGCCATACGGTGGCGACAGCAGCGGTGCGCCGGGCGTGCGCGTCCACGGCGGCACGTCCAGCGGTGCGAGCGGGGCGAGCGGCTGGCCCGCGAGCGCGCCGCCGGCCGGCAGCATCGCGGCGGCCCAGCCGCCGGCGAGCTGGCGCAGCGCCGCGCGTCGGCCGGCGCGGCGTGGGCGGGAAGGAGAGTCGGTCATGAGAGAAGCCGTGCCGCGCGCGGGCGCGGCAGCATCCGGAAAAACGGACATTCTCGGCAACCGGGCGCGACGCGGCAAACAACGATTCCCGCTTTGCTTATCGCGCCGCGCCGGCTGCGCGAACGCTCAGAACTTCACGCGCAGCCCGCTGACGAACGCGAGCTGCCGATTCGTCGACGATGCGCTGCCGATGTTCGAGATCGCCGCGATCCGGCGATAGCCACCGGACGTCGCGGTGCTCGCATCGCCCGCGGCCAGCTGGTAGATGCCGGACAGGTAAATGTCGGTGCGCTTCGACAACGCATAGTCGAACCCGAGCGTGAACTGGTGCCAGCGCGGCTTCAGCGTCTGGCCGCCGGTGCCCGGCAAGCCGCTCGCGCGTCCGTCGGTGAACGTGTAGACGCCGATCAGCGTCGCCGCCGGCGTGATCTGGTAGCGCCCGTTCACGTCGTAGTTGTTGAACTTGCGCGACGAGCCGTCGACATAGTCGAGCTGCGTGTGGCTCCACGCGAAGCCGAGGGTCGCGCGGCCGAGCGCGTAGTTCGCGCCCGCGACGCCGATCTGCTGCTTGCGCACGCCGCCGTTCAGCCCGTAGAAGAACGCGCCGCTGTAGTCGTTGCCGGTCGTCGTGGTCGCGCCGCCAACCGCGCCGCTCGTGTTCGACGTCGCGTTCGGGTGGTTGAGCCGCACGTAGCCGGCGCCCGCCGACAGCGGGCCGTTCACGTAGTTCGCCGACACGCCCCATGCGCTGTTGTTCGAGAAGCCGGTGCCCGCGCCGCCGTTGGCCTGGTTGCTGAACGCGTACAGCACGTCGGCGGTGAAACCGGCGATCGTCGCGCTGCGGAACTTCACCGCGTTGTTGATCCGGAAGCTCTGGTTCAGGTTGTCGTTGTCGCCGACATGGGTGGCCGGCGACCAGAAACCGGACCCCGCGTACTGCGCGACGAGATCGGTGATCGGCTCGTACTGGCGGCCGAACGTCAGCGTGCCGAGGTCGGCCTTGCTCAGGCCCACGTACGCGGAGCGGCCGAACAGGCGGCCGCCCTGGCCGAGCCCGCCGTCGCTCGGCCGGAAGCCGCTTTCGAGCGTGAACACGGCCGCCAGGCCGCCGCCGAGATCCTCGTTGCCTTTCAGGCCCCAGCGGCTGCCGCTCAGCTTGCCGCTCGTCTGCTGGATGTTGCTCGCGCCGCCCTGGCTGTTCGTATAGGCAAAGCCGGCGTCGACGACGCCGTACAGCGTGACGGAACTCTGCGCATGCGCGCCGATGGAACCGATCGAAACCAAACCCAGGACTACCGACTTCTTGATCATGAATAACCTCTTTTTATGGGTGAATCTGCGAGGATCACGATGCTATTGACGTCGGTCCGGTCGACGAACGTTCGATCCGTGGTTTGCAATTCGCTGCGCGAGCGAATTGCAATGCGTGCCGCTGCACGCTCGACGCGTGCGCCGCGATCGCGTCCGGTGCGCGTGCTGCAGCGGACGTATCGGCATGGATGGCGGACATCGCGCGACGGCCATGCGCGGTCGTGCGCATATCGATCGATGAAATCGTTGGATATCGCGACGAGATCCGTTCGGATGACGATGTTTTTATGCAACGCGGCTCTGTGAGACGCGCGGCCGATGCGGTAGGCACACCTGCATATCGATTCCGCAAAACGTTGGTAGGGCCGCGCGATGCAAGGCAGTAGAGTCGGGCATCCGGCCGCGAGCCGGCCAGCGCCGGGCGCAGCGCACGCAGCGTGCAGCCCGGTCGAACCACGAATATGGGAGCCGTGTGAAATGAGTCGGGATGTGTTGTTTCTGCTGGAACCGGGCTTTGCCGATCCGAAGTATCCGGGCCGACACTTCGTCTGTCCTCACGGACTGGCGATCGAAGGCCTGCTCGCGAGCGCGCCCGAGCGGGCCGGCCGCCTCGACGTGCGCCGGGTCGGTTTCGAACGGCCGCGGCACGCGGTGATCGACGTGCTCGACGACGCGCATCAGGGCCTGCCGGTGCTCGTGCTCGGTAGCGCGCAACCGGCGCCGGACGACGCGCAAGCGCTCGGCACGACGCGCTTCGTCACCGACCCGCGCCGCATCCTCGACCTGCTCGCCGAGCGCCACGGTTTTCCTTCGCTGCATTGACGCACGTCGGCCGTCGCGCACGGCGGCTTCCTTTTTCCCTTTACCGTTCAATCGACAGGAGTATCCGATGGCGTCAACTTCGGCGGCACGCCGCCGCCTGCTGCTCGCCGGCGCCGCGATCGCGGCGGGCCCCGTGGTCGCGCGGGTCGCGCTTGCCGCGCCGACCGTCAACGCCGATCTTGCCGGCACCACGCTGCGCGTCGCGACCTACAAGGGCGGCTGGCGCGCGCTGCTGCAGGCGGCCGGCCTGGGCGACACGCCATACCGGATCGAGTGGCGCGAGCTCAACAACGGCGTGCTGCACATCGAGGCGCTGAACGCGGATGCGCTCGACATCGGCTCGGGCAGCGAGATTCCCGCGGTGTTCGCCGCACGCCAGAAGGCCAGCGTCCGGTTCATCTCGCGTACGCGGGAGGATCTGAACAACCAGGTCACGCTCGCGCGCAAGGACACGCCGATCCTCGGCATCGCGGACCTGAAGGGCAAGCGCGTCGGCTACGTGCGCGCGACGACGTCGCACTATTTCCTGTACCGGCAGCTCGCGGAGGCCGGCCTCGGTTTCGACGACATCCATCCGATCAACCTGTCGCCGACCGACGGGTTGTCCGCGTACGACCGCGGCGACCTCGACGCGTGGGCGATCTACGGCTACAACGGCCAGCTCGCGCGCAACCGTTACGGGGCGCGCGTGCTGAAGACGGGCAAGGGCTATCTGTCCGGCAATTTCCCGATCTATGCGAACCCGCGCACGCTGGACGACCCGCGCCGGCGCGCGGCGACCGGCGATCTGCTGCTGCGGTTCCAGCGCGCGTACGCGTGGGCGAACGGGCATTTCGGCGCGTATGCGCGCGCGCAGAACGGCGAAACGCGCGTGCCGGTTGCCGATCTCGAGGCGATGTTCGCGCAGCGCAGCGACGACTACGCACTGCTGCCCGTCACGCCCGACGTGATCGCGCAGCATCAACGAGTCGCGGACGTATTCGCGCGAATCGGCGTGCTGGATGGGCCGGCGAACGTCGCGCCGTTCTGGGATACGTCGTTCAACGCGCTGGTGGCGTCGGCGTGATGCGCGACCGGCGCTTCAAACGCCGGTAGGTGATGCGCGGGCGCGGCAAGGGCGAATCCGCCGTGGCGTGAGATCGCATGGTCGGCCGCCTGCGCGGCGAACGGCCGGTCGTCGCGCGTGCGGTTGCGCGGCTGGCGGATCCCGACGCTCGTGCCGCGACAGGGACGCGCAGGCGCCGGAGCGGGCGCGCCCGGCGCGAATCCGGCCCGCGCGGACCGAATCAGGACACGTCGCTCAGGCGAACGTCGTCGCGACCATGATGCCGAACACCAGGCCGAGCGCGATGCCGGTCAGCCGGCCGTAGATCGACGCGCGCACATTGTCGTCCAGCTCGAACGGCGAGCGCTTGTGCTTCCATACGGTGCTGAATGCCACCGGGCGGGTCAGCAGCACGGTGCACGCGATCAGCACCGGCGTCGCGACGAGCATCGCGATGCGCGGCCCGGTCCAGTCGACGCCATGCATCATCAGCGAAACGAGCACGGCGAGCGGCACCTCGACGCACAGGCCGAGCAGCGAGCCGCCGACGAAGGAGTCTCCTGGTGATTGGAACATGGTCGGTCCGTCCGTTCGAATGAAAGCCGCGCCCGTTTTCGCGCCGCTGAAAATGGTGACCGCGGTCCTTGCTGAAGCCCGTGGTCGATCGTGTGGCCGGATGTTAAGGCAAATTGTCGACCGGATGTCGGCTATTCAAGCTATTTAACAAATGTTCGCCGGAAACCGGGTATCGTGCGCGGATCGGGACGATTCGCCGCGGTAGCCGTCGGCCACGCCGTTCCGGCAGACGGCGCCGGGGCGCCGGGGCGACGTGACCGAGCGGGTGGCGCGTACGCCTGAAGCCAACCAGGGGACTGCAACATGATTGACATTCCGGCCAACCATCCGGCGACGATCGCCTGCAAGGTGTGCGGCGCCGACGCGGACATCTGCGGCGTGGTCGATTTTTCGCGCTGCGGCGCCGACATGATCGCCGGGAAAAAGGTCGATCCGTTCGTGGGCGTGCCGATCTACTACTACGCGTGCCGGCAATGCGGATTCACGTGTACGCCGGCCTTCGACCGCTGGACGCACGACGATTTTGCGCGTCACGTGTACAACGACGACTACGCGCGCCACGATCCGGAGTATCTCGAGCATCGTCCGCAGCAGCACGCCGACCTGATCTGCACGAGCTTTCCGTCGATGCGCGAGACCCGCATTCTCGATTTCGGCTCGGGGCTCGGGCTGCTGGAAAAGAAGTTGTCCGCGCGCGGCTTCGCGGATGTGACTTCGTATGATCCATTCAGCCATCCCGACGCGCCGCAGGGGCAGTTCGATTCGATCCTGTCGTTCGAGGTCTTCGAGCATCATCCGGATCCTCGAAGCCTGTTCGCCGACATCATCCGCTACCGGGCGCCTGCCGGCGCACTGCTGTTCCAGACGTCACTGATCACGCCGGAGATCCTCGCGCGCGGGATCGAGCAATGGTGGTACTGCGTGCCGCGCAACGGGCATATTTCGTTTTATACGAGCCAGGCACTGACGCTGCTGGCGACGCGGCACGGGCTTGAATTCGGCTCGTTCAGCCCGGAGCTGCACGTGGTGTTCGATCGCGCGGCGGCGCCGGGGTGGCTTGCGAAATTCTTTTAGTGAAAGGGGCGCGTCGCGTCGATCGCGACATCGGCCGCGGACGTGCGCTTCTTCTAGAAGCGATCGATCACGCCGAACTGGATACCGCGCACCGACGCACCCGGCCACGAAGGCGTGAGGCCGGTCACGTTCACGCCTCTCAGCGTGTAGGTGGCCTGGCCGCGGTTGTGAAGCCACGCGGCACTCGCATAGACCAGCACCCGCTTCGACACATCGTATTCACACGCCGCGCTGAACTGGTCGGCATCGTTGTCGCGGCCCGACCGGTCGCGCAGCCACGTATAACCCAGCGACGCGCGAAAACGCGCGTTCACCGCGTAGCGTGCGGAAGCCGACACGCCGTCGCCGTGATATCGCGGCGTTCCGCCGTCGCCATTGAAGTACGACAGGAAGGCCGTCACCGGGCCGAACGCATAGGACACGCCGCCGAGGTTGGCGCGCAGTGCGCCGCTGCCGTGGGTTTGCTGGTGTGCGTACGAAATGCGCAGCGGGCCGTCATGCCAGGCGAACGTCTCGATGTGGCCTGCCAGCCCGTTGCCGTCACCGTCCTTCGCGTCGCGCAACGACGCCATGATCGTGGTCGAAAAGCCGTGCACCTCGGGGGACAGATACGTGATCGCATTGCTTTCGTACGGCGTGATTTTCGACAGATTGTTCAGCCCCGACGCGATCGTGCCGGCCCCGAACGCATCGAGCTGCCCCTTGAACGGGATGTAGATCGGCGAATACTGACGGCCGACCCGCACCGTGCCGTAGCGTGAGCTCACGCCGATCCAGGCCTGGCGGTTGAACAACGTGTTGGCGGCGGCCAGGGTGCCGTCCGCCGAGCCGAAGCCGTTCTCGAGATCGAACAGGATCTTCACGCCGTTGCCGATATCCTCCGCGCCGCGCACGCCGATGCGCGAGCCGCGATACGCGCCGGAATCCATCCGGGCGACGTAACCCGCGCCGGGATTCGTGATCTCGATGCTCGTGTCGATCGTGCCGTACAGCGTCACGCTGCTTTGCGCATGGGCCGCCGGCGCGTGTGCGGCAATGGCCGTTGCGGCCGCACCGATGCGCAGTGCGAAACGTGTGACGGCCGCCGGCCGGCGCGATCGGCGGCGTCCCGGCGTGAGGTCGTGATTTCGGATGCGGGAAGCGGGAAAGGAATGAGTCATGGACAACGGTAGCATGCAGTCAAGACAGTGAGGTGACGCGCTGAATGCGGGATGGTGCGGCAACCCTCGCCGCCCCGTCCCGCACGCGATCCGGTCGATTCCGGCGCTTACTTGCTGTCGGGCAGGGCGTAAGCCACCACGTAGTCGCCCCGATCGGGCGACTGGCGCGCGCCGCCTGCAGAGATGACGATGTACTGCTTGCCGCCGATTGTATAGCTCATCGGCGTGCCCTGGCTCCCGACCGGCAACCGTGCCTTCCACAGTTCCTTGCCCGTCGAGCTGTCGAACGCGCGCAGGTAGTAGTCCTGCGTTGCGGCGAAGAACACGAGACCGCCGCCGGTCGTCAGCGAGCCGCCGATGGTGGGCATGCCGATCGGTGACGGCATGTTCATCTGCACGCCGTGAAGGCGCGTGTCCTTCACGGTACCGAGCGGGACTTGCCATGCGATGCGGCGGGTCTTCAGGTCGACCGCGGTGAGGCTGCCGAACGGCGGCTTCTGGCACGGGATGCCGATCGGCGAGAGGAAGCGGTCCTTCAGCACCGAGTACGGCGTGCCGCCGAGCGGCACGGCACCCATGCCCGCGTTCACCGATTCGTTGCCGTCGGAAGCGCCGCCGCGGTTCTTCTCCTGCTCCAGATGGACCCAGAGGCCCAGCCGCATGTCGTTCACGTAGATCATGTCCGCGTTCGGATCGTACGACAGGCCGCCCCAGTTCATGCCGCCGAGCGAACCCGGGAAGCTGAGCGAGCGATCGGTGTCCGGCGCGGTGAAGAGGCCGTCGTAGCGCATGCCGCGAAAGATCACGCGGCACATCAGCTGGTCGATCGGCGTGACGCCCCACATGTCCGAATCCTTGAGCACGTCGGCGCCGATCTGCGGCATGCCGACGGACAGCGGCTGGGTCTTCGAATACGGCTCGTTCGGAATCGACGCGGTCTTGACCGGATGTTCGACGACCTGCGTCAGCGGCATGCCGGTCACGCGGTCGAGCACGAACAGCTGGCCCATCTTGGTGCCGACGATCAGCGCCGGCACGCGCTTGCCGCCTTCCGCGGGGAACTCGATCAGCGTCGGCTGCATCGGCACGTCGTAGTCCCAGAGGTCGTGGTGGACCGTCTGGAAGTGCCACTTTTCCGCGCCCGTCGTGGCGTCGAGCGCGAGGAGGGACGCGCCGTATTTCTCGTCGAGCGCGGTGCGCTTCACGCCCCACAGGTCGATCGCCGCGTTGCCCACCGGCATGTAGATCGTGTTCGACGTCGCATCGTAGGTCATCGGCGCCCACACGTTCGGCGTCGAGCGCACGAAGGTCTTGCCTTGCGCCGGCTGCGCGTGATCGTCCGGATTGCCCGGATCGAATGCCCACTTCATCTTGCCGGTCATCACGTCGAAGCCGCGGATCACGCCGCCGGGCATGTCGAGCGACACGTTGTCGGCGACACGGCCGCCCGTGACCACCGTCGTGCCCGCGACCGTCGGCGGGGACGTGAGCTGGTACAACGGGCTCTTCGCGTTACCGAGGCCGGCCTTCAGGTCGACGATGCCGTGATCGCCGAAGCCGTCGCACGGCTTGCCGGTGTCCGCATCGAGCGCGACGAGCTTCGCGTCGATCGTGTTCATGAAAATGCGGCGGCGGCACACGGCCGGATCCCCGGACGCGGCGACCGGCAGGACCGGCGTCGATCCGGCGACGGTCGGCTGCACGAGCGGCTTGTCCGCATCGAAGTACGCGAGGCCGCGGCAGCGCACCCAGACCGTCGTCTTGGTCGGGAACGCATGGCGCCACTTCTCCGTGCCCGTCGCGGCATCCACGGCGATCACGGTGTTGTGCGGCGAGCACAGGAACAGCGTCTTGCCGACCTGCAGCGGGGTTTGCTGATCTTCCGAGCCGCCGCCGTCCGGGCTGTGCGGCGTGTCGCCGGTGCGGAACGTCCACGCGACCTGCAGGTGCTTCACCGTGTCGCGATCGATCTGCGCGTAGCGCGTGAAGCGGTCGCCGCCGTCCGAGTGACCGTAGGCCGTCCAGTCGTCGGTGCCTGCATTGCCGGCCGCCGGCACGGGCGTCTCGGTGCCGAACGTGCCGTGCGGCACGAACATGCCGTAGACGAATGCGCCGTTGCAGGCGAGCAGGAGTGCGGCGATGCCCCATGCCATGCCGCGTGCGGGTGCCTTGCCTTCGGCACGGCGCAGCAGCGGCCAGGCCGGCGCGAGCAGCATGCCGATCATCGAGAACATGAAGATCCGCGCGTTGAGCGGCCAGAACGCGAAGCCGACTTCCCACACGGCCCACAGCGCCGTGGCGATCAGCATCACGAGGTAGATCGCGACCGCACTGGCGCGGCGCCGGGCGAGCTGGACGCCGGTCGCGCACAGGGCGAGCCCGGCCAGCAGGTAGTACGCGCTCCCGCCACGGGCGACGAGCATGCCGCCGCCGATGACGAAATAAAGGCCGAGGAGCAGCGAGACCGCGCCCGCGGCGGTCAGGCCGATGCGGGCGGAAGCACGAATCGGCTCTGCAGGGGATTGCTTGGACATGAGTGTCTTCTTATCCGTTTGCGCCGGGCTGCATCGACAGGCGGGAAGAGGGCGCCGTGGGTGGCCCCGTTCGAACACGTGGAGAAGGCGCCGCACGGCATGCATGCGCGGGCTTCGCAGGTCCTGATCGTGCAGCCTGGTTAGCTGTAGAAATTAACCAAGCGGTGCATTTTAATGGCGAACCGGAGATTTTGCTCGCCCATTTTTTCGTCGATTCTTGTTCGATTGGTTGAAAGTGTGTTGCAGATTAGTGCGATGGGCGATCGATCGGAAACCCGTCGATTTCTTGCAGCAAGCGAACGAACCGCAGCGGGAAAGCCGCCCCGGGCGAAGCCGGGTGCGATGCAGCGCCGTTCTTGATGCAGGTCACGGGAGACGCCGACGCGCCGAGCCACGATGAACGTGTTCGGCCGACCGCGCCGGCCACTGCCGGCCCGCGCCTGTCGCTCGCGGCTCGGCCGCGACCATCGGAGGGCTCGTCATGGATCACGGAAAATCACACATCGTCTGGTTCGACGATCTGCGACGCGGCGACGTGGCGCGCGTCGGCGGCAAGAATGCGTCGTTGGGCGAACTGATCGCCAACCTGTCCGCACGGGGCGTGAGCGTGCCACCCGGGTTCGCTTCGACCGCGGATGCGTACTGGCGCTTCATCGATGCGAACGGGTTGAGGCAGGCCATCGGCAGCACGCTCGAAGCGTTCGGCGCACGCAAGATGTCGCTTGCCGAGGCCGGTGCGTCGATCCGGCAGGCGATCCTCCACGGAGACTGGCCCGACGACATCGCCGACGCGATCCGGGACGCGTATCGGCAACTGTGCCGCGAGGCCGGCAGCGACGACGTCGATGTCGCCGTCCGGTCGAGCGCGACCGCCGAGGATCTTCCCGACGCGAGCTTCGCGGGTCAGCAGGAAACCTACCTGAACGTGCGCGGCGAGCATGCGTTGCTCGCGGCTTGCCGACGGTGCTATGCGTCGCTGTTTACCGACCGGGCGATCGCCTACCGCGAAGAAAAGGGTTTCGATCATTTGCGCGTCGCGCTGTCGATCGGCGTGCAGCGGATGGTGCGTTCGGACCTCGGCGCGGCCGGCGTGATGTTTTCGCTCGACACGGAAACAGGATTCGACAAGGTGGTGCTGATCAACGCGGCGTGGGGGCTTGGCGAGAATGTCGTGCAGGGCACCGTGGATCCCGACGAATATGAGGTGTTCAAACCGTTGCTCGGCGATCCGGCGTGCACGCCCGTCATCGGCAAGACGCTCGGCGGCAAGGCACGCAAGCTGATCTATGCGCGCGACGAGCATGCACCGACCCGCAACGTGCCGACCTCGAAAGCCGAGCGTGCCACCTTCGTGCTGGCGGACCGCGACATCCTGGCGCTTGCGAACTGGGCCTGCGCGATCGAGGCGCACTATGGCCAGCCGATGGACATCGAGTGGGCAAAGGACGGCGTAAGCGGAGAACTGTTCGTCGTGCAGGCACGTCCCGAAACGGTGCAGTCCCGGCGCGAGGCCAGCGCCATCAAGACCTATCGACTTGGTCGGGCCGGCCGCAAGCTGCTCACCGGCGTCAGTGTCGGCGAGGCGATCGCGGTCGGCAGCGTATGTGTGATCGACAGTCCGCGCGACATGGGGCGATTCGTCGATGGCGCGGTACTGGTGACGCGCACGACGGATCCGGACTGGGTGCCGGTGATGCGCCGCGCCGCGGCGATCGTCACCGATCATGGCGGCCGCACGTCGCATGCCGCGATCGTGAGCCGCGAACTGGGATTGCCGGCCATCGTCGGCACCGGCAATGCGACCCGCATGCTGCACGATCAGCAGGAAGTGACGGTATCGTGCGCGGAGGGCGAGGCCGGGTTCGTGTACGAAGGCATCGCGCAATACGACGTGGAGGCGATCGACCTGACCGACCTGCCGGCTACCCGTACGCAGGTCATGCTGAACCTCGCGAATCCGGCCGCGGCGTTCAGGTGGTGGCGACTGCCTGCCGACGGCGTCGGGCTCGCGCGCATGGAGTTCGTGATCAGCAACCATATCAAGGTTCACCCGATGGCGCTGGCCCACTACGATGCGCTGACGGACGCGCATGCGAAGCGCGCGATCGCTGCCCTGACGGCGGGCTATGACGACCCGTCGAACTATTTCGTCGACCGGCTGGCGCATGGCCTTGCGCGTATCGCGGCGGTCTGTCATCCCGCGCCGGTGATCGTCCGCATGAGCGACTTCAAGACGAATGAGTACGCTCATCTGGTCGGCGGCGCGCAGTTCGAACCGCGGGAAGAAAACCCGATGCTCGGCTTTCGCGGTGCGTCGCGCTACTATTCGCCGCGCTATCGTGCCGGATTCGCGCTCGAATGCCGGGCCATCGCGCGGCTGCGAAACGACATGGGATTCAGGAACGTGGTCGTGATGATCCCGTTCTGCCGGACGCTCGACGAGGCGGACCGCGTGCTCGAGGTGATGGCCGCCAACGGCCTGAAGCGTGGCGATGACGGATTGCAGATCTATGTGATGTGCGAAATCCCGTCGAACGTCATCCTCGCGAGCCAGTTTGCGCAGCGCTTCGACGGCTTTTCGATCGGAAGCAACGATCTGACCCAACTGACGCTTGGCGTGGACCGCGATTCGGCGGAACTGGCCGGGTTGTTCGACGAACAGAACGCCGCCGTGAAGTGGATGATCGCCCGCGTGATCGAGTCGGCCCGCAACGCGGGAGCGAAGGTCGGCCTGTGCGGCCAGGCGCCGAGCGATCATCCGGCGTTCGCCGATTTTCTCGTGGCGTGCGGCATCGACTCGGTTTCCGTCAGCCCCGACAGCTTCATCGCGGTCAAGCGTCGCGTGGCCGCTGCGGAGCGCGCTGCGCCCGGCGAGCGTGCGGCGCCGGAATGAACGGGGTCGGATGGGCACACGACGGTCCCGCACCGGGTTGAAGGCGCATCACGCCGCGCACGAGCGCGGCCAGCCGCGTTCGGCCCGGACGAACGCCGCTTGCAGTACCGGATGCACGTCGGCGTGCCAGTGATCGCCGGTAAAGAGCCCGTAGTGGTCGCAGTCGTCGATGTCGACGCGTTGCCGGGCATCCGCCGCGAGGCCGCTGCACATGGCCAGCGCGGCATGGGTCTGGCCGGCACCGGTGACGGCATCGCACTTGCCTTCGACGGTCAGCAACACGACCGAGCGCAGCGCGGCGGGCTCGACCCGCTGGCCGTGAACGTGCCACGTCCGGTTTGCCAGGCAAGCCCGCTGGAACACGATGTCGACTGTATCGAGGAAATACTCGGCGGGCATGTCGAGGAGCGTCAGGTACTCGCGCAGTGCGCGGCGTGCGGTTGCGAGTGCGTCGGCGTCGTCGCTCGACACCGCTCGTCGATAGCGATCGACCAGCGCCATGTAGCGTTGCGGGTAGGTGACCGCGATCTCGGCGCGCTGCAGATAGGCCGGAAATACCTGCCGCCCGTATCCGGCGAAGCCGTGCGGCACCGTATCGATCAGCGTGGCGCGACACCAGTCGAGAGAATGCGACCGGGCCGCGGTGCCGAGCGCACTCGGATTGATGCGGGCATCGAGCGGGCCGCCGATCAACGTCAGGCTCGCCGGCAGCGCGGCGTCGCGTTGCGCGCGCAGCGCGATGGCACCGAGCGACGGAAACGTTGCCTGACAGACGGCGACGACGTGCACCGGCCGGGCGTCCGCAAGCAGGGTATCGACGAAGCGGTCGAGCATCGACACGTACTCGTCGAGGCCGAATCGGCCCGCGTCGCACGGCACGTCGCGCGCATCGATCCAGTCGGTGATGCAGACGTCGCCGTCGGCCAGCAGGGTCTCGACCGTCTCGCGCATCATCACGGCCGCATGGCCGGCCAGCGGCACGCAGAGCAGGATCACGCGTTGTGCACCGGCGTGCGAGAAGCGGCGCAGCGTGCAAAACGGCGTGTGCGAGACGATCGTTTCGTCGACGTCGATGCGACGGCCGTCCACGTCGATCGAATCGATGGCGAACCGTGGTGCCTCGGCATGCAGGTCGAGCAGGGGTTCGAAAAGGTCGGCGTAGCACGCCGCCGCGGCATCGGGCCAAAGACCGCACGTGAACCGCGCCGCCGCGCCCCACGTTCGCAACCATTGCCGTTGCCGTTCGATCAGGTCATACCACATGGCGGATGGGCGGAAAATCGCGGGAAAGTTGGACAAGCCTACTGTCGCCGGATTGTGCCGCGACGGGTTGACCTGCATCAGTGTCGCCCCGATCGCCGGTGCATAAGCTGGTCCATGGATCCCGGACGGATGCACGGAGTGGGCCATGGACACGTCTCGACGCATGCTCGTCGTCTTCTACTCGCGCAGTGAAACGACGGCGGCGGTTGCGCACCGGCTTGCCGCCGAGCTTGGCGCGGATTGCGAACGGCTGCGGGAAGCCGACGATCGGCGGCGGACGGGGGCCGTCGGCTTCCTGCGTTCGCTCGCGGACGTGATCCGCGATCGTGCCGCGGACCTTCGGCCAACAGCCTGTTCGCCGTCCGCATACGATGTGGTCGTGCTAGGTACGCCGGTCTGGGCGGGCCGTGCATCGACGCCGATTTCGACCTGGCTCGCGCGGCACGGGAGCGAACTGCGCGCGACCGCATTCTTTTGCACGATGGGCCTGCGCGGCGACATCACTGCATTCGGGCAGATGCAGGCGCTGGCGCGGCAAAGGCCGATCGCGACGTGCGCGATTTCGGGGCGCGATATCGGTCGCGGCCTGGCCGCTCGGAAGCTCGCCCGTTTTGCGCGTTCGATCGCCCGCCGGCTTGCCTCCGGCGAACGGCACATGCGCGCGGAGCGGGCAACGTGACGGCGCAGTCCGGGGCCAGGCGCGACTACGATCATGTGCTGGTCGGCGGCGGCATTGCCAGCGTGTCCGCGGCGCATACGTTGCGGCGCGAAGATCCGTCCGCGCGCATCGCGATCCTGTGCGGCGAACACGTGCTGCCGTATCAGAGACAGCCGCTGACAAAGGAATTTCTCGCAGGAAACCTCACCCCGGCGGCAATCGCGATACACCCGGCGGGGTTCTACGAGATGCGCAGGATCGATCTGCTCCTAGGGGCGAGGGGCGCGTCGGTCGACTGCGGCGCGCATGTCGTCAGGCTGGAGGATGGCACCGCGATACACTACGGCAAGCTGCTGATCGCGACCGGTGCGTCGCCACGCCGTCTGGCGGTGCCGGGGGCGACGCTGGCGGGCATCGGTCACCTTCACGACCTCGACGACGCGCTCGTGCTTCGCGACAACGCCGCCCGGCGACGACGCCTGCTCGTCGTGGGCGGAGGCTTCACGGGTTTCGAGGCGGCGGCCACGCTGCGCGGGCGCGGTCTGGAGGTCACGCTCGTCGAGCGCTGCGAGCGGCTGTTGCCGCAGCTGAATTCCGTTCGGCTATCCGATCACTTTGCCGGGTTGTGTGCGACGCGCGGCGTCGACGTTCGAACCGGAACGACGGTGGAGCGCTTCATCGGAGAGCATTCGATCGAGGCGGCCGTGCTCACCGACGGCAGCGTCATCGAATGCGACCTCGTCGTGATTGCCGTGGGCGTCGAGCCAAACTGCGGGTTTCTCGCGGGCAGTGGCATCGCGACAGTGGATGGCGTGCTTGTCGACGAATGCCTGCAATCGTCGGATCCGGACGTCCATGCGGCCGGCGACGTCGCGCGGTTTCGCGATCCGGTATTCGGCGTGCAGAGGCGTATCGAGCACTGGGACAACGCGGTGCGTCAGGGGCGCTTGGCCGCCAGGAACATGCGCGGTGCGCGCTTGCCCTATCGGGATGTATCGATTTTCTACGGAAGTGTATTCGACGTACCGTACAACTTCCTCGGCAACGCTGCTGATGCGACCGAAGTCGTCGAGCAGGGCCGATTCCCGCATGCTCCGTACTCGTTGCTCTATCTGAGACATCATGTCCTGCGTGCGATGTTCTCGATCGGTGTCCGCGCGGATGAAATGACCGCCGCCGAGGAGACGATACGCCATCGGGTCAATCTCGGCGCGCAAGTCGAGGCTGTGACGCACGACGTATCGCGGCTGTGCGAACTCCCCGCGCAAACGGTCTTGATCCTGCAGGGTGGCGGTGCGCTCGGCGCATTCGAAAGCGGAGCGATCGCCGCGCTCGAGTCGCGGGGCGTCCGTCCGGACGTGATCGCGGCCGTGTCGATCGGCGCGTTCAACGGCGCGATCGCAGCGAGCCATCCGGGGCATGCGGCCGAAGCACTCGACGCATTCTGGCGCGAGCTGTCGATCAGGAGTCCGGTGGGCGTGCCGTCGTCCGCCTATGCGGGACATGCGTTGCTCGCGTGGCATATCGCGCTGTTCGGCGTTCCGAATTTCCTTCGGCCGCACTGGTGGCCTGACGGGATTCCGCCGTCCGGCTTTGCTACGTGGTGGACGAGCTGCTATGACACGCAGCCGATGCTCGCGCTACTGCGCCGCCATGTCGATTTCGACGCCCTGGCGGGCAGCGCGACGCGCCTGCTGCTTGGAGCCGTGGACGTGGAAAGCGGGGAGCGGCGCATCTTCGACAGCTATGTCGATCGCATCACGCCCGAGCACCTGCTCGCCAGCGGTAGCCTGCCGCCCGCGATGCCGTGGACGCGCATCGACGGCCGCGCTTACTGGGACGGCGGCATCATCAGCAACTCGCCGCTCGATCTCGTGATCGAACGGTGCGGGCGGATAGCAGGGCGCGTGTTTGTTGTCGATTTGTTTTCAGGGTCGCGCCCGTTGCCATCGAACCTGATCGAGGTCATGCTGCGGCGCGACGAGATCGTCTATGCCGATCGGGTTCGTAACGACCTGCGGTTCGAGGAAAACGAGAACGACTTTCGCGATCTCGTCGAACGTATAACCTGCCAGCTTGATCCCGAAACGGCGGCCCGCATGCGACAACTCCCGGAATACATCCGACTCATGGGGAGTCGTGCGCCCGTACGGGTCTTCAGGATCGCGCTGAATGGCCTCGCCGGAGCCACGGACACTTTCGCGCGCGACTTCGATTTTTCCGATACATCGATTGCAGCGCTGTTCGAACTCGGCCGCCGCGCGGCGCTCGCAGTGCTCGCGTCCAACGCGGCGGAACCGCTCGGGGGCGCAGCCGGCCGGCCTGGTCGAGCGAGGCCACCAACGCCTTGAACGCTTCCCACTCCACGGCGGGGAACGTTTCGATTGCTCGCGTCTTCCGGATGACCTGCATCAAGAACGCTTGCCCGGCAGGAGCGGATATTGACGTTCTCGCATGTCGACCGCGATCGACATGTCCCGTGACTTCTGCGTCTTCACGTTCATGATCCGGACACCATCATGCCCGCCTTGTTTACGAACACGTCGAATCGCCAGATCATTTCCCGTTCCGAAGCATCGGCGCTGCGCTTGTCGGCTGCCGCGCATCGCCAGCATCACCCGATCGACGCCGGCGGCGACTGGCTGCTGAGTCCCCACGAAATCGCGATCCTGATGGTGCTCGCCAGCGAGCCGCGGCGCCAGCAGGGCGACCCCGCCGACCTGCGCTGCCTCGCCGATCGCGGTCTCGTTCGACTGGATGCGGCATCGCTTGCCGAGGCGCCCGCCCGCCTGTCGCCCGACGGGCGCCGGATGGTATCGCGACTCGCCAGGCGCGATCGCGCCTGGCAGGGGCGCAATGTCGACGTAAGGACCGGGTTTCGTGCGATCGCAGCGGAGACATCGGTCGCGATCGCTCACCACGCCGCGCGCTGACCTGTATCAATTCCACGCGGTGCAGCGGGAATTACCGTTGTTTTCATCGATTGCGGACAGGAGTCGATGGCCATGAAAAGCGACAGCGCGCTGAAGAAGGACGTCGAGCAGGAACTCGAGTGGGACCCGTCGATCGATGCGGTGCGCATCGGCGTCGAAGTGCACGAACGCATCGTGACGTTGACTGGGCACGTCGCCAGCTATCTGGAAAAGGTCGCGGTGCGCAAGGCCGTCGAGCGTATCGAAGGCGTGCGCGGCATCGTGCTGGAACTCGAGGTGCAAACGGACGACGGCAAGCATCGCTCGGACGAGGACGTCGCCATTGCAGCGCGCTCGCTCCTGATGTGGGATGCGGGGCTTGGCGAGCAGGCCGTGCACGTGACGGTCGAGAACGGGTGCGTGACGCTGTCGGGCGAGGTGATGTGGAGCTACCAGATGCAGGAGGCGGAGCGGGCCGTCGAGCGGCTGCGCGGCGTCACCCGGATCATCAACGAGATCCACGTCCGGCCGCATCCGACGCAATCCGACATCGCGGGCAAGATCCAGGCGGCCTTGATTCGGCATGCAACGGAAGAGGCCGCACACGTCGGCATTACCGTCCAGGACGGTTGCGTGACGTTGACGGGCCAGGTGGGCTCGCTGGGCGAACGGCGGCTTGCCTTCCATGCCGCGTGGTCGGCGCCGGGCGTGCGCAACGTGGTCGATCAACTTACGGTTGCATGATGGTTCGGGCGGCGGCGGACATCGATCGATGGTCCGCCTCGCCCCGGCCGGGAGAACGAACATGAATGCCGCGATGCTCTGTACCCGCGATGTTGCAATGTGTTCGGCACGAGCAACCGTCGTCGAGGCGGCGGAAATGATGCGTGGCGCGCACGCCGGCGATCTGATCGTCGTGCGCGAACAGGAGGGGCGATGCGTGCCGGTCGGTGTCGTGACCGATCGCGACATCGTGCTGACGGTCGTCAGCCCCGATGCGCAGGCCGGCTCGCTGTTCGTCGGTGACATCATGTCGGCGCCCGTCGCGACCGCGAACGTCGACGACGACATCTGGCTGCTCGCGAAGCGGATGCGCCAGCATGGCGTCCGTCGATTGCCGGTCGTCGGCGGAGACGGCGAACTGGTCGGCATTGTCTCGCTCGACGATCTGCTGCGCGCGGCCGCGGCGCTGCTCGACGAGTTGCGGCTCGTGGCGGCCCGCCAGCCGTATTTCGAGGAGAAGCAGCGTGGCTGATCCGGCCGGTTCCGGCTTCCGTCGCGCCGCGCATCGCGCAGCGGCGGTCTCGATGCCGGTGCGATGCGCCCTTCGGGCGCGCGCGAACGCCATCGCGGCTCGCGGCGTGGCGCGACCGATGAGGGAAGCAGCTTGCGCTCGCACGGCAAGGTAAGGGGGTAATCATGACGATTTCCGGTGAATTGAACGAAGCGGACTGGACCGTGGAGATCGAAACGGTTGGCGTCGAGTCCGGCGGGTACCGCTGCCGTGTCCACGTGACGGTTCGCTCACCCGACTGCAAGTGCGAGCATGTCTTCCCGCATCACCGGGTATTCGCGACCGAGCGCGAGGCAGCGCTGGAGGGACTGCGAAGCGGAATGACATGGGTCGAAATGAAGAAATCGGACACGTTCACGTACTGACGGACGGTGCTGCTCACCGTCGTCTGCACCGCATGCGCATCGGCAAGCACGGCGACACGAAACCTGCGCGCGCGGCATGACCTGGCGCCTGCGAATGCCGCGTCGCCGGCGTCCCGCCGGGCCGCGGGCATGCGTTGATCCCGGTCAAGGCCGCGGGGCACGGCCTCAATACGATGGATCGCATCTCCGCGAAGAATGACGACCATGAACAGGCTCAGACGCGCAAGCCGCGTGCTTGTGCCGTGCGCGGCCGCATGTTGCGTGCCGACGCAGCCGGCACATGCGCAGCATGCACGCCATGTTCCCCGCCAGGATTTCCACGGGCGGGACTTTCGCCATTTCGCGCCGAGGGAGCGTACGCGGTGACAGCGCGGTCGAGGACCCGCGCGGATACTATCCGTATGTCGCGTCGTGCAATGGCGTGTGGACCGCGGTCCCGGCGAGTCCGGGACCCGCGCCGCAATGACGGAAGCGACGCTGCTCCAGATCGCAGCGGCCGGGTACCGGTTGCACGATTGCGCGCGAGCGACGCGGGAGGGCGCATGATGAACGGATCCTGGCCGGACGCTGGCATCGACGACGCGCTGCTGACGGATTGGTATGAACTGACGATGATGCAGGCCGCGTTCGATGCCGGAATGAACGACATGGCCAGCTTCGAGTTCTTCGTACGGGCGCTGCCCGAGCAGCGGGCATTCCTGATGGCGGCGGGACTGGAGCTCGTCCTCGACTATCTGGAGGGCCTGCGCTTTACGGCCGCCGGCCTTGAGCGACTGGCCGCGACCGGGCGCTTGCGAGCGGATTTCCTCGCGTCGCTCGCCGGCTTGCGCTTTACCGGTACGGTCGACGCGATGCCGGAAGGCACGGTGTTTTTCGCCGACGAACCGATCCTGCGGATCACGGCGCCGCTTCGCGAGGCGCAGTTCGTCGAGAGCCGCGTGATGAACCTGCTCCATTACGCGACGCTGGTTGCAAGCAAGGCCGCACGCGCCACGCTCGTCGCGCATGGCAGGTTGCTGGTCGATTTCGGCCTGCGGCGCGCGCATGGCGCGGAGGCGGCGATGCTGTCCGCGCGGGCCAGCTACCTGGCAGGATTCTCCGGCACGGCGACCCTGCTCGCCGGCTTGCGCTACGACATTCCCGTGTACGGCACGATGGCGCATTCATACGTCCAGGCGCACGACGACGAAGCGCTCGCGTTCGAGCATTTCGCCCGATCGCAGCCGGATAACGCGGTGCTGCTGATCGATACGTACGATACGGAGCACGCGGCGCACAAGGTCGTCGAACTGGCGCGGCGGCTTGCGCTCGACAACGTGCGCATCAAGGGCGTCCGGATCGACAGCGGCGATCTGGCGGCGCACGCGCGCAACGTGCGCGCGATTTTCGACCATGGCGGCCTGACGGAAGCGACGATCTTCGCGAGCGGCAATCTCGATGAAATCCGGCTGCGGGAACTCGTCCGGCAGCACGCGCCGATCGACGGTTTCGGAATCGGCACGCGGATGAGCACGTCGGCGGACGCACCGTGTCTCGACTGCGCGTACAAGCTCGTCGAGTATGCGGGCCGGGCGCGCTGCAAACGTTCGGAGGGCAAGGCCACGCTGCCCGGCCGCAAGCAGGTGTTCCGGCAATACGGCCCGGATGGGCGAATCGCCGCCGACAGCCTCGGACTCGACGGCGAGCGCATCGACGGAACGCCGCTGTTGCGGCCCGTCATGATCGGAGGGGCGCGACTCGCGGCCCCCACGCTCGGCGAGAGCCGCATTCACGCAATGCGCGAACTGTCCACGCTGCCCGATCCGATGCGTGCACTGGCGCCCGTCATGCCGCTGCAGCCGGCGATTTCTCCGGCGCTGGCGGCACTGGTCGCGCAGGAGAATGCCCGGCCGGACACGCACGCGGGGCAGCAAGCGGCATGAACGGTGCACGCATCCCGGCCGGCCGCGCGCCATCGCTTCTGTTGCGAGGAGGTGCGCGCGCGTCTCGTGTTCGCCGTCCTCGAACGGACGTTCCTCGTGCGCGGCGGGCGTGACGCCGAGACGGGCCGCGATCCGTTCGCCGAAGGCGCGACACGAGGCGAAGGCAAACGGGCTGAAAGGGAGTCGTTCCATGGCATGGCTACCTCGATTCATGCAGTTATCGCGCGGCGCGAATCATGACGCGCTTTGACGTGTTCAACGGTGATGCGGACGGCATCTGTTCGCTTCAGCAGCTGCGGCTCGAGATGCCGGCCGAGTCGGTGCTCGTGACGGGTCCCAAGCGCGACATCGCGCTGCTCGCGCGCGTGCCGGCCGCCCGAGGCGACATCGTCACCGTCCTGGACATTTCTCTCGACGTGAACCGCGCGGCACTCGACGCGCTGCTGGCGCGCGGGGTCGACATCGACTATTTCGATCACCACATGGCCGCCGCCGTGCCCGCTCATCCGCACCTTCGCACGCATATCGACACGGCGCCGGATACCTGTACGAGCGTCATCGTCGACCGATACCTGGCGGGCCGGCAGCGACTCTGGGCGGTGGTCGGTGCCTATGGCGACAATCTCGTCGGCGTGGCCGGCAGGCTCGCCGCCGCCTGCGGCCTGACGGATGCCGATGCCTACCGTCTGCAGGTGCTCGGCGAATCCGTCAACTACAACGGCTACGGCGATTGCCCGGACGACCTCTTCATGCCGCCGCCGGCCGTGTATGCGGCGGTGCGGCAATATGCGAACCCGCTCGAGTTCGCGAGGTCGCCCCTCGCGCGGCGGCTCGACGCCAACCGGCGACGCGATATCACGCTTGCGGAGCGACAGCGCGCGAACATCGCGCTGCCGGGGGCGGACGTCTATATCCTCCCCGACACGCGCTGGGCGCGTCGCGTGCGCGGCGTTTTCGCCAATCGGCTCGCGCGTGGTGACGCGGCACGCGCTCACGCGGTGCTGACGTTGTCGGCCTCGGGTGGGTACACCGTCAGCGTTCGCGCGCCGGTCGCCGCACCGTACGGCGCAGATCGTCTTTGTCGCGCATTTCCGGAGGGCGGCGGCCGGGAAGGGGCGGCCGGCATCAACCGGCTCGCGCCGGAGCGCCTCGACGCGTTCGTCGAGGCGCTCGCGAACGCATACCCCGCCGCGTGAGCCGACGCAGGCGCGCTCGTCGGTGTGGTACGGCGTGGCCGGAACGGGTGTCATCGGGATGCTCCTGACCGGTGGCCGTTGCGCGGCAGGACTCGCTGCGATCGTGGCGCCGGGCAATGCAGGGCGGTTGACGCAGGTCAAGCCCGCCGGCCGCCCCACCCGGGAAGATGAACCGCCATCATCGGCGGGAGAGGCGTCGTGGAGCACCATGCTGAGGTATTGCGGGGCGGGCGCTGGACGCTGCCCGTGCCGGGCTGGCGGGACATCGTCGCGACGCTGATCGTGGTCGGTTTCCTGTTGCTGGCCGGCATCGCGGCGCACCAGATGGCCGGCCCGCTGGCGGTGGCGCAGCCCCCGGCGATTTCGCTGTCGCCCGCGGCGCTGCCGGGCTACACGCTGCGCACGGTCGCGCGCATGTTCGCGGCACTGCTCGCGTCGATCGTCTTCACGTTCGTCTACGCGACCGCGGCCGCGCGCAGCCGTCGCGCCGAGCGCGTGTTGATCCCGCTGCTCGACGTGCTGCAGTCGGTGCCGATCCTCGGCTACCTGTCGTTGACGGTGCTGTTCTTCCTGTCGCTGTTTCCGGGGCGCATCCTCGGCGCCGAGTGCGCAGCGATCTTCGCGATCTTCACCAGCCAGGCCTGGAACATGACGTTCAGCTTCTATCAGGCGCTGCGCACGGTGCCGCTCGATCTCGACGAGGCGAGCCGCAGCTTCCGGCTGTCCGCATGGCAGCGTTTCTGGCGCCTCGACGTGCCGTTCGCGATGCCGGGACTCGTCTGGAACGCGATGATGTCGATGTCGGGCGGCTGGTTTTTCGTGGTCGCGTCCGAGGCGATCGCGGTCGGCAACCTGCACGTCGACCTGCCGGGCGTCGGCGCCTACGTCGCGCAGGCGATCGCGAGCCGCGACCTCGCCGCCGTGGGCTGGGCGATCGTCGCGATGAGCGTCGCGATCGTCCTGTACGACCAGTTGCTGTTCAGGCCGCTGGTCGCATGGTCGGAACGGTTCCGCTATGGCGATGCCGCGCCCACGGTCGGGCCGCGCAGCTGGATGCTCGACCTGTTCCACCGATCGCGATGGATCGGCCGTGCGGTCGGCCCGGTCCGGGCGGTGCTGCGTCGGGCGGCGCGCGCGCGGCTGCGCGGGTTCATGCCGGCATGGCGCGGCCGGGTCGCGCTGCCGCGACACATGGGCGACGTGCTCTGGTTCGCGGCGTGCGGCGCGGGATGCGCGTATGCGGCGTACGAACTGTTCCGGCTCGGACGCGCGACGCTGACCTGGACGGACCTGCGCGCCGTCGCCAGCGCAGGCGGGCTCACGTTCGTCCGCGTGACCGTGCTGGTCACCCTCGCGTCGGCGATCTGGGTGCCGATCGGCATCGCGATCGGCCTCCGGCCGGGCGTGGCCGCCCGCATCCAGCCGGTCACGCAGTTCCTCGCCGCGTTTCCGGCCAACCTGCTGTTTCCGGTCGCGGTGTTCGCGATCGTGCGCCTGCGGCTCGACCCCGACATCTGGCTGTGCCCGCTGATGATATTGGGCGCGCAATGGTACGTCCTGTTCAACGTGATCGCCGGTGCGAGCGCGTTCCCGGCCGACCTGCGCGAAGCGGCCGCCTGCTTCCGGGTGCGGCCGCCGACCTGGTGGCGTCACGTCATGCTGCCGGGCGTCCTGCCGTACTTCGTGACCGGCGCGATTACCGCGTCGGGCGGCGCATGGAACGCGAGCATCGTCGCCGAAGCGGTGAGCTGGGGCGGCACACGCCTGGATGCCGGCGGACTCGGCGCCTATATCGCGCGGATGACCGACGCCGGCGACTATCCGCGCATCGCGCTCGGCGTGGCCGCGATGTCGTTGCTCGTGATCGCGACCAATCGGCTCGTGTGGCGCCCGATGTACGCGTTCGCGGAGCGCCGCACGCGGCTCGATTGAGCCCTCCACCGATCATTTATTCACGGGAGACCCGTGTGCCGAACCTCAGCGAATACACGGAAGGGAACGTCGCGAGCGCGGCCGCGCCGGCTTCGGACCCGGCGGCGGTCGTGCTCGAGATGCGGGCCGTATGCAAATCGTTCACGAAGCCGTCCGGCGAGCCGCTGCACGTGCTGGCCGATATCGATCTCGCGCTGCATGAAGGCGAGATCCTCGGGCTGCTGGGCCGCTCCGGCTCGGGCAAGTCCACGCTGCTGAGGATCGCCGGCGGGCTCGTCAAGCCCTCGTCCGGCACGGTCGCGTATCGCGGTGCGCCGCTCGCCGGCCCGACCGACGGCATCGCGGTGGTGTTCCAGACCTTTGCGCTGTACCCGTGGCTGACCGTCATCGAAAACGTCGAGCTCGGCCTCGACGCGCTGGGCCTCGCGCCGGGCGACGCGCGCGCACGCGCGGCCGCCGCGATCGAGCTGATCGGGCTCGACGGGTTCGAATCGGCGTTTCCCCGCGAACTGTCGGGCGGCATGCGCCAGCGGGTCGGTTTCGCCCGCGCGCTCGTCAGCGAGCCCGCGCTGATGTTGATGGACGAACCGTTCTCGGCGCTCGACGTGCTGACCGCGGAAACGCTGCGCACGGATTTTCTCGACCTGTGGGACGCGCACCAGCTGTCGACCCGGTCGGTGCTGATGGTGACGCACAACATCGAGGAAGCCGTGCTCATGTGCGATCGCATCCTGGTGCTCGGCGCCGGTCCGGCGCGCATCGAGGCAACGCTGAACGTGCCGCTGCCGCGTCCGCGCAGTCGGCATGATCCGGCCGTTCAGGCGATCGCCGGCAAGATCTATGCGACGCTGACGGCACGCATCACCGACGCGACGGCAGGCCGGGAAGCGACGGGCAGCGCGCTGGCCATGAAGCTGCCCGACGTGTCGAGCCACCATCTCGCCGGATTCGTCGACACGCTCGCTGCCGCGCCGTACGAGGGGCATGCCGAGCTCGGCACGATCGCATCGGCGCTCGCGCTCCGGGTCGACGCGCTGTATTCGACGGCGGCCGCGCTCCATCTGCTCGCGTTTGCCGAATGGCACGACCGGAGCATCCGGCTGAGTGCCGCGGGTCACGTGTTCGCGCAAAGCGACGACGACGCCCGGCGGCGTCTGTTTCGCGAGCATGTCGTCCGGTTCGTGCCGCTCGCCGGGCATATCGACGAAGTGCTGGGCGAACGCGAGGGGCACCGCGCGCCGCGCGAGCGTTTCGAGCTCGAACTCGAGGATCATCTCGATCCGCGCAGCGCCGACCAGGCGCTGAGGGTCGTGATCGACTGGGGGCGCTACGCGGGACTGTTCGACTACGACGACCATACCCGCACGTTCGGCCGCTGACCGCTCGGGCCGCATGTCGGGCGCGTGCTTGATCGGCATCAAGCGTCGCGCGGCGGGGCGTGCGACGCTGGACGAACCGTCGACGCGACCGCGTCGATCCGGCAGACAAGCTCCGCAACCCGACGTCAATGACCGTTCACGGGAGGACTGACCATGAACTGGCTTTCGGAATACTTCGCCCAGCGCACGAGCCCGCTGTCGCTTTCGCTCTGGGCTCATCCGCCGCTCGCGCTCGGGCCGGACGGCCCGATCTGTCGGGAGCCTTACCGGTTGCCGTACCCGGGTGTGGAACTCGTTTTCACGGAGGCGGAAGCGGTCGAGCGCGGCGGGAAGGTCTACACGCTGCCGGCGCGTTATGACGTCAGGGGGCTGCTTGCCGCGCGCAGCACGGCGCGCGACGAGGCCGCGTCGTTCTTCCGCGAGGTGACGATTTTCGGGCCGTCGCAGTTCAATCGCGACTTCGTGGTGACGGTCAACGGCGAATTTTCGTTCGTGCCGTCGTTCTGGCAGGACGGGTCGCCCGGTTTCTCGGGCATCTGCGTGCCCGCCGCGAGCGGTCGCGCGACAGGCGAGAGAACCGGCCCGCCGTGGCTGTTCCAGGGATATCTCAGCATCTAGGGCTCGCTCCCGCCATCGGCGGGAACAGGCGTCACGCACGCATGCCCGCGCGTTTTCGCCAGAAGGCGAGGCACACGAGCGCGCCGAGCATCCCCCCGAGGTGGGCGAAATGCGCGACGCCGCTCGTGTCGCCGCTGAGGCCGGACAGCAATTCGGTCAGTGCATAGCCGGCCGCGAAGAGCCAGGCGGGCATCGGTACCGGCGGGAACAGCAGCACGACGCGCCGTCTCGGAAACAGCACGGCGTAGGCGATCAGCGCGCCGAAAACGCCGGCCGACGCACCGACGGTCGGTGCGTCGGCGGGCGGCAGGGCACGCATCACCCCGAGCTGCGCGATCGCGCCGGCCAGCACGCTCGCCAGATAGAGCGCGAGAAAGCGTGCGCGCCCGAGCACGCGTTCGACATCGCGTCCGAACATGTAGAGCCCGAACATGTTGAACGCGACATGGGCGAGACTGGCATGCAGCACGCTATAGGTCAGCAACTGCCAGACGTGGAAATCCGGTGTCGCCGGCGCGCCCGATCGGGCGGGCGGCCATAGCGCGAACAGGTCGATGAGCACCGGCCAGCCGCTCGCCTCGGCGATGAACACGGCGAAGTTCACCAGAATCAATGCGTAGGTCATGGCGACGGAATCCGCGGGACGGAGGTGGCGTTGGCGGCCAGCGGTGCGGCCGGCATCGAACGTCACGACATACCGTCACGTTAGCGGTGGCACATGCGCGGCCGTTGAGGCAGATCATGGATGGCCGCCGCCTCGCCGTCCGCGCCTTGTCGGCCCGACGGCGTACGGCACATTGACGTGCGTCAAGCCCGCCCAGGGCGCCGCGCTTACCCTGAACTCGGGAAACATGCGTCGCCGCGAGGCGGCGCGCATGCGTATCGTCCACGCAAAGGACAACGGGAGCTTCATCATGCACATTGGAAGAATCAGTACCCGACCGGTCGAATCGTGCACGGTCGAATGCAGTGCGTTCGAACTGGCCGATCGCATGCGGCACGCGCATGTCGGCGACATCGTCGTGATCGAGTACCGTGATGGCGAAGCCATTCCGATCGGCCTGGTCACCGACCGCGACCTGGTGATCGAGGTGATGGCCCGCGGCGACGATCCGGGCGACGTGACGGCCGGCCAGATCATGTCGCGGGGTCTCGTCGTCGTGTCCGACACGGACGAGATCGGCGTCGCGCTCGATGAGATGCGCCGGTCGGGCATTCGGAGACTGCCGGTCGTCGACGATGCAGGCCGCCTCGTCGGCATCGTGACGCTCGACGATATCGTCGGGCATCTCGCGGGGCTGCTCGGCAGCGTCGCGGAAGTCGGCAAGCTGCAGCAGATCGAGGAGCAGCGTTTCCGCGCGTGACGCCGCGGGGCCGGCGCCCGGCGCGGGCCGGGCCGCTTGTCCGAGGGATTCGCGCCGCGCGCCTACGCGTGCAGCGCGGCGAGCAACGGCGCCCAGAACGCGCCGCTTTCATACGCGACGGCATCGCAATCGGTGTCGAAACGAATCGCGATCGCTGCTTCGGCTTCGGTCAGCGGATCGGCATGCTCGATCTGCCGGGCCAGCACGGCGGCATCGGCATCGGAGGCATCGCGTCCGCGTGCCGCCCGGGCAGCGACGCGCGCGGCGAGCGTCGCCCGGCTCGCGGTGAAATCGAGCATCGCGACGCGCACGCCGAGCCGTGCGGCGAGCGCGATGAACGCCGTCCGGTTGCACCGGCGCAGGAACGTCGCGTCGACGATTGCCGTGTAGCCGCTGTCGATGACCACGCGCGCCTCCGAAAGCAGGCGATCGTAGATCTCGTCGATCGCCGTGTCCGAATAGGCAACGGCGGGCAGGCGGGTGCCGGCCGATGCCCCGGCCAGGCGCTTGCGCTCGACGTCGCTGGACAAGCGGATGGCGCCGAGCCGCTCGGCCAGCGCACGGCTCGCCAGCGACTTGCCCGAACCGGAAACCCCGTGACACAGGAGCAGCGCAGGTTGCGCATCGCGTCGCGCACCGGCCATCGCCGACGCAATGCGCAGATAGCGGGCGCGTGCCGCCGCGTCGCCGCGCAGCCGGGCGGTCAGCGCGCGCACCAGCGCACGGTAGACGAAGTAGCACGGCAGCACGCCCAGTGCCGCGTGGTCGCCCGTGCGGGCCAGCCAGCCGGAAAGGAGGCGGTGGGCGCAATCCTCGCGTCCGTGGGCGGAGAAATCCATCAGCGCGAACGCGAGATCGCTCGCCACGTCGATCCAGCGCAGCGCGTCGTCGAATTCGACGCAGTCGAACATCAGGATCCGGTTCCGCCAGCGCACGATGTTCTCGAGATGCAGGTCGCCGTGGCACGCGCGCACGAAACCGCGCGCATGTCGATCGGCGAGCCGCGGTGCGATGCGGGCCAGTTCGGCTTCGTACCAGGCGCGCAGCGCGGCTTCGTCCGGTACCGTGACGTCGAGCGTGTCGAGCAACGGCCGGCATTGGGCCGCGACGCTCGCCGCGCTGCCGGGATGGCCGCGCGGCGCACGGTGCGGCGCGTGCAGATGATGGTGGGCCAGCGTATCCGCGAGGGCCTCCGCATCCGCCAGACCGTCGTCGCGCGATGCGCTGCGAACCGACAACATCGCCTGCGCGTCGAACCGGCGCATGCGCACCACGTACTCGCCCGGTACTGTCTGCTGCCGGCGCCGGCGCCCGCCGGTCGGCACCGGTGCGGCGAACGCGCATCGCCGGCCGTGCGGGACGAGCGGCCAGACACCCAGGTACAGCGGGCCGGCGAACGGCCGATTGAGCGTGCACTCCGCGAGCGCGCAGCGGCGCCGCTGTGCAGGCCGCGTGAGATCGACGAAGGTGAAGTGCACCGGCTTGATGCGCTTGTACGCATAGCGCCCGGCCAGATAAACGACGGACAGATGGGTTTCGATCCGCTCGATCCGGCCCGCGGGGTGGGGATAGGTGTTTGGCCGGCTCAACGCGCGATCGAATTGTCTCGACTTTCGTCGTGCATTTGCGCGACTCAGCGCGAATGGAATATGCGGCGCTCGGGACATGATGAACGGATCGGTTATACGGGGCGCGCGTACGTACGCGTTGCCGCACCCGGCGGGATGGATTCGAAACGGGCACGCACGCTCTCGTCTGCCCGATGTCGCCTGATCCGGCTGGCAGGCCGGGAACTGCCGACTCGACGAACCCTATTGCAACCGACCACGGCGCTTTCCGGGTTGATGCCAGTCAAGCCAGCCGCGCGAGAGGGCGCTTGACGCAGGTCAACCGCATTCGCCGGGGCGGCAATACAGTCGGTTCCAGCGCCCGCGCAAAGCGGTGCGTGACCGTATGCGGAATTCATGGCCGGACGAGGCATTGACGATGAAACGACGGGCATTGGCGATGAGTGTGCTCCTCGCGCTGGGTGCGTGTGCCGGGGCGGAGCGAACCGGGACATTCAGGACGATGGAAACACGACTGCTTGCAATGCGTCAGGCCGCCTCGCTGCAGTGTTCGACGCCGTCCGAGTGCGACCGGGCGTGGAGCCGCACGCGGCGCTACGTCCAGGATCATTCGTCGACCCGAATCACGCGATTCAGTGCGGACCGGATCGAGACGGCGCAACCGTATGTGGCCGGAGAAGTCTATCTCTGGGCGTCGCGCGCGGAATCGGGTGGCGGTGTCTCGGTGATCCGGCTCAAGGCGATGTGCAAGGGCATGTATGACAGCAACGGCGGCCCGGGATGGCAATACGATGCGTGCGCCAGGAAGATCCTTGAAATCGAGCAAGGCTTCCGGTCGGACGAAAACCCGCCGGGCTAGCGGCGGATGCCGTCGGTCCTCGGCAATGCGGCGCCTCGCCTCCCGGTCGGCCGGATGCCGGCCAGCGGCCGCCAGTTTCTTCTCGTGCCGGTTTCGCAACGGCTACAAACCGTTGACCTCGGTCAACGCCTGCTCGCGGCGAGCACCGATGATGGAAGCGAATCCGAACGCCGCCGGCGCGTCGGTTCATCAGCGAGGTTCGCATGTACACGAATATCATGGTCGCCACGGACGGCAGTCCTTCGGCGCATCGGGCGCTCGAAGAAGGTCTCAGGATGGCCGGGTTGTGCGGCGCCCGCCTGTTCGCCGTGTTCGCCGTCGACAAGTCCACGCTGTTCGCCTACGGCGGCCGCATGGAGCCGGAAGCCTTGCTCGACGAGATCCGTAGCCACGGCGCCGCGATCCTGCGAGACGCCGACCGGACGATCTCGCGCGCGGCAGTCAACGGCGAGACGGACATCATCGAGACCGATTTCGGCGAGGACGTCGCGGCGCGCCTGCAGCGCTACGTCGTCGATCATTCGATCGATCTGGCCGTGATCGGCACGCACGGTCGGCGCGGGGTCCGGCGGCTGGTACTCGGCAGCGTCGCCGAAACTTTCCTCCGCGCATCGAGTTGCCCGGTCCTGCTCGTGCGCGGTGAGGATGCCGCGCCCGCGACGGTTGTGGCGGCCTAGTGTTGCTGTCGGCCAGTGTGCTAGCTGCACAGGTGATCATCATGCAGATATCGTTTCCTTCCGAACATCCGACGTATTGCGACCTTGATTCCGCGCTGAGCTTTCCGGCACTCGTCGAAGGCCGCCGCGTGCGCTGCGCGATCACCTCGGCCGCGCTGGAAGATCACTTCCGCGCGGTGTCGCCTCGCGAGCAGGATCTCGTCGACGCCTTTGCGCGCCATCGTCCCGCCATCGAGCGCGCTGCCCGCTGCCTGCTCGAAGAAATCGGCGGACGGCCGATCCTGCTTCACAGCGGCTATTTCCGCTTCTGTACGTAATCGGCCGCCGCCCTTGACGCGCATCAAGCGCGTGCCGGGGCGGGAGGGTACGCTGGATTTCGAAAGATCATTCGTCCCATGCGCGGCATGTGCTGTCGCGCCCTCCGATCTTCATTGCGGCCGCTGCTGTCGGGACGAGAGCGCCGGCCGTATGTCACCGCATCAGGAGTACGAACCATGAGCAACATGACGCGTTACGATCCGTTTTCGATCGAACCCGTATCCGACCTGTTCCAGGGGCTGTTCAGGCCGCTGCGCGGCATGGCGCTGGCAGACCAGCCCGATCTTGCATCGATGAAGATCGACGTCACCGAAAACGACAAGGCGTATACCGTCAACGCGGAGCTGCCCGGCGTCGCCAAGGACGATATCGACGTCCAGGTGACGGGCAATACCGTATCGATCCATGCGAAGGTCGAGCGCAACAACGAGCAGAAGGACGGCGAGCGCGTGATCCGTCGCGAGCGCTACAGCGGTGCGATCAGCCGCTCGTTCTCGCTGTCGGGCGACATCGACGATGCCAGCGCGACGGCGACGTATCAGGATGGCGTGCTGTCGCTGACGCTGCCGAAGAAGGCGCCGGTCGGGCAGAAGAAACTCACGATCAGCTGATCGGACGACGGGCAACGGGCGATGCGGGCACGCGTCGCCCATCGGGTGGATCCGGCGCGCGGAGCGATCCGCGCGCCGCTTCGTTGGTGCGACCGAATCTGCCCTCACGCATGCGATGGCGTACTGCCGGGCCGGTAGCCGACCGTCTGCGCGAGGATCGGCAGCTCGTCCTCGTTCAGCCGCAACGCGTCGGCGAGCGTGCGGTGATTGATCCAGCCGCGCACGACCGTTCCGAGGCCGGCCGCCGCGCAGTACAGCGAGACGTTCTGTGCGATGGCGCCGGCCGCGATCGCCGAGAACACGTCGCGCTGCTGCGGCGGCATGTCGAGTATCGCGGCCGTCCGGACGACGTAGACGAGATCCAGCGGCGCGCGGCCGACGAAGTCCTGATAGCCCGTGAGGTTGCGCGCATCGACCGCGTGTTTCAGCACGAGCCGATGCGCGGGCGCATCGTAGCGATAGACGCCGTAAGGCAGCGCGACGTAGATGTCGATTTCATTGAATGCGTGCGCGGACGGTGCCGTACGACCGCCGCTCGCCGGGCGGTTGATGCCGTCGGCCGCCCACAGCATCGTGCCGAGCGTCATCGGCGGGAGCGGTGTGGCGGCGAATTCGCGGGAGCTCATTCGGGTCGCGAGCGCCGCCATCAGCGGCACGTCGCTGTCGAGCATCGGGCGCGGCAGGTCGACGATCGCCGGCGACTCGCCCTCGGGCGATGCCGGCTGCATCACGGGCGCCGGCGAATAGGCCAACAGCTGCTGTTCGGTCATGCGAGTCTCCTTGAAGCGTGATTGCGCGTGCCTGGAACGTCGCGCCTCGGCGATTTCACGATAAGACGGCCGGGCCGTAGCGGCTTGACTTCCGTCAAGCGGCGCACCCGCCGGCCACGACGTGCGGCGCGCGGCATACGTTGACCTGCATCAGCGATCGGGCGCCGCACGTGTGCAAATCTGGCTACGTGCGGCGGACAGGCACGCCGCGGCTCACAGGAGAGCAGACGATGAAAACCGACAAGCAGTTGAAGCAGGATGTCCAGGACGAACTGGAGTCCGACCCGTCGATCGATTCGACACGCATCGGCGTCGAGGTGACCGACCGGATCGTGACGCTTTCGGGGCACCCGCCGAGCTACGCGGAGAAGCTGGCGATCGAGCGCGCGGCGAACCGCGTGGCCGGTGTCAAGGCGCTCGTCGTCGACATGACCGTGCATCTGCCGGACGACGACGTGCGCACCGACGAGGACATCGCGAAAGCGGTGCGATCGGTGCTGCACTGGACGGTCGGGCTGCATGACGACGCGGTCAAGGTGCAGGTCGAGCGCGGCTGGATCACGTTGTCCGGCAAGGTCGACTGGGCATACCAGAGCCATCTGGCCGTGCGCGCGATCTCGCAGATGCGCAGCGTGACGGGCGTGACCGACCACATCGCGGTACAGGGGACGGTCGGTGCGGACGACATCGGCGGGAACATCAAGCGCGCGATCATGCGTCACGCGGAGCGCGAGGCGAAGCATATCGCGATCGACGTGCACGACGGCACCGTGCGGCTATCCGGCAAGGTCGGCTCGTTCTCCGAGCGCAAGGCCGTGCGCGGTGCCGCGTGGTCGGCGCGCGGCGTGCGTGCCGTCGTCGACGACCTGGTGGTCGAGTAAGTCCGGCAGGCGCAGGCGCGATCCGCGGCGATCCAGGAGGGTGGCCGGATGACACTTTCAGGCGAACTTCACGAAACGGACTGGTCGGTCGCGATCGAGACGGTCGCGGCCGAAACGGGCGGCTTCCGCTGCCGGATCCACGTCACGCTCGAATCGCCGGACGGCACGTGCGAGCGGACGTTCGCGCACTGCAGGACGCATGCGACCGAGCGCGAAGCCGCGATCGACGCGCTGCGCGCCGGGATGACGTGGATCGAGATGAAGAAGTCGAATACCTTCACGGTCTGAACCGGTGGGCGGGGCGGGTCGACGAAGGCGTCGGTCACGTCGCGCGCTGCGCGCAGCCGCGCAGCGACGGGGGCCGTCGCACCGGCGACCGATACCGAGGCGCGACGCCACGACGCCGGGTATCACTCCACCTTGAGCGCGGAAAGCTGCAGCGCCTGGGCGAAGCGGGCCAGTGTGGCGATCGATCCCGTCACGCTTTCGTAGCGCTCGCGCCCGATCTGTCCGTCGAGTGTCACCAGCATGCCGGCGTCCCGGGCGAGCGCGACGAGTGCCAGCGTGTCGAGCGCGGCCGTGCCGGATGCGTCGGACGTGTCGGATGCGGCGGCCCGCATCCCCGAATCGGAACGATAGTCGGCGTGTGACATGACGGCTCTCCTGGTTGTTGTGCGATCGGCTTGCCGGTCGGCCGGTATCCGTGATTTCAGTATCGTTGCCGCGCGCCCCCGATTCAATCAGCGTGCCCCGAAGTCGAGGTAGGAATCGCACCCGTCTCGTCGGCGGATTCCTACACGGCGCGTGGCTTCGAAGACCCGTTGCAGCGTGCCGGCGCGCGTTCGCGACGCCGCGCATACCAGCTGCCTATCGCGTCCCAGATCGCCTCGGCGGATTCGCAATACGTGAACAGTTCCAGGTCGCGGCGGTCGATCATCCCTTCGTCCGCGAGAAACGCCAGGTCGACCGCGCGGCGCCAGTACGCCTCGCCGACGAGGACGACCGGCAGCGGCGCGATCTTGCGCGTCTGCAGCAGGGTCAGCACTTCGAACAGCTCGTCGAACGTGCCGTAGCCGCCGGGGAAGAAGACCGCCGCTTTCGCGCGCTCGAGCAGGTGCAGCTTGCGGATCGCGAAATAGTGGAACCGGAAGCAGAGCGCCCGCGTGATGTACGGATTGGGCGCCTGTTCACGCGGCAGCTCGATATTGAAGCCGATGCTCGGCGCGCCGCGCTCGTACGCCCCGCGGTTGGCGGCCTCCATGATGCCGGGGCCGCCGCCGGTGACGATCGCGAGCCGCGCGGTGCGCGTGCACCGGTCGGCATGGGCGACGATGCGCCCGAACGCGCGCGCGACGCGGTAATACACGCTGTATTCGACGAGCCGGCTGGCGATCGTGACGGCGCGCCGCCGGCTCGCGTCGTACGGACGCTCCGCGAGCAGGCGATTCGCTTCGTCCAGCCGCGCCTTCGCGACCGACGGCGCGACGATACGCGTGCTGCCGTAGATCACGACCGCATGGCCGATCCGTTCGTTCTGCAGGCGCTCCTCGGCTTTCCAGTAATCGAGTTGCAGCCGGATGCCGCGCATGCCGGAACCCCGCAGAAGGGTCGCGTCCGCTTCGGCCGAGGCGCGGTTCGGGGATGGGACGACGCGCCGCGCGCGGCGCGGGATGCGCGGGGTGGCGTCCTTGCCGACGACGGCATCGGGCCTCGCGCGTAGCCGTTTGCCGCGCATCTTCGCGATCGTCGCGGCGGGGGCGGGGCGGCGGCGTGCGTGGCCGCGTGTCATGCCGGCGGGCGCGCGTTTGACGAGGGTCGACATGAACGGAAGCGCCCCGCGACGGTCACTGGCTCAACACCCATTGCACGAGCCGATGCGCGTCGTCGCGAGACAGCGGGCCGCCGCGATCGATGGCGGACGGCATCGGCGTGTCGCCCCAATGCACACGGCCGCCGACGCGCAGCTTGCGTTCCAGCTGCGCAGCGGCATGCGGATCGCCGCGATAGCGCTCGGCGATCTCGTGAAACGACGGCCCGAGGAACGTCATGTCGGGCGTATGGCAGAACATGCAGTGCTGCGCGTTGACGAGTTCGGTCGGCTCGGGCACGGTCGTCTGCGCGGCGGCCGTGCCGGCTATCAGCGCAATCGCGCAGAGGGCGGCGCAACGCATGATGCTCATGTTCGTTTCCTTGTCGAGATCAGGAGAAGGAGATCACTTCGTCGAGCGGGCGACGCGGCGAATGCGGCGTATGCGGGCCGCGCCCGACGCGCAGCAGCAACTGCGGCTCGCCGCGCAGCCCGAGCATGTGGCGCAGGTGGGCGCGCAACCCGGCCGTCTCGATCGGCTGGTTCAGGTACGACGCGGTATAACCGGCGCGCGTCGCGACGAGCAGGATCCGCTCGAGCGCCTGCCCGGCGGCGAGCCACGCTTCGCGATCGTCGCGCACGGTCGCGATGCACACGATCAACGGCGACGCGCCGACGAGCTGGTGATGCAGCGCGGCCAGCCCGTCGCCGAGATCGAAGGTCCGTACCGCCATCGTCACGACGGGCGCGGCGAAGTCCAGCAACGTCGGCACGCCGGCCGCGAATGCCGGCATGCCGTCCACGTGCCGGCGCGGGTCGATCCAGCTCGCCAGCTCGCGCCGGAAGCGCGGGTCCGAGAACTGCTGGCGGTCGGCCTCGGCAACCAGTTCGGCCACGCGCGCACGGTGCGCGAGCGCGTCGACGCACGCGACGTCGGCGCCTTCCGCGACGCCGGCCGCGATCAACTCTTGCTGGATCTCGTCCGGCACGGCCGTCGATTCGAAGGGGGCGCGCGTCGTGACGCGGTCAGGAATCGCATCGAACAGCGCGCCGAGGGACGCATCGGAATAGCCGTCGTCGCAGACCCGGACCACCGCAAGGAGATCGGGGTCGACTTCGGAAGGAAACGTGGTGATCGTGTGGGCGAGCCCGGCGTGATCGAGCGCGACCCGCAGGTTGAGCAACGCCGCGCCGCAGCTGATGATCAGCTCGCGATCGAACGGATCGACCACCGGCAACGCGCGGACGCGGTCCGCGCACACGGAAATCGTGGCGCCGTTGACCAGGAAGCGCCACGGCTGGGAATTGTGACTGGACGGCGCCAGCACCGCGTAGCCCAGCAGCTCCCTCAGCTGCTGGTCGGGATGGGCGCTTGCGGCAAGCGGGGGAACGGATATCATCGATCATCTCCAGGTTGCCGCGCGGGCGGCGTTTCGCCACTTCATCGTGTCAGCAACCGTCCGGCGGCCGTTGACCCACGTCAAGCGCCTGTCATCGGGGCAAACGCACGCGGTGGCGGACGACTAGCCTGGAAAGCGAAGCGCGCGAAACCGGTCGCGCAGGGAGGCGAGCATGCTTGCGATGATGTTTGACGGCACGACCCCGCATTTGCGCGAAGCGCGCGTGCCGGAGCCGTCGCCCGCGGCGGGCCAGCTGCTGATCGACGTACACGCATGCGGCGTCTGCCGGACCGATCTCCACGTCGTCGACGGCGACCTCGCGCACCCGAAGCTGCCGCTGATTCCGGGTCACGAAATCGTCGGGACGGTGCGCAGGCTGGGCGAAGGCGCGACGGGCTTCGCCGTCGGCGACCGGGTGGGCGTGCCGTGGCTGGGCTCGACGTGCGGGCATTGCGCGTATTGCAGGTCCGGCCGCGAGAATCTGTGCGACAGCCCCGGATTCACCGGCTATACGATCGACGGCGGCTACGCCGAGCGCGTGGTCGCCGATCACCGCTATTGCGTGCATCTGCCGCAACGCTATTCCGATCTGGAAGCCGCGCCGCTCCTGTGCGCGGGCCTGATCGGTTATCGCACCCTGCGCATGGCGGGCGACGCGCGCCGCATCGGCATCTACGGCTTCGGTGCGGCGGCCCATCTCGTCGCGCAGGTCGCGCATTGCGAAGGACGCGAGGTGTTCGCGCTGACGAAGCCCGGCGACACGGCCGCGCAGCAGCTCGCGCTGTCGCTGGGTGCGGCGTGGGCGGGCGGCAGCGACGAAGCGCCGCCGGAGCCGCTCGATGCCGCGCTGATCTTCGCGCCGGTGGGGGCGCTGGTGCCGGCCGCGCTGCGCGCGCTCGACAAGGGTGGGATCGTCGTGTGCGGCGGCATTCACATGAGCGACATCCCGGGCTTTCCGTACGCGTGGCTGTGGGGCGAGCGCCGCATCGCATCGGTGGCCAACCTGACGCGTGCGGACGCGGTCGAATTCATGCGGATCGCGGCCGCGATGCCGCTGCGGGTCGAGGCGGTGCGCTATGCGCTGACCGACGCGAACCGCGCACTCGACGACCTGCGCGGCGGGCGCGTATCGGGCGCCGCCGTGCTGGGCATGCGCGGTTGACCTGCCCGACGGCGCCGCGGCGCGCTCAGATTTGCCGCAGGCCTTCCGAATCGACGATCCGGATCTGCTTGCCTTGCGCCGCGACGAGCCCCTTGTGCTGGAACTTCGACAGCATGCGGCTGACCGTTTCGAGCTTCATGCCGAGATATTCGCCGATCTCGTCGCGCGTCATCCGCAGCACGAATTCCGCGGCCGAGTAGCCGCGTGCCTTGAAGCGCGCGGAAAGGTTCAGCAGGAACGCGGCCACCCGCTGTTCGGCGCTCATCGTGCCGAGCAGCAGCATCTGCGAGGATTCGCGCACGATCTCGCCGCCCATCATCTGGTACACGTGGTGCTGCATCGGCCGCACTTCGCGGCACATCTGCTCGAGCTGGCCGAACGGGATGATGCAGACCGTGCTGTCCTCGAGCGCGATCGCGTCGCCGTTGTGGTGCCCGGTGTACACGCCGTCGAGCCCGAGCGACTCGCCGACGATCTGGAAGCCGGTGATCTGCTCGTCGCCGTCGCGATGCATCACGATGGTCTTGAACGACCCGGTTCTCACTGCGTAGATGCTGTTGAACGCATCGCCCGCGCGAAACAGCGTTTCACCGCGCTTGACGTGGCGCGTCGTGCAGATCATCGCGTCGACGCGCGCGAAATCGTCGGGCGACAGATCGGACGGCATGCAGACGGTACGCAATGCGCACGTCGAACAGCGGGACGCGGCGCGCTTGGGCTGATCCGTCGGTTCGACGGGATGCAGCGGGATGAACGGGCGTAACGGCATGGTCGTCGAGACTTCGGCACTGCTGTGCATGATCGGCTCCAGTTCGGGGGCAGCGGCGGCTCGCCGTCGGGCGGGGTCGCGCTGGCCGTTGTACCGGCGGCTTTGGTCTCTGCCGCCTTCCTGTCGGGAAAGCCCCACCGGGCGCGCCGGGAGACCGATACACCGGTCTCGTCGATGATGCTGCCTTGGGCTCCGGGAGGCACGTTTGTGCGTTTTTCTTGATGTGCAGTATGGATGTTGCGCAACGTCAAGAAAATCAGCCGGAATTGAAGTTGCAGTAGGTGAGATGGAAGTCTTGTAGGAGGTTTCCTACAGGGGCGCGGCAACTTGTCGCGAGCGTCGCGGGCGGGTGCGGGACGCTGATGAAGGGCGGGGCGCGGCCCGCGCGGGCCCGGCCGCCGTCACCGATGCCGTCGGGACAGCCGGGCGGGGGCCGCCCGCGCCCGATGCCGCCGTCAGAGTTCGTCCGGGTCCTCGAACAGCTTGTGGCGCATCGCGTAGCGCACGAGTGCCGTGTCGTTCGGCATCTGCATCTTCTCGAGGATCCGCGTCTTGTACGTGCTGACGGTCTTGACGCTGACGCAGAGCGCCTGCGCGATCTCGGAAATCGACTCGCCGGTGGTGACGCGCCGGAACACGTCGAATTCGCGGTCGGACAGGCGCTGGTGCGGCAGGAGATCGGTCGGCTCGTTCAGGCTCTGCGCGAACTGCTCGGCCATGGTCAGGCTGACGTAGACGCCGCCGGCCGCGATCTTGGTCAACGCGGCGACCAGTTCGGCGCTGGCGCTTTCCTTGGTCATGTAGCCCGAGGCGCCCGCGCGGAATGCGCGCACCGCGTACTGCTGTTCGGCATGCATCGTCAGCACGAGGATATGCAATCCCGGCTTCTCGTCCTTGATCTGCTTGATGAGTTCGACACCGTTGCGGCCGGGCATCGACAGGTCGAGCACCAGCACGCTGGCATCCGTGTCGCGCATGAGCGCGATCGTCGAGGCACTGTCCTGCGCTTCGCCGACGACCTCGAAACCGCTCGCGCTCTGCAGGATGTGCCGAAGACCGTCCCTGACGAGTGCGTGGTCGTCGGCGATGAGTACCCTGATCATGACAGCACATCTCCTTGCTGGATGGCGTGAAGCGGCAGCGCCACGGTGATCGTGAATCCCGCACCCGGCCGGTTGTCGATCGTCACCGTCCCGTCGAGCATGTGCGCGCGCTCGCGGATCCCGATCAGGCCGAACGACGGGCGATCCTGCTCGTTGCGGGCGTGCTCCGGCGCGCCGTGACCGTTGTCCGCGATGCGCAGCATGCAATAACCGTCTTCCACTTTCAATGCCAGCGTCACGTTCGTCGCGTCCGAGTGTCGCGCGACGTTGGTCAGCGCCTCCTGCACGATGCGGAACAGCGTCGTCGCACCGGCGCCGGTGAACGCGGTATCGACGGGGGCGATGTCCCGCTCGACCGTGATCCTGTAGCGGCGCGTGAAATCGTTTGCAAGCCATTCGATCGCCGGAACGAGGCCGAGGTCGTCGAGCATCACCGGCCGCAGATCGGCCGCGATGCGCCGGACCGACGCAACGATCGAATCGATCAGGCGGTGCATGCCGCTCAGCTGCTCGCGCACGCCGGTGTTGGGGGCGACGATGCCCGCGAGCCCCAGCTCGACGGCCGACAGATCCATCTTGAGCGCGGTGAGTTGCTGGCCGAGGTCGTCGTGCAATTCGCGCGCGATCCGCGTTTTCTCTTCCTCCCGCACGTTCTGCAGGTTGGCGGACAGCTCGCGCAGTTCCTCGCGCGACCGCTTGAGCGCATTTTCCGCGCGCACCCGCTCGGTCACGTCGCGCAGCATGACCGTGTACAGCTTGCCGGTGCCGTCGCGAATCTGCGAGATCGACGCCTCGATCGGAAACTCGGTGCCGTCGGCGCGCAAGCCGAACAGCACGCGTTGCCGCCCCATCTGGCGCTCCGACACGCCCGTCACGCCGAACTGCTCGACGTGTCGCGCATGCGCGGCGCGAAAGCGCTCGGGGATGAAGCGGGACAGCGGCGCGCCGATCGCCTCCATCGCGCTGACGCCGAACACGTGTTCGGCGGCCGGGTTGAAGATCACGATCGTCTGACTCTCGTCGACGGTGATGACGGCCTCCATCGACGACCGGATGATGCCCATCATCCGCGCCTCGGTGGGTTGGCTGTCGCCGGCGGGGGCCGGCGCGCGTTTCGCGACGACCTGCCGCACGAGCGCGGCCAGCGTCAGCGAGAGCACGGTGCCGGCCAGCAGGACGGCCGTCGTCGGACCGGACGTGTCGGCGCGCGGCGCGCTGTAGCGCAGCGCGAGCGGCGTGCCGCCGAACGTCACGGAATCGGTGCGCCGGAACAGGTCGCCGGCGGCGCTCGAGTCGCCGGCCGCGTTCGAGTCGCCGGCGCCGAAGCCGCCCGCATACACCGGCGCGGCCGGATTGTCGGCCATGATTTCCACGCGCAGCCGATCGAGCACGGACGAATCGACGAGACGAGCCGGATTCAGCGCGGCATAAACGTATCCGGTCGCCGTGGCGTGCCGCGTCCCGGACGAAGCGAGGTTTTCAGCGTTCGCATAAATCGGCAGGTACAGCGTCAGCTCCGTCCGCGCGAGCGCGGCATCGGTGGCGTCCTGGATCGCGTTCGCGGCGAGCGCGACCTTGCCGGTTTCCGCCGCGCGCTGCAGCGCCTGCCGGGTCGCCTGATCGTCCTCCGCCGCGCTCGGCTCGATTCTTCCGAGGCTGCGGACCGGCGACTGCAATTCGTCCAGATTCAGGCTCGCGAGATAGCGGCGCCACGCCGCTCCGGATTGCGGCGCGGGCAGGGTCGACGCGAAGCCGCGCGCGCCGCGCAATACGGCAGCCGCACCGAGGAGGCTGCGCCGGAGGTCGGCCGTCGCGAGTGTCGCGGTTTGCGCGAACCTCGCCTGGGCGGCGTGCTGCGCCCCGTTCTGCAGTACGCGGGATGCCGCGAACGTTGCAGCCAGGCCAAGCGCCAGCGTCAGCAGCGCGGCCGCGGCTGCATATCGGGCGGGCCGAATCCGGTGCGAAGCCGGTCCGGCCTGGGGGGGAGGCGCATTCACTGTCATTGCCGTTCATCCTGACGGATTTCGTCGACGGCTGGCTGGCGGCGGGCCGGACGGGGGGCACGAAAGGCGGAGCGGGACGCAACTGCGATATCGCACGGAATTGTGCGCGTTTTGCCGACGTTCGCCAATCGGGACCGATGCGCAAGGGGGCGGCGCCGCGCGTGTTTGACCCGCGTCAACGGAGCGCCGCCTGCGAGGATCAGACTGGTTTCACGAACCGGTCGACCCCTGACGACAATTGGGAGGCGTCATGTACCAAAGGATCTTTGCGGCACTCGACGGCAGCCGTGGCGCGCGCCTCGCGCTCGACGAGGCGATCTCGCTCGCCCGCGAGTCGGGCAGTCTGGTGATCGCCATGTGCGTGGTGTCGGATGGGCCGCGGCTGGCCGACGTCGACAGCGGTTATATCGACCGGCGCGACCCGGCCGGACTGGATGCGGACAAGGCCGCGATCGCGCTCGCGGATGCGGAAACCGCGTTCCGGTTGTCGGGTGTACGCGGCATCGCGCAAACGATCGACGCGTGTGGAGAGAACGTATCGGACGTGCTGGCGCGTGCCGCCGCCGAATGCGACGCGGACCTGATCGTGATGGGCACGCATGGCCGGCGCGGCGTGCGCCGCGCGTTGCTCGGCAGCGTCGCCGAATCGCTGGTGCGTATCGCGGACCGGCCGGTGCTGGTCGTCCGGGAGGGGCCGGGCGCGTGTGCCGGCATGTTGTGACGGTCGTGACGGGACGAGGGCAGCCGCGAGCGGCTGCCCCGTTTTCGTTCGCTCAGTGAGACAGCAGGACCGGCACCGTCATCGTTTCGAGGATCGTGCGCGTCGCGCCGCCCAGCACGCGTTCATGCATGCGCGCATGGCTGTACAGGCCCATCACCAGCAGATCCGCATGCAGGTCGGTCACCCGGTTCAGCAGCGTCGCGCCCACGCTCACAGGCCGTTCGCGCGGCGTGCTCGAGAACGACGCGCGAATGCCGTGCCGTTCGAGATACGCGGCGACGTCGACGCCTGCCGGCGTCTTGTCCGGATCGGGTTGCCCGCGGGCGACCGTCTCGACGTTGACGAAACGCGCGCGGGCGAGCAGCGGCAGCGCGTCGGCCATCGCGCGGGCGGCTTCGCGCCCGCCGTCCCAGCCGATCAGCACGTTCTCGCCGAGCGTGCGCACGTCGCCCGCGTACGGCACGACGAGCGCCGGGCGTCCGCTGCCCATCACGACGTCCTCGACGAAGTGACGTGCGACGTAGGTCAGGCGGTCGTCGGGGTTTTCCTGGCCGAGCACCAGCAGATCGGCGTGGCGCGCGTGCAGGACCGCGGCCTCTGTCGCGTTGCCGGTCGGCGCCCGCCATTCGACGCTGCGTCCGGCGCGTTCGGCGGCGCTCAGGAATTTTTCTTCCGCTTCCTTGCGCCGCTGTTCGCACAGGCGTTCGTAGACGGCCAGCTTCAGCGGTTCGTCCGGCCGCCGCAACGGCTCGAGGAGGTCCTGGCAGACCACGTAGAGGCCGATCAGATGGGCGTTCCAGCGTCCCGCGAGTTCGAGCGCGAGGTCGACGCGCGTCGCACAGCGCTCGCTGTCGTCGAGATGGACGAGCAGGGTCTTGTAGCTCATGACGGCTCCTTTTCGGTTGATGCCACGGTGGTTTCGGCGGGCGCCTGCGCGGCGCAGCTTGCCGGTATCATCAGGACCGGGCACGTGGCCTGACGCAGCACGCGCTCGGCGACGCTGCCGAGGAACAGGCGCCGGAAACCGCGCCGGCCATGCGTGCCCATCACGATCAGGTCGGCGCCGGTCTCGCCGGCGAGACCGACGATCCGGTGCGCAACGTCTTCGCCGGCCGGCGCGACGTTGTAGATCTGCGACGTGCCGGCCACGTCGCGCGCTTTCATGCGGCGTGCCGCATCCTCCGTGACACGCAGTCCTTCCTCGCGAAATGCATCGATCAGGATCGACGGATCGTATCCGTACGTGTCGTAGGCCGGCACCAGGAAGTCGACGACGTAGACCGGGGTCAGCCGCGCACCCGTCTCCGCCGCGAGGTTCAGCGCGGCGTCGAGTGCGCGGGACGACGTATCGCTGCCGTCGAGCGCGACCAGAATGTTCGAGTACATGACGTTTCCCTTCAACGGATGCCGATGGAATCATCATCGGCGCGTATGCGCCGCTCGCGCTGATCTGGATCAAGCGTCGCGATTGGCGCGCAGCACGCGCACCGCGGCGCGCGCCGCGACCCACGCCTCGTTGGTCGGCTCGACGACCACCGTGACCGCACTCGACGCGCACGACACGACATGCGCATGATCGGCATTCGCGCGCGCGTCGAGCACGATGCCGAGCCAGCCGAGCGACGCGCAGATCCGCTCGCGCAACACCGCCGAGTGTTCGCCGATGCCGGCCGTGAACACCAGCATGTCGAGGCCGCCGAGCAGCGCGGTCAGCGCGCCGGTCTCGCGCACGATGCGATGGACGTACAGCGCCAGCGCATCGCGGGCAGCTTCGTCCCCGGCCGCCTCGCGCGCGAGCAGCACGCGCGGGTCGCCCGACGCGCCCGACACGCCCTTGAGCCCCGATTCGTGATACAGCATGTGTCCCAGCTCGTCGCCGGACAGCTTGCCGGCCTCGAGCAGGTGCAGGACGACACCGGGATCGAGCGTTCCGCTGCGCGTGCCCATCATCAATCCGTCGAGCGCCGAGAAGCCCATGGTCGTCGCGACGCTGCGGCAGTCGCGCAGCGCGCACAGGCTCGCGCCGCTGCCGAGATGGGCGGCGATCACGCGGCCGTGCGCACGGGCGCCGAACGACTCGTCGAGCGCGACGGACAGGTATTCGTACGACAGCCCGTGGAATCCGTAGCGGCGCACGCCCTGGTCGAACCACGCATGCGGCAGCGGCAGCAGCTGCTCGACGCGCGGCAGCGTGCGATGAAACGCCGTGTCGAACACGGCGATCTGCGGGACGTCCGGAAACGCGTCGCGCAGCACGTCGATCGCATCGAGGCTGTGCGGCTGATGCAGCGGCGCGAGCGGCGTCAGCGTGCGCAGCGCGTCCAGCACGTCGTCGTCGACGAGCATCGGCTCCACGTAGCGTGCGCCGCCGTGCACGACGCGATGCGCGATCGCGCCCAGCGTGACGTGCGGCAACTTCACGCGGATCCACGCCGCGATCCGCGCGAGCACGGCGCGGTAGGGATCGTCCGCCGTGCCGAGCGGCAGCGAACCGTCCGGCTCGGCGTCGTAGCGGATCGACACGCTGTTGCCGGCCGCGACCGCTTCGCCCTCGTGCAGCGGCCGCCGCGCGGGGTCGCCGTGCGGCGGGTAGGCAAAGAGCGCGAACTTCACGCTCGACGAACCGGCATTGACGACGAGCAGGGCGAGCGTACGCATCGGCCGGCTCAGTGCGACATCAGCACCGGCAGCGTCATCGACGCCAGCACCGTGCGGGTGGCGCCGCCCATCACCAGCTCGCGCCAGCGCGGATGGCCATAGGCGCCCATCACGAGGAGGTCGGAACCCGTTTCATACGCGCGCGACAGCAACGTATCGCCGACCGTCGGGCCGGCACCGGTATCGATTTCGAGCACGTTCACGTCGCGTGCGTGGCGCGCCAGCATCAGCGCGGCGTCGGCGGCCGGAATGCGCGTGGCCGCCGCTTCCGAAGCGCCATCGACCACGGCGGCGACCGTCGCGCGCTTCGCGTGTTCGAGAAAGGGCAGCGCGTCGTGCGCGGCGCGGGCCGCTTCCCGGCTGCCGTCCCACGCGATGAACACCCGCTCGCCGATCGACGGGAATTCGCCCGTGTACGGCACGAGCAGCACCGGGCGGCCGGCGGACAACACGAGGTTCTCCGGAAACTGGTCGTCGATGTAGGTCTCGGGATCGTTCGGGTCGCTCTGGCCCGCGATCACGAGGTCGGCCAGGCGTGCGGCGCGCGGCACGGCCAGGTTCGCGCGCTCGTCGGCTCGCACCCACGCGGCCGGCACTTTCGCGCGGGCCGTTTCGGCGTGGAACAGGCGTTCCAGCGCGGCGAGCCGCTCGTCGCGCTGTGCGCGTTGCTCGCGGAAGTAATCGGCGGACCCGGCCATCACGTAGAACGAATGCGGCTCCGGCGTGTAGACCGCGAACAGGCCGGTCAGGTGCGCACCGAAGCGCCGCGCGAGGCGCAGCGCGAACTCGAGGCGCGAATGCGCGCGGGCGCTCGTATCGAGGTGCACGACTATGCTCTTGTAGCTCATCGGAATCGCTCCATCGACGGGGGAACCGCCAGTGCAATCCAGTCTACGGAGCAGGGTTTCCGCGTACTTGACTCAGATCAACGGCTCCCCTGCGCGATGCCCGCACAGTGAAGCGGTCGCGATGCCGATCCCGGGCAGGCGGCACGAGGCGCGATGCCAACCCATTGACCGGATCGAACGAGGGACGCCGATGAGTACGTACGCTTTGACGACACCGAACGACGCTTGCCGCGCGGGCTGCGATCTCGCGCTGCGCATGGTCGCGCTGAATAGCGACTGGCAGCATGAATGGCATGCGCTGGCAGGGCGGCGCATCGAGCGGGACCGCGCCGCGGTTCGCCACCTGCAGCAGGCGCTTGCGGACACGAAAGAGTGGCCGGCCTTCGGCGAGGCGACCCGGCAGGTGATGCGCGACTACGCGATCGCGAGCGTCGCGATCTGGCAGGATGCCGCCGAGCTGTGCATGCGTGCGCAATACGAGAACGCCGGCGCATGGCGCACCTGGTTGCGCGAATACGGCGCGGGCGCGATGTCGCGTTATCAGACCGACTGGCTGCCCGACCTGGGGCGACTGGCGGTGGTCAACGAAGCCAGCATGCCGTGGGCCGACTGGATGACGGCGCTGGAGCGCGGGATCGAGGACGCGGACGACGGGGCGCCGGTTGCCGTGCGCCGCCTGAACGGCACGACCGGCGCGCAGGAGAACGACCATGTGCGCTGATCGGGTCGCGTTCGTCACGGGCGGCATGGGGGGCCTCGGCGCCGCGATCAGCCGTCGCCTGCACGATGCGGGCATGACGGTGGCGGTGTCGCATACGGAGCGCAACGACCACGTCGCGACATGGCTCACGCACGAACGCGAGGCGGGCCGGACGTTCCACGCGTTCGAGGTCGACGTCGCCGACTACGATTCGTGCCAGCACTGCGCGGCACGCGTGCTGGCCGAGTTCGGGCGCGTCGACGTGCTCGTCAACAACGCCGGTGTCACGCAGGACGCCACCTTCGTGAAGATGACCAAGAGCATGTGGGACGCGGTGCTGCGCACCAACCTCGACGGCATGTTCAACATGACGAAGCCGTTCGTGCCGGGCATGATCGAGGCGGGCTTCGGGCGGATCGTGAACATCGGCTCGGTGAACGGTTCGCGCGGCGCATACGGGCAGGCGAACTACGCGGCCGCGAAGGCCGGCATCCACGGCTTCACGAAGGCGCTGGCGCTCGAGCTCGCGCGCCACGGCGTGACGGTCAACACGGTGGCCCCGGGCTATCTGGCGACCGCGATGCTCGAGACGGTGCCGAAGGAAGTGCTCGACGCGAAGATCCTGCCGCAGATCCCGGTCGGCCGCCTCGGCAATCCCGACGAGATCGCCGAGCTCGTCGCGTTCCTGTGTTCCGACGCGGGGGCTTTCGCGACCGGCGCGGAATTCGATGTCAACGGCGGCATGCACATGCGATGAACGGATCCGTCATGCGCATGCCGATCGAGCACGAGTCGATGCGGCCAACGGCTACGAACGTACCGGCGTCGCGTTCGGCCGGATGCACGCCGGCCCGGTCGTCGCCCGCCGACGAATGGAACCGCGCCGCGCATGCGAACGTGGCCGCGATGACGTTCGGGCTGTCGCCCGTGTCGCTCGCGCTGGCCACGCTCGACTGGGGCGCCCATCTGGCCGTGTCGCCGGGAAAATGCTACGAGCTTGCGACGCAGGCGTGGCTGGCTGCCGTGGCACCCGCGGCCAACCCGGAAGGCGAAGGCGAGGGCGAGGGCGAGGCCGACGATGCCGGCGCGGGCGGCCTGGCCGTGCACGCCGGGCAGGCCGATGCGCGCTTCGCCGCGCCCGCGTGGTCCGGATGGCCGTTTCGCGCGTACCGCGACGGCTTCCTGTCGATCCAGCGCTGGTGGCGCGACGCGACGCGCGGCGTGCCGGGCGTCGAACGGCATCACGAGGAACTGGTCGGATTCGTCGCGCGACAGTGGCTCGACGCATGCTCGCCGGGCAATTTCCTTGCGACCAACCCGGTCGTGCTCGACGCGACGATGCGCAGCGGCGGCGCGAATCTCGCGGCAGGCTGGCGGCACTGGCTGGAAGACGCGCACGCGCTGCTCGAGCGCACGCACGGCACGCGGGCCCGCGATACGCGCGCCTATCTGCCGGGGCGCGACGTGGCGATCACGCCGGGCCGCGTCGTCTGGCGCAACGCGTTGTGCGAGCTGCTGCAATACGACCCGACGACGGCCGGTGTGGCACGCGAGCCGATCCTGATCGTGCCGTCGTGGATCATGAAGTACTACATCCTCGACCTGCAGCCGCACGATTCGCTGATCCGCTTCCTGGTCGATGCCGGCTACACGGTGTTTGCCGTGTCGTGGCGCAATCCGGGCGCGGAAGCGCGCGAGCTCGGGCTCGACGATTATCTGCGCGACGGGTGCATGGCGGCGCTCGACGCCGCGCGCTCGATCTGCGGCGAAGCGGTCCACGCGGTCGGCTACTGCCTCGGCGGCACGCTGCTGGCGATCGGCGCGGCGGCGCTCGCGCGCGACGGCCGCCAACACGAGGCGTTGCGCTCCGTCACGTTGCTCGCGGCCCAGACCGATTTCAGCGAACCCGGCGAACTCGGCCTCTTCATCGACGCGAGCGAACTGTCCGCGCTCGATGCGCTGATGTGGCGGCAGGGCTACCTGGACGGCGCGCAGATGTCCGCCGCGTTCCAGCTGCTGAACGCGCGCGACCTGATCTGGTCGCGCATGATGAGCGAGTACCTGCTCGGCACGCGCACGAAGCCGAACGATCTGATGTCGTGGAACGAGGACACCACGCGCATGCCGTACCGGATGCATACGGAATACCTGACGCGCCTCTTTCTCGACAACGATCTCGCGGCCGGCCGCTACTGCGTCGACGGGCGGCCGGTCGCGCTGTCGGATATCGACGTGCCGACGTTCGTGGTCGGGACCGAGCGCGATCACGTGTCGCCCTGGCGTTCCGTCTACAAGCTCCATCTGCTCACGCACCACGCGCTGACGTTCGTGCTGACCTCCGGCGGCCACAATGCCGGGATCGTGTCCGAACCCGGCCATCCGGGACGCCACTATCGCTGCGCGACGCGCGAGCCCGGCGCGCCTTACCGCAACCGGCGCGACTTCGTGAGCGAAACGCCCGCGCTCGACGGATCGTGGTGGACGTGCTGGCGCGACTGGCTGCACGCGCATTCGTCGGGTGAGGTGCCCGCACGCGTGCCGGCCGCCGGCTTCGGCGCGGCGCCCGGCAGCTACGTGCTGGAGACCTGAATATGAACCTGAACCTGAACCTGCATCCGGATCTGTCCGCCGGCGCGTGCCTGCCCGGCCTGTTGCCGCGCGCGGACGGCGAACTGCCCGCCCTGATCGCGCGTGCGCGCCATGCGCCGCCGCTGACGGTGGTCGTCGTGCATCCGTGCGACACGGCCAGCCTCGTCGCGCTTGCCGCGCTCAACGCGTCGCCGCTGGGCGCATCGATCGAACCGCTGATCGTCGCGCCGCGCGCGAAGGTGTTGCGCGTGGCGAGCGAAGCGGGCGTCGATCTCGCGAAATGGACGATCGAGGACGTTCCCCACAGCCACGCGGCGGCGGCCCGCGCGGTGGCACTCGCGGCGTCGGGCCGCGCCGGCGCGCTGATGAAGGGCAGCCTGCACACGGACGAACTGATGGGGGCCGTCGTCGCCGCGGAATCGGGCCTGCGCACCGACAAGCGCATGTCTCACTGCTTCCTCATCGAGGCGCCGGCGTATCCGCGGCCGTTCATCCTGACCGACGCCGCGGTGAACATCGCACCGGATCTCGCGCAGAAGGCGGCCATCACGCAGAACGCGATCGACGTCGCGCATGCGCTGGGCGTCGCGCGCCCGCGCGTCGCGGTGCTGTGCGCGGTCGAGACCGTCAATCCGGCGATGCGTTCGACGCTCGACGCGGCGTCCCTCGCGAAGATGGCCGAGCGCGGGCAGATCACGGGGGCGGTCGTCGACGGCCCGCTCGCGTTCGACAACGCGATATCGCAACGGGCCGCACGCGAGAAGGGGATCGACTCGCCGGTTGCCGGCCGTGCCGACATCCTCGTCGTGCCCGATATCGAAGCGGGCAACATGCTCGCGAAACAGCTCGAATACCTGGGCGGCGCCGCGAACGCGGGCGTCGTCGTAGGCGCGCGCGTGCCGATCGTGCTGACGAGCCGCGCCGACGGCGTCGCCGTCCGGGTCGCGTCCTGCGCGCTCGCGGTGTTGCTGGCACAGGTCCGGCATGACGCCGCGCCGATGCCTGAACAGGCCCCCCTTTCGATGGAGGAATTGCGATGAAAGCACTCGTGTACCACGGCCCCGGGCGCAAGGCGCTCGAACGGCGGCCCAAACCGGAACTGCAGTCGCCCACCGACGCGATCGTCCGCGTGACGCGCACGACGATCTGCGGCACCGATCTGCACATCCTCAAGGGCGACGTGCCGACGTGCGAACCGGGCCGCGTCCTCGGCCATGAAGGCGTGGGCATCGTCGAGCAGGTCGGCGCGGCGGTCGATTCGCTGAAGCCGGGCGACCACGTGCTGATTTCGTGCATCTCGTCGTGCGGCCGCTGCGAGTACTGCCGCCGCGGACTGTATTCGCATTGCACGACCGGCGGCTGGATCCTCGGCAACCGGATCGACGGCACGCAGGCCGAGTTCGTGCGCATCCCGCATGCGCCGACCAGCCTGTACCGGATCCCGGCCGGCGCGGACGAGGACGCGCTCGTGATGCTGTCCGACATCCTGCCGACCGGATTCGAATGCGGCGTGCTGAACGGCAAGGTGCAGCCGGGCTGCTCGGTCGCGATCGTCGGCGCGGGGCCGATCGGGCTGGCGGCGTTGCTGACCGCGCAGTTCTATTCGCCCGCGCGGATCATCATGATCGACCCGGACGGCAACCGGCTCGAGGTCGCGCGGCGCTTCGGCGCGACCGACTGCATCGACGGCCACGGCGGCGACCCGGTCGCGGAAGTGATGAAGCTGACCGACGGCGTCGGCGTGGATTGCGCGATCGAAGCGGTCGGCATTCCGGCGACGTTCGAGATGTGCACGTCGCTCGTGGCGCCTGGCGGGGTCGTCGCGAACGTCGGCGTGCACGGCGTCAAGGCCGATCTGCACCTCGAGAAGCTGTGGGATCGCAACATCTCGATCACGACGCGGCTCGTCGACACGGTCAGCACGCCGATGCTGCTGAAGACGGTAGGCGCCGGGCGCCTCGATCCGGCGCGCCTGATCACGCACCGGTTCTCGCTCGACGACGTGGAAAGCGCGTACGACACGTTCGGGCGCGCCGCGCAGACCCACGCGCTGAAGGTCATCATCGAAATCGGCTGAATGCCGGGCCGCGCGTGGCGGAAACCGGGTGCTTCCGCCGCCCGTCACGCGCGGCCGGCGTTGCGCCGGCAGTCAGGACGACAGCGCGGTGGGTTCCTGCGTGTTGTTTGACTCAATCGCGTCCAGATCGACGCACTGCTCGTAAGTCGGCACCTCGCACGGCCAATGCAGGCGCTCCGAGATGCGCCGGCGCATCGCATCCGCGGCAGCGGGTTCGCCGTGCGTGACGAAGGTCCGCACGGGCGCGCCCTGCATCGTGCCGAGCCACTTCAGGATCTCTTCGTAGTCGGCATGGGCCGACAGCGTCGTGATCGACTCGACCTGCGCGCGCACGCGCACGTACTCGCCGTGAATCTTCAGCGTCGGCTCGTGCGCGGCGAGCGCCGCGCCGCGCGTGCCGGCGGCCTGGTAGCCGACCAGCGCGATCGTGTTGCGCGCGTCGGGCGCATGGCGGCTCAGGTGATGCAGCACGCGCCCGCCGGTCGCCATCCCGCTGCCGGCGATGATGACCATCGGGCCGTGGTGTTCGGCGATCGCCTTGGACTGCTCGACCGAGCGGATCATCGTGGCCGCGTGGCCGAGCGCATTCGCTTCGGAGGCCGTCAGCCGGTGTTCGAGGATATGGTGGCGATAGATCTCGGTCACGTCCGTCGCCATCGGGCTGTCGACGAATACCGGGACGCGCGCCATGCGGCCGGCCGCCTTCAGCCGTGCGATGTAGTGCAGGATCTCCTGCGCGCGGCCGACGGTGAAGCAGGGCATCACGACGACCCCGCCGCGCGCGAAGGTCTTGTCGAACATCCCGGCCAGCTCGTTTTCGGGATCCGACGCCGGATGCAGCCGGTCGCCGTACGTCGATTCGACCACCAGGTAGTCGGCATGCGCGGGCGGGCGCGGCGGTTGCATGATCGGGTCGTGATACCGGCCGAGATCGCCGGAGAACGCGAGCACCTTGTGGTCCCAGTGCATCACGACGCTCGCCGCGCCGAGGATGTGCCCGGCCGGCAGCAGGCGGAACGACAGGCTGCCGCCCAGCGCGGTGCATTCGTCGAACGCGACGGGTTGCAGCAGGCGCAGCGCGCGCTGCGCGTCGTCCAGCGTGTAGAGCGGTTGCGCGGGATGATGCTTCGAGTAACCGTGCCGGTTCGCGAAGTCGGCTTCCTCCTCCTGCAGCCGCGCGCTGTCGCGCAGCATGATGTCGCAGAGTTCGGCCGTGGCCGCCGTGCAGTACACCGGCCCGCGATAGCCTTCGCGCGCCAGCACCGGGAGATAGCCGGTGTGATCGATGTGCGCGTGCGTGAGCACGACCGCGTCCAGCGTGTCGGGCGCGAACGGCAGCGCGCGCCAGTTGCGCAGCCGCAGGTTCTTGGTCCCCTGGAACAGGCCGCAATCGACCAGGACGCGCCGGCCGCCGTGCTCGAGCAGGTACTTCGAGCCGGTCACGGTTTCGGTCGCACCGAGAAAAGTCAGTTTCATGGGGTGCCTCTGCGGGAGTCGACGGAACAGTAAATCGATTACATCCTGAACGCGCGGGCGGCGGTTGACCGAAATCAGGAATTGCGGGATCCCCATGCCGGCCGGGCGAGATTCCCGGCCGGCGCGCGGTTTGACGACGATCAAGCATGGGCCCCGGCGGCGGCAGGATAGTGAGTTGGTGCGTGCATGCGGTGTCGGGACCCCGTTATCCGCGCATGCCATGCGCGCGATGCGTTCGGCATCACGCGTCGCCTCACGAGTCTTTCGGGATGAACCCATCATGACGTTGATCGCCAATCTGGATGGTGCCGGGCACCTTTACCGACTGTGCTTCGTCCGCGCGCCCTGGGCGTGGTTTACCTGCTTGCCGCTCGACGAGCAATGCGGCGAGCGCTGGGCGGACGTGCCGTACCAGAATGCCGCGAAACCGCCGTACAGCGATTCGCGCGTGCAATTGCTCCGGGTCGCGTTCGACGCGCCGGGTCTGTTACCGCCCGAGGCGGGGCGGCACGGGCATGCGTGGAGCGTCCAGCAGATCAACCACGGCGCGGCGCCATGGCTGCGCAGCGAGGATTTCGTCGACGCGCTGACGCTGACCGTGCCGGCCGGGGTCACGCTCGCCACGTTCGTCGAACGGATCGAGGCCGCCGGCGGCACCGTCTACGGGCCGCTCGGCTGGGCGGAATTGCCGCCGTGGCAGCGGCCCGACGTGGTGGCGCAGACGGGCTGAATGGGGCTGAGCGGAACTGAATGCCGGTGCGGCGCGCTTGTAGGCGCGTCAGCCCGCATCGCCCCAGCCGCCGCCGAGCGCGACGTAGAACGCAACCGTATCCTGCAGGCGCTGCGCGACCGTCTGCAGCCACGCAATCCGCGCCTGATGGTATTGCACGTCGGCGACCAGCAACTGGACGTAGCCGGCAATCCCCGCGTCGTAGCCGGCCTGCGTGAGCTTCAGCGCGTCACGAGCCGCGGCCATCGCGCGCGCCTGCGCATCGAGCGCCGCCGCGTCGTTGGCGAGCGCGCGCAACGTGTCGGCCACCTGCGAGAACGCCGACAGGACGACCTGCCGATAGGTCGCATCGGCTTCGTCGTACGCATCCTGCGCGGCGCGCCGCTGGTTCAGCAGCGTGCCGCCATGAAAGATCGGCGCGGTGAGTGCGGCACCGGCACTCCACACGCGGCCGGCGGGCGAGAACAGCTTGCCGGCGACGACGCTGTCGAACCCGCCCGATGCGGACAGCGTGAGGTTCGGGTAAAGCGCGGCCGTCGCGACGCCGACCCGCGCGCTGGCCACGTGCAACTGGGCTTCCGCCTGCAGGATGTCGGGGCGGCGGCGCACCAGCGACGACGGCGCCGTGTCGGGCAGGCTGGCGGGCGGCTCGATCCCGTCGAGCGACAGGTCCGGCGTCCGCCAGTCGGCCGGGTAGCGGCCGGCCAGCAGCGCGAGCAGATCGTCGGCCTGCGCGCGTTTCTGGTCGAGCGCGGGCAGCGTCGCCTCGAACGACGCGCGCTGCGATTCCAGCGTCAGCACCGCGACGTAGGCTGCCGCGCCGGCCGTCACCTGCGCGCGCGTCAGACGAACCTGCTCGTCGAGCAGGCCGATCATTTCGCGCGTCGCCGCGGCTTCGTCGCGATAGGCCGCGCGCGCGACCATCGTATTGACGACGTTCGCGGTCAGCATCAGGTAGGCGCCCGCCAGCGCCTGCCGTTGCGCATCGACGTCGGCCGCGAGCGCTTCGACCTGGCGCCGTTCGCCGCCCCACAGGTCGAGCGTGTAGCTGACCGTGGCCGACAGCGTGAACAGGTTGAAGATCGACGCCGGCAACGCCTGGCCGGTGCGCAGCGGCACAGCGCGCTGGCGCGACGCGCCGGCCTGTGCATCCACCTGCGGAAAGAAGATCCCCTGGCCGGCCCGCAGCGCGTGCTCGCTGCGCCGCAGCGTCGCTTCGGCGAGATCGAGCGTCGGGCTGCCGGTCAATGCTTCGGCGACGGTCGAGTCGATCGCGCGGCTGCCGAAGCGTGTCCACCAGTCGCGCGTGAGCGCCGCGTCCGCCGACAATGCCTGCGTCCGGCCGCCGCCGCTCCAGGAGCCGGACGCCGCGCCCGGATCGTCGGGCGGCACGAAGCGCGCGACGCGCGGCGCGGGCGGCGGGACGAAATTCGGCCCGACCGTGCACCCCGCGAGCAGCACGGCGACGGCCAGCGCGCCGGTGCCGCGGCGCAGCGCGCGCGCGCGGCGGGCCCCGCTATTTGCCTGCGACGTAGACATCGACGATCTGCCCGGGAAACAGCCGCACATTCCTGTTCGGCAAGATGCGGAAAATGACCGGCAGCACGCGCACGTCGACGCGCTCGGTGCGCTGGTCGGACAGCTCGATCTTCGGCGTGACGTATGGCTGCACGCGCACGAACTGGAGATCGGCCTCGACCGATGTGCCGCGCACGAACATGTGCGCCTTCAACGCATGCAGGTCGGGTAACTGGTGGATCAGGATCTCGTCGATGTAGCAGCGCACCTGCAGCCGGTCGACCGGCGTGCCGAGCACCACGACCGGCGTGCTGCCCCGCGTATAGGTGTCGTAGAGCCCCTGCGAGGTCAGGTAGGCCCCCACGGCCGCGTTCATCGCCAGGACGGTCCCGTCCGCCGGCGCACGCAGCGTGTAGCGGGCGAGCAGTGCGGCCGCCGCGTCGGCCGCGCGCCGCAGCGCGATGGCCTGCGCTTCCTGGTTGCGCACGTCGTAGCTCCATGCGCCGGCCTTGGTCAGACGATACTGCCGCGTCACGACGTCCAGGTTGGCCGCCGCGACGCGCACCGCGTTCGCGGCCGTGTCGAGCGCGTCGCGGCTGACCGCCTTCGGATCGATGTCGTACGCGTGCCGCTGCTTGTCGTACTGGTCCTGCGCGAGCTTCAGGCTCGCCTGCGCGGCCGCCGTTTGCGCACTGGCCACGTCGAGCACCTCGCGGCGCGGCTGCGCCTTCAGCTCGTCGAGCAGCGCGGCGGCCGCGTCGGCCTGCGCCGCGAGCTGGGCGGCGGTCGCGCGTTGCACCGAGTCGTCGATCGTCAGCAGCGCGTCGCCGGCCTTCACCGGATCGCCGTCGTGCACGAGGATCCGCGTCACCGCGCCCGAGACGTCCGGATAGACGTTCACGTTCGCGCCGGCCGGCTGCTCGCTCTCGACGATGCCGTTCGCATAGACGCCGCGCGCGTACGGATTGGCGGCCGGCTTGAATACCGGCGGCTGCGGCGGCTCCTGGCGGCTGTAGACCCACGCGGCGACGACGCTTGCCAGGAAGCCGAGCAGGGCCGCCACGAACACGAGCCGGTGTTTCATCGTGCGCCTCCGCGCTCGATGCCGTTCAGCTTGCCGTCTTCCATCCGCAGGACGCGATCCGCGTACTCGAAGATCCGCGCGTCGTGCGTGACGATCACGATGCAGCGCGTGTCGTCGAGCACCTTGTGCTTGACGAAGTCGATGATCATGCGGCCCGTGTCGCCATCGAGCGACGCGGTCGGCTCGTCGAGGATCAGCAGGTCGGGCTGGCTGACGATCGCGCGCGCGATCGCGACGCGCTGCTGTTCGCCGCCGGACAGCTTCACGGGCGGCAGTTGCGCGCGGTTTGCGAGCCCGACCACGTCCAGATACGCGTGCGCTTCCTTGAGCGCGTCGTCCCACGGCCGGCGCCTCAGGATCAGCGGGATCGCGACGTTCTCCGCGGTCGTGAGCCGCGGGAACAGGTGGTAATCCTGAAACACGAAGCCGATCCGGTTCAGCCGGAAATCGGCGATCGCGTCGTTCGGCTGCGCCCACAGGTCGACGCCGTCGATCGACACCGAACCGCCGTCCGGCCGCAGGATGCCGGAGATCACGCTGAGCAGCGTCGTCTTGCCGCTGCCGGACGGCCCGACGATCAGCAGCATCTCGCCGAAGTTCGCCTGCATCGACACGTCGCGCAGTGCCTGCGTGCGCGCGTCGCCTTCGCCGAACCATTTGCTGACGCCGCGCGCGTCGATCGCGATGCCGGCCATCGTCAGCCCCGGAAGATGTCGAACGGCTCGATGCGCAGCACGCGCCGCACGCCGAGATAGCTCGAAATCGTCGCGATCACGACCACCATCCCGAACGCGAGCGACAGGTTGCCGTACGTGATGAGCGCCGCATAGTCGGGAATCCGCAGTTTCGCGAGACTGATCATCAGCACGCACAGCCCGACGCCGATACCGTAACCGGTCAGCGCGGTGAACGTCGCCTGGAACAGGATCATCGCGACCAGCTCGCGGCTTTTCGCGCCGATCGCCTTCAGCGCGCCGAATTTGTCCAGGTTCTCGAGGATGAACGCATAGAACGTCTGCCCGGAAATCGACAGGCCGATGATGAAGCTGATGATCGTCATCAGCATGATGTTGGTGCCGAGCCCGGTCTCGTACTTGTAGAAGCGCGCGATCTGCGCGATGAATTCGTCGCGTGTGTACGCGCGATAGCCGAGCGCTTGCACGACGGCCTTGATGTGGGCGATGTCGGCATCCGACTTGGGCTCGACGAGGATGTAGGAGGTCGTGAAGCGTGGCGACGGAATGTAGCGGATCGCGCGGGCGTAGGTGGTGTAAAGCGTCGGCGTGCCGAACAGGCCGCTCGCGGCGACCTTCGCGATGCCGACGATCACGCCGCGATGATCGTTCAACTCGAAATCGGTGCCGACGGACGGATTCTCGAGTTTCCGGAACTCGGGATCCTGAATCGCGATGAAGCCGTTTTCCGCGTAGATGTCCTCGATGCGGCCCTGCAGCATCGTCGGGCGGCCGAGCAGGCTGGCGTCGTCGAGGCCGACGACCGTCACGGCCTGGTAGGTGCCGGAGCGCAGCTTGACGAGCGCGCCGCCGGAATAGAGCGGCACCGCATACTTGACGCCGTCGATGCTGCGCACCGCGTCGAGCACGTAGTCGGGCATGCCGATGCTGTTCGCGATCGTCTTCACGGCCGGGTCCATCACCCATACCTTCGCGCCGATATTGATGACCGACGCCGACGACTTGTTCAGGATGCCGGCGAACAGCGACGTCATCTCGATCATCAGCAGCACCGAAAACGTGATGCCGACGATCAGCGCGGTGAATTTCGCGCTGTCGTTGACGAGCAGCTTGAACGCGAGACGCAGGATGCCGTTCATGATGGCGAATCCGACGCGTCCGGGCCGTGCGCCTAGCGCCCGGACGGCGCCGGATCCAGCTGCGCGACGAACGCCACGATGCCCGACACGAGCGCAACGATCGCGTACGGGACGACCCGCTCGTCGATCAGCATCGCATGCACGACGCCCAGCAGCGACGCGAGCGCGATGAATACGCAGAGCGTCGCAAGCGCGTTTCGGTATCGCAGACCCATCATGACGTTCTCCCGGGAAGCGGCCGCCGTGGACATAGCTGCCACTGGTTGCGCAAGACATGGCGCCATGATCGCGTGCCGCGCGCCGGCACGATTGATCTGTATCAACGGACGAATCCCGGCGTCACGGGCGCGATGCGCCGATCAAGTCATCTGACCAATCGTCTTGCGGAACCGCGTCAGCGACAGCAGGAACAGCACGCAGCCGATCGCGAACAGCGCCGCGAACTGGGCCCACACCGCATCGAACCCGGCACCGCGATACAGGATCCGCTGCGCGAGTTCGACGAAATGCGTGGTCGGCGCGGCCAGCATGATGTCCTGCACGACGGGCGGCATGCTTTCGCGCGGCGTCAGTCCGCCCGACAGCAGTTGCAGCGGCAGCAGCACGAGGACGAGCAGCATGCCGAACTGCGGCATGCTGCGCACGAGCGTCGCGAGAAAGATCCCCATCGACGTCGTCGCGAACAGGTGCAGCGCCATGCCGGCCACGAACAGCGGCACCGATCCCGGAATCGGCACGTGCAGCGCGCCGCCCACGACGAACGTCAGCGACGCGACGGCCGCCGCCGCGACGACGAGCCCCATCGACCAGACCTTCGCGAGCATGATTTCCGCCGCGGTCACCGGCATGACGAGCAGATGCTCGATCGTGCCGTGCTCGCGCTCGCGAATCAGCGCGGCGCCGGTGAGGATCATCGACAGCATCGTCACGTTGTTGATCAGTTCCATCAGCGCGCCGAACCAGACTTCGTCGAGATTCGGGTTGAAGCGCATCCGCATCGCGAGATCGACGGGCGGCAAGGGCGTGCCGCGCTGGCGCCGCACGAACGCATCGATCTCGCCCGACACGATCTGCTGGACGTAACCGCCGCCGGTGAACGCCTGCGTCATGCGGGTCGCATCGACGTTGAGCTGGACCGTCGCGTGACGGCCGGCGAGCACGTCGCGCTGGAAGCCGGGCGGAATGTCGAGCGAGAACGTGTAGTCGCCGTTGTCCAGCCCGCGATCGGCCGCGCCGGCGTCGACGAGCGGGGGCGGCGCGAACTGCGGCGGGAAGAACGCCGCCGCGATGCGCGCCGACAGCGGCGACGCATCCTCGTCGACGATCGCGATCGGCACCTTGTGCAGCGTTTCCGGGCGCGCGGTGGCCGCGACGTAGATCGACGCGCTGAACGTGTAGACGATCAGCGCGAGCAGGATCGGGTCGCGGGCGAGGCTCCACAGTTCCTTGATCCCGAGCCGGAAAATGACGAGCAGGCGCGACATGGTCAGCGCTCCTGCTTGCGCAGCAGTACGCCGGTCATGACCAGGATGACCGGCGCGGCCGCGAGCATCGGCCAGAACTGGGACGACAGGTCGGCCAGCCCGAGCGCCTTGTTGTAGACGCCGCGGCTGATCGCGAGCATGTAGGTGGCCGGATAGACGGTGCCGACCCACTTGCCGCTACCCTCGAGCGACGACAGCGGCGTGAGCAGGCCCGAGAACTGCACGACGGGAATCAGCGTGCCGACGATCGTCATGAAGATCGCGGCGATCTGGCTGCGGGTAAACGTCGACGCGAACAGCCCGATGCCGGTGGCCACGACGTTGAAGATCAGCACCGCGGCCGCCAGCGTCGCGAAACTGCCCTTGATCCGCACGCCGAACACGAGGTCGGCCAGCACGACCATCAGCAGGAAGTTCAGCATGGCCAGCATCACGTACGGCGCCTGCTTGCCGAGCAGGAATTCGGCCCGCGTGACGGGCGTCACGTACAGGTTGACGATCGACCCGAGCTCGCGTTCCCGCACGACGGCGAGCGCCGTCAGCATCGCGGGCAGCATCAGCAGCAGCATCGGCATGATCGCGGGAATCATGGCCGGCAGGCTCTTGACGTCCGGGTTGTAGCGATAGCGGATCGCGATGTCGACGGCCGGCGCGAGCGACACGCCGAGCCGGCGCTTCGCCTGGTCGCGCAGCCAGTTTTCGTGCATGCCGGCCACGTAGCCGCGGATCGTCTCCGCGCGCATCGGCATCGCGCCGTCGACCCATGCGCCGATCTCCACGCGGCGGCCGCGCGCGACGTCGCGCGCGAAACCGGGCGGGATCTCGATCGCGAGCGACAGCCGGCCGTTGCGCATGCGGCGCTCGATGTCGCGGTCGTCCGCGAGCGGCGCGCGCGGCACGAAGTAGCGGGAACCGGCGAGGTTCTGCGCATAGTCCTGGCTCAGGATCGACTGATCGCGGTCGAGCACCGCGAACGTCAGGTTGTCGACGTCGAGACTGATCCCGATGCTGATCACGCACATCAGCACGAGCGAGCCGAACAGCGCCAGCGTCGCGCGCAACGGGTCGCGTCGCAGCTCCAGCACTTCGCGCCACAGATAGCTGCCGGCGCGCGCCGGGCTGAACCATGCCGCCGCACGACCGGCGCCGGCCGCCGCGGGCGGCGCGGCGAGCCAGCCGGCGTCGGCCGGCGCATCGGCCGGCGCACCGTCCGCGCCATCCGCTTTCTGCGCGTCGCTCAGGTAGCCGATGAACGCGTCCTCGAGCGTGGCGGCGCCGCGCAGGCGCACCAGTTCCTCGGGCGCGGCGCTCGCGAGCACGCGGCCGGCATGCATCAGCGAGATGCGGTCGCAGCGCGCGGCCTCGTTCATGAAGTGCGTCGAAATGAAGATGGTGACGCGATCGTTGCGCGCGAGCTCGATCATCAGCCGCCAGAAGTCGTCCCGCGCGACCGGATCCACGCCCGACGTCGGTTCGTCCAGGATCAGCAGCTCGGGCTTGTGCACCATCGCCACCGCGAGCGAGAGCCGCTGCCGCATGCCGAGCGGCAGGCGCTCGGGCAGCGCGTCGAGGGCGTCGGCCAGCCCGAAGCGCGCGACCATTTCGGTCACGCGCGCGGGCACGTCCGCCTCCGGCACGCCGAACAGGCGCGCGTGCAGCACGAGGTTCTGCCGGACGGTCAGTTCGCCGTAGAGCGAAAACCCTTGCGACATGTAGCCGACGCGCCGGCGCGTGTCGATGTCGTTCGCGGCGACCGGCCGGCCGAACAGCGTTGCGGTGCCTTCGGATGCGGGCAGCAGGCCGGTGAGCATCTTCATGGTCGTCGACTTGCCGCAGCCGTTGGAGCCGAGAAAGCCGAAGATTTCGCCGCGGCGGATCCGCAGGCTCACGTGGTCGACCGCGACGAAATCGCCGAACCGCATCGTCAGCCCGTCCGCCTCGATCGCGTAGCCGGCCGCCCGATCGGCCTCGAACGGCGCGATCACGACCGGCTGGTGTCCGTGCCGGCGCGCCTCCGGGAGCAGCGCGATGAACGCGGCTTCCAGCGTGTCGCAACCGGTGCGCTCGAGCAGCTCGCCGGGGCTGCCGGTTGCCAGCACGCGGCCGGCGTCCATCGCGATCAGCCGGTCGAAACGGCGGGCCTCGTCCATGTACGCGGTGGCGACCAGCACGCTCATCGCCGGGCGGGCGGCGCGAATGCGGCCGATCAGCTCCCAGAACTGCGCGCGCGACAGCGGATCGACGCCGGTCGTCGGCTCGTCGAGGATCAGCAGGTCGGGATCGTGGATCAACGCGCAGCACAGGCCGAGCTTCTGCTTCATGCCGCCGGACAGCTTGCCGGCCGGGCGGTCCAGGAACGGCTGCAGGCCGGTGCTGCGCGTCAGCGCGTCGATCCGTCGGCGCCGCTCCGCCGCATCGTGGCCGAACAGGCGCGCGAAGAACTGCAGGTTCTCCTCGACCGACAGCGTCGCGTACAGGTTCCGGCCGAGGCCTTGCGGCATGTAGGCGATGCGCCGGCACACGCGCGCGCGGTGGCGGCGCGACGACAGGTCGCCGTCGAGCGTCCATACGCGGCCCTGCTGGATCGCGCGCGCGCCGGAAACGAGCGCGAGCAGGCTCGACTTGCCGACGCCGTCCGGCCCGATCAGCCCGATCATGCGGCCGGCCGGGATATCGAGCGTCACGTCGTCGAGCGCGGCCTTGTCGCCGTAGCGCAGCGAGACGCCGGACAGCCGTGCGACCCAGCCCGGATCGGCCGACACCGGCGCAGCGCCGGTCGCGCCGGCATCCGTCTCGACGGGCGGCGCCGCCTTCATTGCGGCACCCTGATCGCGAGGCGATCCGGCCAGCCCGCGTGCGGGTCGGTCTTCAGCCACGCCACGCCCGGCAACCCGGTCTTGACGAGTTTCAGGTGGCGCTGCAACAGGTCGCGATCGATGCGTGCCTTCACCCGGAACATCAGCTTCTGCCGCTCGGTGGCCGTTTCGACCGTCTTCGGCGTGAACTGCGCGGTGCTCGACACATAGGACACGCGTGCCGGAATCACGTATTCCGGTGCCGCATCGAGCACGATCCGCACGTCGGCGCCGAGCGGGACCCGGCCGACGGCCGCTTCGGGCAGGAAGAACGTCATGTACACGTCGGACAGGTCGACGACGTTGAGCACCTTGCCGCCCGCCGGCAGGACTTCGCCCGACTCGGCAATCCGGTACTGGACGCGCCCGTCGCGCGGCGAGGTCAGTTCGCTGTCCGAGAGGTCGGCCCGCACGCGCGCCACGGTCGCCTGCGCGGCCGTCACGGCCGAGCGCGCCGCGACGAGCTGGGCCTGCGTGGCGTCGATCGCGGCCTGAGCGGCTTGCACCTGGGCCCGCGCGGCATTCACGGTCGCGCGCAGGCTGCCGGCGCGCGCGCGATCGTCGTCCAGTTCCTGCATCGACGACGCGCCGTCGCGCGACAGCGTTTCGGACCGCGCGAGCCGCCGCGTGGCCGCGTCCAGCTCGCTTTCCCGCTGCACGACGACGGCCGCGGCCGCGGCCTTGTCGCTGCGGCGCTGCGCGACCTGCGCGTCGATGCTCGCCGCGGTGTTCACCGCCTGCTGCTCGCGCGCCCGTGCCTCGTCGAGCTGCGCCTGCAGGACGACGACGTCCATGCGTGCGAGCGGCTGGCCGGCCGTCACGAAGTCGCCTTCGTCGACGAGCATCGCGGTGACGCGCCCCGGCAGCTTGGTCGCGACGTCGATTTCGGTCGCCTCGATGCGGCCGTTGCCGCTGACGAGCCCCGCGTCCGCCTGGCCGTCGTGCCAGCGCGTCCACCCGTAGTACGCGAGGCCGATCGCAAGCACGGCCGCACCGATACCGATCAGAAGAGGGCGCGGGATGGTTTTCATGGTGTGTTGTCCGAGTCTGTCGAAAGGGGCGCCGTTGCCGCGGCAGTCTTGCCGGTGTCGATCACGCCGCCGCCGAGCGCGCCGTACAGCGCGACGCGGCTCGACAGCAGCGCACGACGGGTCGTGACCAGCTGCTGCTCGGCGTTCATCAGGTCCCGCTGCGCATCGAGCACCTCGAGGAAGCGGGTTGCCCCGCTGTCGTAGCGCAGCTTCGCGAGGCGCGCCCGCTCGGCCTGCGACGCCAGCGTGGCGCGCTCGATGGCGAGCTGGTCGGCGAGCCAATGGCGCGCGGCGAGCGCATCGGACACGTCGCGGAACGCGCGCTGCAGCGTCTGTTCGTAGCGGGCGAGCGCTTCTTCGCGTTGCGCGCGCGCCAGTGCGAGATTCGACCGGTTGCGGCCGCCGTCGACGAGCGGCAGCGTGACGTTGGGAATCACCGACCACACGCCGGCCCCCGACGACAGCAGGTCGTGCAGCGCGCTGCTTCCCGAACCGATCGCACTCGTCAATGCGATGCGCGGAAAGAATGCCGCGCGCGCCGCGCCGATGTTCGCGCGGCTCGCCTGCAGTTCGCGCTCCGCCGCGATCACGTCCGGGCGCCGGGTCAGCAGCGATGAGGGCAGGCCGGGCGCGAGCGACGGCAGCACCGCGCCGTCGTCGAGCGCGAGCGGCGTGGCGCCCAGCGCCGGCGGCGCACCGACGAGCAACGCCAGCGCATCGGCCGCCGTCGCGCGGGCCTGCTGCAACTGCACGCCGAGCGATTCCGCCTGCTGCAGCAGGATCTCCGATTGCGTGAGATCGAGGCGCGAGATCGCGCCGGCCGAGTGACGAAGCCGGAAAATCCGCAGCGATTCGCGGCGGGTGTCGATCGTCGCGCGGGTCAGCGCGATGCGTTCGTCGATCTCGCACAGGGTCAGATACGCGTCCGCCACACCGGTGACGACGCTCAGCGTCACCGCCTGCCTGGCCGCGTCGCTCGCGAGGTAGCGCTGAAGCGCTGCTTCCTTCAGGTTGCGCACGCGGCCCCAGAAATCGATCTCCCATTGCGTCTCGGCCAGCTGGACTTGATAGACCTGGCCGATGACGGGCACCGGAGTGAGAAAGCCGCCCGGCGTGCGAAACCGCGCGTAGGCCGCGCCCGCACCGATGGTCGGCCATTGATCCGCGCCGCGGATGCCGTACACCGCGCGCGCCTGCTCGACGCGTGCGACCGCCGCGCGCAGATCCCGGTTGTCGGCGAGCGCCTGGCCGATCAGTGCGCGCAAGCGCGGGTCGACGAAGTAAGCCTGCCAGTCGGGCACGGGCGCGGCGGGTGTCGCGTCGGCGGACGGCTCCGGAAAGGACGCGGGAATCGGTGCGGCGGGACGCTCGTCCGGTGGCGCAAGCGACAGGCAGCCCGACAGCAGCCCCATGCCCGCCGCCAGCGCAATGGCACGCATGCGCCGCACGACGGCAGGATGACAGCGAACGGGAAGCGCGGCAGCGCGCATGGAATGCCTCGTCGAATACGGAAATGCGGGAATTCGGGATGGCGCCGCCCGCGGGGCGTCGCCGCTTCGGATTCACTTATATCCGACGATTACCGGGTTTCCCCTTGATCTGTGTCACTCGGGCGGGGATGCGTTTCGAGGGGCCGCTCGCTTGACGCGCGTGCCGGAGCATGCGTCGGACGCTTTCGCGACGGCGTGCCGGACCGGGCCGCGCAATGCCTGTCACGGGCGGCACGCCCGGTGCGGCAACGTCCGTCGCGAGCCCGCGGTTGATTGATCCTCGTCAAGCCGCCGGCGCGGCCGTGCGCGATGCTGAACACGGTGCGGCACGCATTCGCTCGCAGGCATTGCGGCCGGCACGGGCCGACGGGAGACCGACATGAAGTCCGATGCAGTACTCAAGCAGGATGTCGAGCAGGCGTTGTTCTGGAATCCGGCGATCGAGGCGCGCCGGATCGACGTCGAGGTTCACGACCGGATCGTGACGTTGCGCGGCACGGTCGACAGCTGGGCCCAGAAGCTCGAGGCGCAGAAGACGGCACTGCACGTCGCCGACGCGCGCGCGCTGGTGCTCGAACTGAACGTCACCCCGCCGGAGAACGCGTGCGCGGACCAGGAACTGGCGATCGCGATCACGTTCGCGCTCGGCTGGCAGGAGGCGTTGCGCGATCACAAGATCAGCGTCGAGGTCGATCACGGCTGCGTGACGCTCGACGGCGAAGTCGATCATGCGTATCAGAGCCGCGCGGCGGAAGCGATGGTGAGCCGGATGATCGGCGTCGTCGGCGTGGCCAACCGCATCCGGGTGCGTGCCGACCATACGGTGCCCGACGTCGGCGCCCGGATCGCCGAGGCGCTTGCGCGCCGCGCGCAGCGCGAAACCGCGGGAATCTCGATCGACGCAACCGACGGCGTCGTCACGCTGACGGGCACGGTCGCGTCGCTGGCCGAAAGGCGCGCCGCGTGTGGTGCGGCCGGGTCGGTGAGGGGTGTCCGGCAGGTCGTCGACCGACTGAGCGTCGCCTGACCGGCTTGCACGTGCCGTCTACTACCAGGAGAAGCTGCGATGAACCGTTCGCATACCGGCCCCGGCCGAAACTATCTGCGCCGCGACAAGCGCATGCAGCCGCATACGAAGGACAGTTATCGCGAACCGAAGCGGCCCGCGGGCGACCGCATCTGCGAAGGCTGCGGCGCCGTCTGCGACGCGGGCCGCTGGACCTGGTATGCGACCCCGCTCGACCGGCGCCAGCTCGAATGCCCGGCCTGCAAGCGCATGCGGGAAAACGTGCCGGCGGGCGAACTGGTGTTGCAGGGGGCCTACCTGAGCGCGCACCGTTCGACGATTCTCGAACTGCTGCGGCATCAGGCCGATCTGGAGACGAGCGAGCACGCGCTCGAACGCATCATGGACATCGACACATCCGCCGATTCGCTCATCGTTCGCACGACGGGCGTGCACATGGTCCGGCGCCTCGGCGAAGCATTGCTGCATGCGCATCACGGCGATCTCGCGCTCGACTATCGCGACGGCGAGGACGTGCTGCGTGCGCACTGGAAGCGCGACGATGCGTGAGCGGATGCTGGCCTGCCGGAGAGGTTCGACCCCGTGAAAAAATCATTCGACTACTCCGGGCTGCTGATTCCGGTCGCGTTCGCCGTGCTGGTCGCGGTTCAACTGCTCGCGCGCCAGCCGGCGTCGACAACGATTTCCTACAGCGATTTTCACCGCCTGGTGGACGCACGGCTCGTCGACGATCTCGAGATCGGCCCGGCGACGATCTCGGGCACGCTGCGCATGCCGCAAGCCGGCGCCGCGCTGCCCGCGTCCGACGCGGCCGGGGTGAAGGAGGCCGGCGCGCCGTGGCGCTTCACGACGAACCGGGTGAGCGACGAAGGGCTGGTCGCCGCGCTGACGACTGCCGGGATTCGCTACCGCGGCGCGACGGATACGGGCTGGATCGGCACGCTCGCGACCTGGATCTTCCCGTTGATCGGCTTCGTCCTGATCTGGAATTTCATGATGCGAAGGCCGGGCGGGATGCGGGATCTGAGCGGCATGGGCAAAAGCCGCGCCCGCGTCTACATGCAGAAGGAAACCGGCATCACGTTCGACGACATCGCGGGCATCGACGAGGCGAAGGCCGAGCTGCAGCAGATCGTCGCGTTCCTGCGCAGCCCCGAACGCTACCAGCGGCTCGGCGGCAAGATTCCGAAGGGCGTGCTCGTCGTCGGCGCGCCCGGCACCGGCAAGACGCTGCTCGCCCGCGCGGTCGCCGGCGAGGCGGCGGTGCCGTTCTTCACGATCAGCGGCTCGGCGTTCGTCGAGATGTTCGTCGGCGTGGGCGCGGCGCGCGTGCGCGATCTGTTCGAGCAGGCCCAGCAGAAGGCGCCGTGCATCGTGTTCATCGACGAGCTCGATGCGCTCGGCAAGGCGCGCGGCGTCGGCCTGATGTCGGGCAACGACGAGCGCGAGCAGACGCTGAACCAGCTGCTCGTCGAGATGGACGGCTTTCAGGCCAATTCGGGCGTCATCATCATGGCCGCGACCAACCGGCCGGAGATCCTCGATCCCGCGCTGCTGCGCCCCGGGCGCTTCGACCGGCACATCGCGATCGACCGGCCGGACCTGACCGGACGCAAGCAGATCCTGGCCGTGCATACGAAGCGCGTGAAGCTCGCGCCGGAAGTCGACCTGGCCGAGCTGGCACAGCGCACGCCGGGCTTCGTCGGCGCCGATCTCGCGAACGTCGTCAACGAAGCCGCGCTGCATGCGGCGGAACTGGGCAAGCCCGCGATCGGGATGGCCGATTTCGACGAAGCCATCGACCGCGCGATGACCGGCATGGAGCGCAAGAGCCGCGTGATGAACGAACAGGAGAAGCGGACCATCGCGTACCACGAATCGGGGCATGCGCTCGTCGCGCAAAGCCGCGCGCACTGCGATCCGGTGAAGAAGGTGTCGATCATCCCGCGCGGGATCGCGGCGCTCGGCTACACGCAGCAGGTGCCGACGGAGGATCGCTACGTGCTGCGCCGGAGCGAGTTGCTCGACCGGCTCGACGTGCTGCTCGGCGGACGCGTGGCCGAGGAAATCGCGTTCGGCGACGTGTCGACCGGCGCGCAGAACGATCTCGACCGCGCGACCGCGCTGGCGCGCCATATGGTGATGCAGTACGGGATGAGCGAGAAGATCGGCCTGGCGACACTCGACGATGGCGCACGCCAGGGCGGGGCGCCGGGCGTGTGGACGCCGGGCGACGGCCACTGCAGCGAGCACACGGCGCAACTGATCGACGAAGAGGTGCGTGCGCTGCTCGAGGAGGCGCACGCGCGGGTCACGGCAACGCTCGGCGCGCATCGCGATGCGCTCGAACGGATCGCGCGCAGTTTGCTGCAGCACGAATCGATCGATCACGACATGCTGGTGGCACTCATCACGCCGCCGGACGATGACGGCGAGCCGCCTCGGGCGCCGGAAGCCGACACGGAAACGACCACGGGCGTCTCCGCCTGAAGGAGCGATCGGCGCCCGCTATCGCCCCGGATGCTTGCCCGGACGCTCGCCGCCGCTCATCGTGTCGTTCAACAGCCGATGCAGACGGGGCCGTCGCGCCGCGCGTGCGACGCGTCATCGGTCACGACCGACGCGAGCCGCGGATCGGGCCGGAAAATCGTGATGCCCTTGAGCCCTTCGCGCCACGCCTGGAAGAACAGCGCGTCGACCGCCGCGAGCGAACACTGGCCGGGCATCGTCACCGTCTTGGAGATACCGGCGTCGACGCACGGCTGCAGCGCCGCGAGCATCGCGACGTGATCGGCCGGCGCGATATCCGCCGCCGTGACGAAATATCCCGGCAGCCTGACGTTGTCGCCATGCAGTGCGCGAAACAGCCGGTAAGCGTGATTCTCCACACGAAACGGCCGGACCTGCCCGTCCGCGGTGCGGACCATGCGGCGCTGCGTCCAGCCGACGGCCGGCTCGATTCCGTTCGAACAGTTGTCGCAGAACGCGAGGCTCACGCTGCCGGCCGGCGCGAACGACAGCAGGTGGCTGTTGCGCAGACCGTGCCGCGCGATCGCGTGATGCACCTTCAGCGGCAACAGCGTTCGATACGCGGGGCCGCTCAGATAGGCGGCCGGGTCGTAGGCCGGAAACACGCCGCGCTCGGCGGCAAGCGCGGCCGACGCGGCGAACGCATGCTCGCGCATCGCGAGCGCGATCCTGCGTGCAAGCGCGCGTGCTTCCGCGCTGTCGTAGCGCAGCCTCAGCATCGTCAGCGCGTCGCCCAGCCCGGTGACGCCGACCCCGATGCGGCGCGTGCGGCGCGCTTCGTGCTCGTGCGCGGCGAGCGGCCACTCGGTCAGATCGAGCACGTTGTCGAGCATGCGGACCTGGATGCGCACCGCATCGGCGAACGTCGCGAAATCGAAGCGCGGCTCGCCGTCGATACCGAACGGGTGGAGGACGAACCGCGACAGGTCGATCGGTCCGAGCACGCAGCTGCCATAGGGCGGCAGCGGCTGCTCGCCGCACGGGTTCGTCGCGTCGATCCGCTCGTGCTCGCGCAGCGGATTCGCGGCGCGGATCGTGTCGATAAACAGCAGCCCCGGTTCGGCGCTGTCGCGCGCGGCAGTGACGATCGCGTGCCAGAGCGTACGGGCCGGCACCGTTGTGTACAGGTAGCGTCCGTCGGGCAGCCGGGGCGATGCGCCGGACGTGCAGGCGGGTGGCGCGTGGTGGAAGAGCGCCCACGGCAGGTCGTGCCGGACCGCCTCCATGAATGCGTTCGTGACGCCGACCGACAGGTTGAACGTCGGCCAGCGCGCGCGTCCGCGCTTGGCCGCGACGAACGCGACGAGGTCCGGATGATCGCAGCGCAGCACGCCCATCTGCGCGCCGCGGCGCGGGCCGGTGAACGGCAGCGCCCGGCACATCGCATCGAAGCGGTCGAGCGCCGCGCACGCGCCGCGTGCGGACGACAGGCGCCGTTCGTACGCGTCGGCGGGTGGCACCGGCGAGAAGTCGTAGCCGATTCCGCCGCCCATCAACAGCGTGACCCGGGCGTCGTCGAGCGCATGCGCGAGCGCCGTGTCGAGGGCCTGCACGGGGGCGTCGGCCGGAATCGCGAGCGGATGGACGAAGCAGTTGACCATCGTTCCGCCGTGGTCCGCGCCGGCGTTCGCGAGGATGCGGCCCGCGCCGATCGCACCGCGCTGCAGGTTCAGGTAGAACACGCGCTCCACCTGCGCACGGCGCTCGGCCGGCTCGGCGAGCGACAGCGCACGGGCGACGCGATGGAAGACGGCCGCGCGAGACGTGTCGCCGGGCTGCGCATAGCGCTCGGTGAACACGGTGCTGCAAAGCGGCTGCTCGTCCATGGCGGGGCTCGGCGACGACGAATGACTCAATGTAGGCGCCTGCCCGAACGTGTCGTTGATCGAACGCAACCGGGCGCTTTCGCGGCACCGCTTGATGGCGGTCAATGCCGCGGCCGGCGTCGAACGTAACGTGGAGCCACGGCCGGCACGCCGCGGTGGGCCGGGAATCGCCACGCGGGCACCCGGCGCGCCTGCCATCGACTGCGAGCGACGCACCATGACCGATATCGTTACCGTCACGTTGAATCCTGCCGTCGATGTCTCGACCTCGGTCGAGCACATCGTCGATACCCACAAGCTGCGCTGTACACGGCCACGGCGCGACCCCGGCGGCGGCGGGATCAACGTCGCCCGAACCATTCACCGGCTCGGGGGCGACTGCGTCGCGCTGTACCTGGCCGGCGGGCCGACCGGCGACGTGTTGACGCTGCTGCTCGAAGCCGAGCGCCTGCCGGCGGTGCGCGTCCGGATCGCCGGCGAGACGCGCGAGAACGTCTGCGTGAGCGAGACCGCGACCGGGCGCGAATACCGGTTCGTGATGCCGGGGCCGCTCGTCACGCAGGCCGAGTGGCGCGACTGCGCGGCCCGCATCGACGCCATGCAGCCGGCGCCGCGCTATCTCGTGCTGAGCGGCAGCCTGCCGCCCGGCGCGCCCGACGACCTGTATGCGACGCTCGCGCGCACGGCCAGGGCAAGAGGAAGCCGGGTGGTCGTCGATGCGGCGGGCCGGGCGCTGCAAGCGGCCCTCGAGGCCGGCGTTCATCTCGTGAAGCCCAGCCTCGGCGAACTGAGTGCGCTGGCCGGCGAACCGCTCGACGACACGGCGGCCTGCCGCAAGGCGAGCGAACTCGTGGCGCGCGGGCAGGCCGACATCGTCGCATTGACGCTCGGTGCGCGCGGCGCCTGGGTCGTCACGCGCGATCGCGCGCTGCGCCTGCCCGGCAGGCCGGCAGCGGTATGCAGCACGGTCGGCGCCGGCGACAGTTTCGTCGGCGGCATGGTCTGGGCGCTGGCGCGCGGCGTGCCGTTCGACGATGCGTGCCGGTATGCGCTGGCGGCATCGGCCGCCTCGGTCGAGCATCCGGGCACGGCGCTGTGCACGCGCGACGACGTCGAGCGGATTCATGCCGAACTGGTTGCGCAGGCAAGCTGACGTCCAGGCGGCCCGACGCATGCACGATCGCATCGACGCGCGATCGATCGTTGATCTGGCTCAGCGGATTGCGTGCCGCCATCGCGAAAAATGGGGCAGCCATTCCACGAGGTCCGCCATGGCCGTTCGCCTGACCGCCTTGATCGCCAGCCTGCTCCTGCTGTCGGCCGCGTCGCCGGTTTCGTCCGCCGACGTCGCGACCGTCGATTCGCCCCCCCAGCGTGTGCTGATCCTGGTCTATCACCGGTTCGCCACCGCGCGCCTGGATTCGATGACGGTGCGTACCGAAACCTTCCGGCACCAGCTGCAGGCGATCGAGGCGAACGGCTACCGCATCGTGCCGCTCGCCGACGTCGTGCGCTGGCACGACGGCCAGGCCGATGCCGTGCCGGCGCGGGCGGTCGCGATCGCCGTCGATGACGGTCATCGCTCCGTCTACGACGTGCTGCGCCCGTTGCTGGCCGCCCATCCGATGCCGATCACGCTGTTCATCTATCCATCCGCCATCTCCAACGCCGGCTATGCGATGACCTGGGACCAGCTGCGCACGCTCGGGCGCGCCGGCGGGTTCGACATCGAGTCCCATACGTACTGGCATCCGAATTTCCGCACCGAGCGCGCCCGGCTCACGCCGGACGACTACCGGCGCTTCGTGTCGTTCCAGCTGGGCCGGTCCCGCGAACGGCTCGAGGCCGAAACCGGTGAGCCGGTCAGGCTGCTGGCCTGGCCGTTCGGCGTCCATGATGAACAGACCGACCAGTTGGCCGCCCGCGAAGGCTACGTCGCGGCATTCACGCTCGACGCGCGCCCCGTTCGTGTCACCGACCCGGCAATGGCACTGCCGCGCTTTCTGATGACGGACGACTGCGACACACGATGCATGAACGGATTGCTGAGAACCGCCGGGAGTCAGCCGTGATGAAACGCCTGATCATCTGTCTTCTCGTGTCGCTCGCCGGCTTCGCTGCCCGGGCGGCGCCCGTCACGATCACCGTCGTCGATGCGACGAACGGGCACCCGCTCGCCGGCGCGATCGGGCATGCGTCGGGCGTGAACCGGACCGCGGATCGCGACGGCGCGTTTTCACTGGAGATCGACGCGGCGGGCACGCGCCTGAGCGTGCGTGCGCCGGGCTACGCGCGAAGCGAAGTCACGCTCGCGCCGGCCGGGGGCGCGCAGACGATCCGGATGACGCCCGTGCGTCCGAAGGCGGTCTATCTGTCCGCCTACGGCGTCGCCGATCGCACGCTGCGCGAGGCGGCGCTGTCCCTCCAGGATAAGACGGCGATCAACGCGCTCGTCATCGACGTGAAGGGCGACAGCGGCGTGACGCCGTATCGCAGCCTGGCGCGTGAAATCTCGGGTGCCGCGAACCATGCCGCCGGTGCCGTCGTGCATCCGCCCGATCTGCCGGACCTGCTGCGGACGTTCCACGCGCGCGGTCTTTACGTGATTGGCCGCATCGTCGTGTTCAAGGACGACGCGCTGGCGCGCGCTCATCCCGAGTGGGCCGTGCGCGACGCGGCCGGCGAGATCTGGCAGGACCGCGAGCATCAGCGCTGGATCGACCCGACATCGCGCGCGGCCTGGCAACACAATTACGATGTCGCCGAAGAGGCTGCTCGCATGGGTTTCGACGAAATCCAGTTCGACTACCTGCGTTTTCCCGACGCCAACGGCCTCCGGTTCGGCGAGCCCAATACCGAGGCCAACCGGGTCGCGGCGATCACCGGATTCCTGACCGGCGCGCGCGAACGGCTGCGGCCGTACAACCTGTACATGTCGGCCGACATCTTCGGGTACGTCTGCTGGAATGCGGACGACACCGCGATCGGGCAGCGGCTCGACGCGCTCGGACCGGTCGTCGACTATGTGTCGCCGATGCTGTATCCGTCCGGCTTCACGTGGGGCCTGCCCGGTTGCCGCAAGCCGACCGAGCATCCGGGCGAGATCGTGTCGCGGTCGCTGGCCGAGGCGAAGCGCCGGACCGGAATGGACGGTGTCCGGTTTCGGCCGTGGCTCCAGGCGTTTCGCGACTATGCGTTCGATCGCCGGCCGTTCGATGCGGACGAGATTCGCGCGCAGGTCGACGCGGCCGACGCGGAGGGCACGGACGGCTGGATGCTGTGGAATCCGCGCAATCGCTACGATCCTGCCGCGTTGCCGCGCTGAGCGGCGCGTGCAGACCGGCGCGAACGCGCAGGACGCAAATCGATCATGCCGTGGAATGACGAACGTTATCCGCCTTCGATGCGGAATCTGCCGCCGCCGGTTCGCGGCAAGGCGATCGGGATTGCCAACGCGCTGCTGCGGCAGGGGCGTTCCGAGGGCAGCGCGATCCGCATCGCGATCGCGCAGGCGAAACGGTGGGGGCGTGCGCATGCCGTCTTTCGTGGCCGCGGGTGACGGTCGAGTCGATGAATGACCGAACGACGGCCCTGCCGTCGATACTACGCCATACACCGTGCCGTGCATTCGCGCCCGGTCATCGCCGGATGCAGTCGCGCGGCCAGAACGCAAGCGACGAGCATGACGGCGACCGCGATGCCATGCGCCGGGTTGCGCAGGCACGACGCGACCTGCTCGCTCCTCGCTACACCGAAAAGGCACCACAGGCAGAAGTGCTCGCAGTTGTTCGTGAGCAGCCGGTATCGGCATTCGCCCAGGCGCGATGCCGCGCGGCGCGCGGCTTCCGTTCCGTCGTACAGCGTGCGCGCGTGGCGGATGACCGCGAGCCCGAAACCGGCACGGAAGCCGTCCAGCGTGACGACCTCGACCGGACCGCCGCTCGCATGGCGTGACCATCCCGCGTAGTGAATCACGTTGCCGTCGCCGATGTAGATCCCATGATGCAGATAACCGGGGCGGCGGGTCACGAGGTGGGCACCGACCGGCGGTTCGCCATCCGGCATGGCGTCGTCGGCGTGCACTGCGGTCGGATCAATCATCGCCAGCTCCTCGGTCCTGCGGCGGCGGGGCGGAAGAGCCGCGCGCCGGCCGCGAAACACGTTGCTTCCTGTCACGTCTCCAGTATTGACAGCGGCGCCGCGCGGAACAATCAGCGTGGCCTGAGCTTGCTGTCCGACGTCGGGCCGCCGTGTCGGAAATTTCCGACGGGCCGTGCAATATCGGCTGACAGCCGTTACGGACGATTGCGCCGTCCGGATGCCGCTCCCCCGTGTTTTCAGGCGTGCCGCGGCGCCCGGGCAGATGGGGTGCGATGACTGTCTCGCGGGGGCCGTCCGGCCTCGTTCGGCGTCGACAGGCGCGCACTTGACTTGAGTCAACGGGAAATCGGCGTTCCGCGCGACGCTGACAGCGTCGTCGACTCGAACGAGCGACGTCACCGCACGCGACACGTTCCGCGACCGGACGGGCGGTATCGCAGCCGTGCGTGCTCGATCAGGAGAGTGAAGATGTGGACCGGAACCGTGAAGATGCTGCTGCTCGCAACCTGCCTGCTGAATATCGGTGCGAACGCGCTGGCTGAAACGTCGACCGAGCCGATCATGCGCAACGGTGTCGCGTATATCACCGGCGGAATCGGTCAGGACGAGGTCACCGCGTTTCGCGACGTCGCACCGCGGTACAACCTGCGGATCACGTTCGCGTCGAAGCGGGGCCATTATCTTTCCGATGTCGACGTCACGCTGTCGTCCGGCAAGGCGACGCTTCTCGACGCGCACACGAACGGGCCGTTCCTGTTCGCCCGCGTGCCGCCGGGGCGATATACCGTGTCCGCGCACGACAGGGCCGTCCAGGAAGTCCGGCACGTCGTCGTACCGGCGCGCGGCGCCGTCGATGTGCGCTTCTACTGGCACGACCCCGAACGGCAAGGCGCTATGCGTCTGTGTGCGGATTGTTCCGCATCGCCGCAATAACCGGCACGCCAGTCGCGCTTTCGATCAGGACCGGCGAGGCGGCGATGCGCGGCGCTCGCGCCATCGGCGCGGCGGTCCTCCGCGCGCGGCTCGACTCCGCCGATGCGGCCGGCACGAAGGAATGAATGCAGTGGAACAGGCTCGATCGCGACGCTCCCGCTGCGCTGCCGCGCTGACCGGCGCGCTGCTGTTCGCGCTTGCGCCGGCCGGTGCAAGCGCGGAATCCGGGATGCCCGCAACACAGCGGCAGGCCGTCTCGATCGACGAGGCGATCGCCGCCGAGATCGCCGACGGCCATCTTGCCGGCGCGGTGGTCGTGACGGGCGATGCGGACGGCGTGCGGGTACGCGTCGCGCGCGGCCTGCGCGTGGCGGGCGAGCACGCGGAGGCGATGACGGCCGATACCGTCTTCGATCTCGCGTCGCTGACCAAGCCGGTGGCGACGGCGGTTGCGGTCATGCAGCTCGCGGAGCGCGGCATGCTGAGCCTCGACGCGCCGGCCGCGCGTTACTGGCCCGCGTTCGGTGCGCACGGCAAGGCCGGCATCACGATCCGCCAGTTGCTCGCGCATGTGTCGGGGCTGCCGGCCGGCGTGTCGTCGTCCCGCGCGCTGCGCAGCCGTGCCGCCGTGCTGGCCGACATCGTCGCGATGACGCCCGGTGCGCCGGCCGGCACACGGGTGCGCTACAGCGACGTCAACTACGTGACACTCGGCGAGATCGTCGAGCGCGTGTCGCACCGGCCGCTCGACGCGTGGTGCGCCGCACACGTGTTCGCGCCGCTCGGGATGGCGAGCACCGCGTTCCGGCCGCCGGCACCGCTGCTCGCGCGCGTGGCGCCCACCGCCGTGCGCGATGGCCATCCGCTCCGCGGGAGCGTGCACGATCCCGTCGCGGCCGCGTTGGGCGGCGTGGCCGGCAATGCGGGCCTGTTCGCGAGTGCGGACGATCTGGCGCGCTTCGCGCGCATGCTGCTGAACGGCGGTGCGCTCGGCCCGGCGCGCGTGCTGGCGCGCCGCAGCGTCGCCACGCTCGAGACACCGGCCACGCTCGACGCCGAAGGCGACCTGCACACGCCCGGCTGGGCGGTCGGGCCGCCGCTCGTCGCGAACCGCTACCGGTTGCCGCCGGTCGGCGCGCTGCAACACCTCGGCTACACGGGCACGGCGCTGTGGATCGATCCCGTGACGCGCCGCTTCGCGGTCGTGCTCACGAGCCGGCTGTATCCCGACGAAACCGGCACGGCGCTGCCGTTGCGCTCGCTCGTGCTCGGCATCGTATCGAGCGAAGCCGCTCCCGTGACGCCGGCGCGGATCGCGACGCGCGTGCCCGCGATGGCGGCGGCCGTCGCGCAGGCCGCCCGGTTGCCGGTATCGCGCGGGCCGGTACTGGCCGGCATCGACGTGCTCGCGGCGAACGGCTTCGCGGCCGTCGCGGGCAAGCGCATCGCGCTCGTCACGAACCGCAGCGGCTTCGACCGGTTCGGCCGGCGCACGGCCGACCTGCTCGCACAGGCGCCGGGCGCGCGGCTCGTCGCGCTGTTCGCACCCGAGCACGGGCTCGGCACCGACGTCGACGAGACGTTCGGCGACACGCTCGACGCCGCGACCGGTGTGGTGGTTCACAGTCTCTACGGCGACCGCCGCCGGATCGCGCCCGCGCTGCTCGGCGACGTCGACGTGCTGGTGCTCGACCTGCAGGATGCAGGCGTACGCTTCTTCACCTACCTGGCCACGCTCGGTTACGCGCTCGAAGCCGGCGCCGCCGCCCAGCGCCCGGTGCTCGTGCTCGACCGCCCGGACCCGCTGGGCGGCGATGCGTTCGGCGGCCCCGTGGCCGATGCCGGGCCGGCCACGTTCACCGGTTATTACCCGTTGCCGCTCCAGCCCGGCATGACGCTCGGCGAGCTCGCGCGGCTGTTCAACGACCGCCTGCACGTCGGCGCGGCGCTGACCGTGGTGCCGATGGCGCATTACGTGCGCGCGATGCGCTTCGGCGACACCGGGCTTGGCCAGGTGCCGCCATCGCCGAACCTGCGCGATGGCGCCGCGCTGTCGCTCTACCCGGAGACGGGGCTCATCGAAGGGGCGGCGGTCAGTGTCGGGCGCGGCACCGCGACACCGTTCGGCGTGGTCGGCGCGCCGTGGATCGACGGGCGCATCCTCGCCGACGATCTTCGCGCGATGCGGCTGGACGCGACGGTCTCGCCGGTTCGCTTCGTGCCGGCGGAGGGGCCGTATCGCGGCAGGATGTGCGAAGGGGTGCGCATCGAACGGCCGCCCGGCGCGACGCGGCCGGGCGAGATCGGGTTGGCACTCGCGCTGGCGCTGCACCGGCGTTATCCGGCGCAGTTCCGGATCGATGCGATCCGTGCATCGATCGGCTCGCGCGAGGTGGCGGACATGCTGGAGGCGGGGCGCTCGCTCGACGAGATCGAACGTGTCGTCGATGCGCAAAATGCCGCGTTCGCGCGCGAACGGGCGGCGTTCTTACTGTACTGAGTCCGTGCCGCGCGCCGACGGGCGCCCGATTCACCGGTCCGATGCATCCTGCTTTCCCGACAGGCTTGATTTGGGTCAAGCGTGAACGAGCCGGCGGCGGGATCCTGATCGCGAGCGCGACGGGACGCGTGCACGATGTCTCCACGGTCGATTCATGGTCGCTTCACGTGTCGTCGCGCTGATGCAATGGCACGCCGGCAGCCGCGCGTCCGAACCTTAAGAATGCGGTAAGGAGCCGGCCCGAACATGAACGCATCGCCCAGGAGAATCACGATGCGGATATCCCGTTGCGTTCGCACGCTGTGTCACCCGCGCCTTGCCGTATCGATGCTGTTCGCCGTCGTGGCTTGCGCCCATGCCGAAACGCCTGCCCGGCTGCTGGACGGCTATGCGGCGCAGGCCGGCACGAGCGCCGCGCCATCGCGGGGACAGCAGTTCTTCACGTCCCGGCATGGGCGCGACTGGAGTTGCGCGACTTGTCACGGAAGCACGCCGACCGGCCCGGGCCGGCACGTCGTCACCGGCAAGACCATCGAGCCGCTCGCGCCCGCGTTCAATCCCGCGCGGTTCACGGACGAGGCGCGGACCGAAAAATGGTTCCGCAGAAACTGCAAGGACGTCGTCGGGCGCGAATGCTCGGCAGCCGAGAAGGCAGATGTCCTGAGCTGGCTCATGAGCCTGAAACCCTGACGGCGAACGATCATGAACCACGTCGACTCGACCACTGTTCCGGGCAGGATCGCCCCGCTGCGACATGTGCGGGCAAGCCTGCTCGCGATGCTGATGACGTCGCTGCTGCCGCGCGCGGCACTGGCGGAAGACGAGATGCGGAGCGTCGCGACTCCGTTGCTGCCCAGGTACCAGCAGGAGTGCGCGACCTGCCATGTCGCCTATCCGCCCGGGGCGCTGCCCGCCGAGTCGTGGCGCCGCATCGTGAACGGTCTCGATCGCCACTTCGGCACCGATGCAACGCTGGACCCGACGACCATCGGGCAACTGGAAACCTGGCTGACGGCGCACGCAGCGACGGGCGCCGCGGCGCGCCGTCCGCCGGAAGACCGGATTACCCGGTCGGCATGGTTCGCCGCCACCCACGACGAGGTTCCCGCCTCCGTGTGGCGCAGCCCCGCCGTGAAGCGGCCGTCGAATTGCGCCGCATGTCATACGCAGGCAGACAAAGGAAATTTCGATGAACGATTCGTCCGCATCCCCGGCACACGATGAACCGGAGCGCTCGCGTCCCGCGCGGATACTGGTCTGGGACGCTCCGCTGCGCGTATTCCACTGGCTGACGGCCGTCTCCTTTGCCGGTGCGTGGCTGACCGCAGAGAGCGAGCGGTGGCGGCTGATGCACGTCGCGTTCGGGTACACGATGCTGGCGCTCGTCGCGTTTCGCGTCGTATGGGGCGTGGCCGGCACGCGTCATGCGCGGTTCTCGTCGTTCGTCCGTTCGCCGGCGGCCGTTTTCCGCTACGCGCTGAGCCTGGCGAAAGGCCGGCCGGAACACCATGTCGGCCACAATCCGGCCGGCGCGGTCGCGATCGTCGCCATGCTGGCGATGACGGTCGTCACCGGCGTCGCCGGCTGGGCGGCCTACACCGGCAGCGGCGCATCGTTCGGCGATCTTCATGAAGGCGCGGCGAACGCGATGCTCGCGCTCGTTACGGTGCACGTCGCTGCCGTACTCGTCAGCAGCGTCGTGCATCGGGAGAATCTGGCCCGGGCGATGGTGACGGGCTACAAGCGCGGCGCGCCGATCGACGGCATCCGGCGTGCCGGGTGGGGGATTGCCGTCGTCATGACGGCGGCGGTGCTCGGCTGGTGGTGGATGCAATGGCACGCGGCGCCGCAGCCCGTGCAAGCCGGCCGGCCCGTCGCGACGGACACCGGCCGCCCCGCCCACGGGGCGGGCCGGGACGACGATTGACGGCCGCAGGCGGAGTGCTCGATCGTGCGCATCCTGCTCGTGGAAGACGATGTCCTGCTCGGTGACGGGATCCGTGCCGGATTGCGCCAGCAAGGGTTCCGGGTCGACTGGGTACGCGACGGCGACGCGGCCCAGCGCGAACTGCGCGCGCATGCGCATGCCGCGGCGGTCCTCGATCTCGGGTTGCCGCTCGTGGACGGCATGGACGTCCTGCAGCGCATTCGTCGCGACGGCATAGCGTTGCCGATCCTGATCCTGACCGCGCGCGATGCCGTGCCCGACCGCATCAGGGCGCTCGACGGGGGCGCCGACGACTACGTGGTCAAGCCCGTCGACCTGTACGAACTCGGCGCGCGCCTGAGAGCGCTGGTCCGGCGCGCCCACGGCCGGCCGGCGGAGCGGCTCCATGCGCGGGACGTCGAGCTGGAGCCCGCGTCGCGAACCGCCCGCCGCGCCGGCGTGGCCGTTGCGCTGTCCACGCGCGAGTTCGACCTGCTGCACATCCTGATGCTGAATGCAGGCCGGGTCCTGTCGCGCGAGCAGATCGAGCAGTATCTGTACAGCTGGGGGCAGGAGGTGGAAAGCAACGCCGTCGAGGTGCACATCCATCGCCTGCGTGCGAAGCTCGGCAGCGAGCTGATCCGGACGGTTCGCGGCGTGGGCTACGTGCTCATGCGGGACGCTGCATGAAAGCCTTGCTGCCCGCGCGCTCGCTGCACGGCCGGCTGCTGACGCTCGTGCCGGCCGTGGTCCTGGCTGTCTGGCTGTCGACGCTGCTGCTGACCTGGCTCGATGCGCGGCGCGAGATCGACCGGCTGCTCGACGGCCACCTCGCGCAGGCGGCGGCACTGCTCGTCGCGCAACAGGCGCGCGGGCCGGATGACGACGACCATGCGATCGACGCGCCGATCCTTCATCCATACGGCCCCCGTGTCGCCTTTCAGGTGTTTCATGAAGGCCGGCTCGGCCTGCATTCCGAAAACGCGCCGTCGCGGCCGATGGTGGCGCCCGAGCTGACCGCGCGCGATCGGGCCTCCGGATTCTGGACCGTCGTGATCGACGGGAATGCATGGCGGGTATTCGTCGTGCACGGCGTGCGCGGCGACGTTCAGGTATTCGTGGGCGAACGAATCGAATCACGCAAGGCGATCCTGGGCGCCGTCATGCGCAGCGCATTCTGGCCGATGGCGGCTGCCTTGCCGTTGCTGGTGCTGGCCATCGGCTGGGCGGTTCGTCGCGGCACGGCACCGCTGCGCGAGTTCGGGCGAACGCTGGCGAAGCGCAATCCGCAGGCGCTCGACACGATCCGGCTGGACCGGACGCCGCTCGAGATGCGGCCGATGCTGGATGCGCTGAACGGCCTGTTCGAGCGGATTCGTGCCGTGATGGACGCGGAGCGCCGATTCACCGCCGATGCCGCGCACGAGTTGCGTACGCCGATCGCGGCCGTCAAGGCGCAGGCGCAGGTTGCATTGGCGGAGCGCCATGACGAGCGGCGCCGGCACGCGTTGCGGGGCGTGCTCGAAGGGTGCGACCGCGCGGCGCGTCTGGTCGACCAGCTCCTGCTGCTTTCCCGTCTCGATGCGGGCGCACTGGCGGAGCGCGCACCGGTCGATGTATCGGCCCTGGCGAAAGCGGTGGTCGCGGAGGCCGCGCCACAGTCGATCGGGAAGCAGCAGAAGCTGGAGTTCGATGCGCCGTCGCCATGTATCGTCGCCGGCAACGAAGCCTTGCTCGCGGCGATGGTGCGCAATCTGGTCGACAACGCGATTCGCTACAGCCCGCCGCTGGCGTGCATCACCGTTTCCGTCGGCCAACGAGACCGGCGCACCGTGCTGCGGGTTGAGGACAGCGGCCCGGGCATCGGCGACGCCGATCTGCGCAGGCTGGGCGAACGGTTCTTTCGGCCGGCGGGAACCCGGCCGGGCGGGAGCGGCCTCGGCTGGTCGATCGTGCGGCGAATCGCAGCGGCGCACGAGGCCGACATCCAGGTGGATCGATCGCCCGCGTTCGGCGGACTGCGCGTGGCCGTTTCGTGGCCGCCTGTCGATGCTGCCGCTGCGGCCGGGCGCTAGTCGATCATGCACGTCGCGGATCAGACTGCACGCGTTCAATGCACGGCCGGAGGTCACGGGAGCGGTCGGTCGCGGCCGGAATGGCGTGTTCGTCACCGAACACGCCGAACCGCACGATCACTGGCCGGTAGCGCCGCTTGCAGGGCCGCCAGGCTGGCCGTGCATGTAGCCCATACCCATGCCCATGCCTTGCCCGCCGTGCATGCCCCTCATGGGGGGAGCGTCAGGCAGCGTGATGCCGCGCGCCTTCGCACGTTTTTGCATCTCGGCGTGGTGCTGCGCGCGAATTTTCTCGCGCTCGGCATCCGATTTCGCGGCGAGCATGCGGGTGCGGTATGCGTTCCGCTCGGCAGGCCTCATCAGCTGGCTGCCGTACATCATGCCGCGCCACTCGACGGCGGGATCGCTAGCCGGTTGACGTGGCTGGGCATCGGCCAGACCGGACGCGATCGCGATCGCCACGCCGAGCAGGCACGAAACTGTGAACCTGTTTGCTCTGGACATGACGGTCTCCAGGTCGCTTGCATGGATTCAACGGTACGCAAAACGGGGGGCGATCCTTTGCCTCAGATCAAGTACCCCGGAGTGACCGCCAATACCATCGAATCCATGCCGCAGACACGCAGCTGTCAGACGTCTGTCAGACGTGCAACGCATCATTCCACGTCGCAGTACCAACGCGTCGGGCGCAGGCGTGCCACGTGGGCGGCCCCGGTTGCCCGCGACTTCCCGAATCCGATCGATCCTTCAATCCTGGTACGTAACCTGAATCGTGATGCCAACCAACCTCGACGTTGTTCCTGAAACCATCGCGGAAGCGACGCCCGCGATGGCCGCGGCCGCGACCCGAAGCACCTGGGTGAGCGTGGCGGTCAACCTCGCGCTGAGCACCGGACAGGTGGCGATCGGCATCCTGTCCCGATCGCAGGGGCTCGTGGCGGACGGCATTCATTCGTTATCCGATCTGATCGCGGATTTCGTCGTGCTGCTGGCCGGTCACCATAGCCGCAAGCCTGGCGACGAACAGCATCCTTACGGACATCAGCGCTTCGAAACCGGCGCTTCGCTCGCGCTTGCGGCGATCCTGCTGCTGGTCGGCGGCGGGATGCTGTGGTCCGCGATCGGTAAACTCGAGCATCCGGAAACGATCGCGCGCGTCCACGTCGCCGCGCTCTGGGTGGCGGTCATCGCGCTCGTCGCGAAGGAAAGCCTGTTCCGTTACATGCTTGCCGTGGCAACACGGGTGAAATCGAGCCTGCTGGTTGCCAACGCATGGCATGCGCGTTCGGATGCCGCATCGTCGCTGGTGGTCGCCTGCGGCATCGTCGGCAACCTGTTCGGCTATCCGCTGCTCGATCCCGTCGCCGCGCTGATCGTCGGCGGGATGATCGTGAAAATGGGCGCCACGTTCGGCTGGAACGCGTTGCACGACTTGATGGACCGCGCGGCCGACGCCGAAGACGTTCGGGCGATCCGCGCGACGCTGATCGCGACGCCGGGCGTGCTCGACGTACACGACCTGCGCACGCGCAAGACCGGCGATCTGATCCTCGTCGACGTGCATCTCGACATCGACGCCGAGCTCAGCGTTGCGCAAGGGCACGACATCGCCGTGGACGCGCGTGCGCGCGTGATGAGGCATCACCGCGTCCTGAACGTGATGACGCACGTCGATCCGCGCATGCGGGAAAGCGTTGCCGAAGTGATGCCCGGAATTCGCGACCGATAGGACGCAACGGCCGGCCGCCGCAGCCGTTTCGCACTTCGCGCATACCGACGTCAATCGGAGCTGCGCGGATGATGGCCGCGCCGGAACGTCAACCGACGTTCGTTGACGAGCGCGCGCCAGTCGAGCTTCATCAACACGAATACGAGGCCGAGCAACACCAGTTGCGTGACGATGAAGTATCCGCCGAGATAAGTGCCTTCGAGTTCGGATTCCAGGTCGAGCCGGGTCGACGCGAAGCGGCCGAGATGCGCCCAGATCGCATAGGTGGTTGCGCGGCCGATGAAGAAGGCCGCCGCGATGATTCTGAGCGACAACCCGGACAGTCCGTACGCGATGAACAGATAGTTCGACGGAAGCGGGCTCAATGCATAGAAGAAGAACGCGCCGGCGGTGAGCGTTCGGTGCTTTCGCAGCCAGCGTGTGGCGACGTCGATATTCTCGCGATCCGATTCGCGTATCCAGCGGGAGCGGACGAGCGATCGTGCGAAGGTCGCCAGGATCACGCGGCCGGTCGTGGCCGCGCCGGCCGCCACGACGGCAAAGATGAACGGATTGCCGTCCGGCAGGTTGAAGCCGACCCACGACATCGCCATCCAGGTGGGCGGGGCGAATGCCGGCATGAGATTCAGCAGCAGAATCAGCAGAAAGAGTACCGCCAGCGTCAGCACGATATCGACTCCGGGCCATCCGGTTTCACGATTCAATTTTGCTGAGGAAAGTGGCTGACGGCTTGATTCACGTCAAGCCGCGCGCCGCGCCGGCATGTCGCGGGAGGCGCGTCGTGCTGACCCATGTCAACGGTCGAGCCGCGGCGTTTCCTAGACTGGTGCCACGCCGTCCGCAACCGCAACCCGAACCGGATGCGGCGAACGCCGCCATGCGCGGCGATCGGAACAATCGTCATGTCGCGAATCCGCTGGTCGATCGATCTCGTGTTGCTGGTTCTGGCGGCGGTCACGCTCGCCGCAGGAGGCGTGTGCGTTGCGTTCGGCCTGCCTTCGTTCGCGCGCGTCGTCTGGCTGGTCGGTGCACTGCCGGTCCTGCTCGCGTTGACGGTATCGCTTGCCAGGGCCGTGGCGAGACGGCAAGCCGGCATCGATGTGCTCGCATGGCTGGCGATCGGCCTGGCGATCGCGCTCGACGAGACGCTGACCGCCGCGGTCATTGCGTTGATGCTGGCCAGCGGGCGGACGCTGGAGCGGTATGCGCAAGACCGCGCGCAACGCGAGATGACCGCGCTGCTCGGCCGTGCCCCTCGGCAGGCAACCCGGTTCGAGAACGGTGAGTGGCGTTCCGTTGGCGTGGAAGCGCTCGTTCCCGGTGACAGGCTGCTCGTGCGAAGCGGCGAATTCGTGCCGGTCGACGGCACCTTGACCGACGATGCGGAACTCGACGAATCCATGTTGACGGGCGAGTCGTCCACGCAGCGGCGACGCTCCGGAGAAAGCGCCTGCAGCGGCGTGGTCAACGCCGGCGCGCCGTTCGAAATGGTGGCCCGCACGACGGCGGGTGACAGCACGTTTGCCGGTATCGTCCGCCTGGTCGCACGCGCGCAGCGCGAGCGCAGCCCGTCCGTGCGTCTCGCGGATCGCTATGCCGCGTTCTTCGTACTCGCTTCGCTGCTCGTCGCGGGCATCGCCTGGCTGCTGGCCGGGGATGTCGCACGCGCGCTCGCCGTGCTCGTCGTGGCCACGCCGTGTCCGTTGATCCTCGCCGTCCCGGTCGCCATCGTGTCCGGCATGTCGCGCTGTTCGAAACGCGGCATCCTGGTCAAGGGCGGGGGCGCGCTGGAACGACTCGCGCAAGCGACGATCCTGTTCTTCGACAAGACCGGGACGCTGACGGGAGGGCGCGCCCGCATCGTTGCGATCGAATGCGGCGCGGACGTCGGCACGGACGATGTGCTGCATTTCGCCGCGTCGTTGGCCCAGGCTTCGGGGCACGTCATTTCGGATGCGCTGACGGTCGCCGCGCGGGAGCGCCGGATCACGCTGTCGCCGCCGTCGGTCGTCGTGGAAACGGCGGGCGAGGGCGTGACGGGCCGGGTCGACGGCCGGGCCGTCGCGATCGGCAAGTTCGGGTACGTCCGCGCCTGCTCGACGGCCGCCCCGTGGAGCGACGCGTTCCTGAAACGGGTCGGCAACGAGGGCGGGGCTGCCGTGTTCGTCGGTATCGACGGTGTGATGATCGGCGCGATCCAGATGGCCGACCAGGTGCGGCTGGAAACGCCGCGGGCGCTGCGGCTGCTGAAACGCGAAGGCGTCGCGCGCCTCGTCATGCTGACCGGCGACCGGCGCGACATCGCCCAGGCCGTCGGCGAGTTGCTGGGCGTCACCGACGTGCGCGCCGAGCAGACGCCGACTGACAAGCTCGCCGCCATCCAGGCCGCGCGCAAGGAAGGCGTGACGATCATGGTCGGCGACGGCGTGAACGACGCGCCGGCGCTGGCGGCGGCCGACGTCGGTATCGCGATGGGCGCGCGGGGCGCGGCCGCGTCATCCGAAGCGGCCGACGTGGTTCTGCTGGTGGATCGGCTCGATCGGCTCGTGGATGCGATGCGAATCGCCCGACGCTCGCGCCGGATCGCGCTCGAGAGCGTGGTGGCCGGCATGTCGCTGTCGATCGTCGCGATGACGATTGCGGCGGCCGGATTCCTGCCGCCGATTGCCGGCGCGGTGATTCAGGAAGTCATCGACGTCGCCGTCATCGTCAATGCGTTGCGCGTATTGCTGGTTCGCCCGAGGCTGACGGACGCCCGGCTCGCGGATGTCGACGTCGAGCAACTCAAGCGCGAGCACACGGCATTGTCACCGTTGCTGGACCAGATCAGGGATCTCGCGGATCGCCTGCCGCACCTGTCCGGGGCCGCCATCGCCAGCGAGCTTGTCCGCCTGATCGACTCGCTCGACGAACGGCTGCTGCCGCACGAACGCGCCGACGATCGGGACGTCTACGCGCGCCTCGCGCCGATGCTCGGTGGCGAGGACCCGCTGGCGGCGATGAGCAGCGCGCACCGGGAGATCTTCAAGATGGTTCGATCGCTCCGGCAGATGGTCGCGGACCTGCCGGGCGATGCGGCGAACGCCACGCAGGTGCAGGCGATACAACGCCTGCTGTACGGGCTGGAAGCGATCGTACGCCTGCATTGCGCTCAGGAGGAGGAACTGTTCCACGCCGTCGGAGCGGATGCGTGACGACGAAGCGCGTCATGCACGCGGCGCACTCACGAGCAGGACCGGCGTTTTCGTGATGCGCGCAACGCGTCCGGCCACGCTGCCGACCAGCCAGCGCGTGGCGCCGCGCCGCCCATGCGTACCCATGACGATCAAGTCCGCATTCCATTCGATCGCGTCGTGCACGATCAGGTGAGGCACGTCTTCGCCCGTTCGATCCGTTTCGATCAGCTGCGACTGCGAGCGCTCGGCGGGGATGCCGTCGAGCAGGGCCATGGCTTTTTGCAGTGCGTGATTGCCTTCGCCAAGCAACGCCTTTTCCAGCGTCTCGACGGGGACGAAATCACCCAGCTGCGTGGCGCGATCGAGCACGTATATGGCCCGGAATTCGGTGTCGGGCCACGAGAATTTCAATCCCGTTCGCAATGCGTGAAGCGCAATCGGGCTTCCGTCGACGGCGAACAGCATCCGCCGCGGCAGGCGCTCGGCCACCGACCCGAAACCTTCCGACACGATGAGCAGCGGGCAGCCGACGAGCGCGCCGAGCGGGCCGGAAACCGTTCCTTCGATCCACGCGCGCAGGCCATGATGCTGGCGTGCCCCGACGATCACGAGTTCGGCCTGCCAGGCTTGCGCACTGTCGGCCAGCGCATGCGCGATATCCCCGCCGTGCGTGGACAGGTCGACGACTTCCGTGTCGAGCGCGATGTCGTCGCGCGCCATTGCGCTTCGGGCGCGCGACAGCACGTCGGATGCGTCTCGCAGCAATTCGTCGCGGGCCGATTCGAGAAACGCCGCGGATCTCGACCCGCGCGGGACGAGTGTGCGCGGACTATCCGCAACGCTGACGATGCGTACCGATGCATTCGGTGGAACGAACGCCCTGGCATACGCCAGCGCCTGATCGGATGCGGTGGAACCGTCGATGGCGATCAGCACCCGCTGGAGCGCGGGTGCCGCCTGGAAGGGGGAAGTGCTGGCGCTCATGAATGTCTCCCGGTGGCAATCGGCGATCCTGCATACGCAATTTTTTGCACGTGCCTGCTTCACGGGTTTGACTTTCGTCAAGCGCGTTTGTCTTCGTCGCGGTTCCTTTCCGGTCCGATCACGGAGCCCGCTTCCGCGACCTCATGGCCTGCCGCACGCACGCGCCATTTGTCCGACTTGATGGCGTCGCCCGGTAGCCCCGGTAGCACTCCGCGCGACGCCGTGCCCGACGCTCAATTCCGGTCACCGGATGGAGCCCTCTGCCGAACGACACGCGTCGGCAACGGCAGAATGCGCGGCAACACGTTCTCCGACTTGAACAGCTTGTGCGCCACCGCGCCGAGCACGTGCAGGCCCACCAGCGCGGCCAGCCCGTAAGCCGTCAGCGCGTGCAGTTCTCCCAGCCAGTGCGACAGCTCGCGACTCCTGGGCACCAGGGTCGGCAGCGAGAAGAGCCCGAAGCAGCTGGCCGTGTGGCCGGCCGCATTGGTCTTCATCCACCCGAGGACGGGAATGGCGAGCATCAGCACATAGAGCAGCCCATGAACGCTGCGTTCCGCAAAATGATTGAGCGTGCCTGCCGGATTGACCGACGGCGGGAGCCTGCGTCCCATGCGTAACCGATTCACGATGCGAACCGCCACGAATCCGAGAATCGCGGTGCCGATCGATTTGTGCAGGCCGACGAGGTCTTCATTGTCGTCCAGCAACAAGCCGACGATCAGATTGCCGATCAGCGCGGCGGCCAGCAGCCAGTGCAGCAAACTGATCGACAGGGGGTAGCGGGTTATGGTTTTCATGGCGGGAATGCCTGTTCAATGGCGAAGGCGTGTCCGGCCCGGGTTATCCGAGCAGGTCGTGATAGTGCTTTTTCGATCCGTCGATTCGCCGTAACGCCTGTTTGGCGGCCGGCAGATCATTGGCCTGGATGGCACGATCGACTTCGGTCAATTCGTCGTGCAACGTGCGCATGCCTTCATCGTAGGTCGGCTGGTCATTGCGATACCGCTGGCGGCTCGCCTGCTGCGCATCGCTTTCGAGCCGGGCCACGTAGCCGTTCATTTCCGGAATCGTCCGGCTGTTCATGGCACCCTGCATCGCGTGCTTCATGTCTCGCATCAGCGTCTTGATCTCACCTGCGGACGCCGGCGCGGCAGCCACGAACAGCAGCGCGCCCAGCGTTGCGCAAAAACGGAGTCGGAACGGTAGCCTGTTCATGGTCGTCGATTCGATTGCGGGTGTCGGTGACCGCGACCATAGGGCGCCGACATTAACGGATTCTTAAGGACCGGATTTTTCCGCGCCGTGCTTGATGCCGGCCGGTGCCTGCGGTTATCGTGCGCCCATGGACGCCATGTCCGCACCAAAAGGAACGCGACACCATGCGGGTGTTACTCGTGGAAGACGACAAGCTGATCGGCAGCGGGGTGGAGGATGGCCTGATCGAGGCCGGCATGACGGTCGACTGGGCGCACGACGGCAGGCATGCACGGCTCGCGCTCGAAACCACGCCGTATGACCTCGTCGTGCTCGATCTCGGCCTGCCCCGCATGTCGGGCGTTGAAGTGCTCGACTGGCTTCGCAAGCGCCGCGACCATACGCCGGTGCTCGTCATGACCGCGCGCGACACCGTCGCCGATCGCGTGAGCGGCCTGAGCGCGGGCGCCGACGACTACATCGGCAAGCCGTTCGACCTGACCGAATTGATCGCCCGATGCCGTGCGCTCGTGCGGCGCTCGCAGGGCCGCGGCACCGAGACGATCGAATACGGCGACCTGTCGGTCGATCCCGCGCTGATGACGGTGACGCGCGGCACCGAACGGATTGCGCTGACGTCGCGCGAATGCGCGTTGCTGGTCGAATTGCTGGCGAATCAGGGCCGTCCGCTCTCGCGCACGCAGCTCCAGGACAGCCTCTATGGCTGGAACGAAGAAATCGAAAGCAATGCGATCGAAGTGCATGTGTCGAATCTGCGCAAGAAACTGGGGGCCGAATTGATCCGCACGATTCGAGGTGTCGGCTACGTGGTGGAGAAAGCGTCGTGATGCGCTCGATCCGGCAACGGCTGACCTTGCTGGTGCTGTCGGGTGTCGTGGTGGTGTGGGCCTATTCGCTGGTGTCGAGCTATCGCCAGGCGATTCACGAAGCGGAGGAGTGGGACGAAACCCGCATCGAGCAGATCGCACGAGCGTTCGTCGCGCTCGATGCGTCCGATCTGCCGGTCTTCGCGGATATCGTCCTCGGCTCGGGGGAAGACAACGATGGCGACAACGACGCATCACCGCGCATGCTGTATCAGATCAGGGACGCGGGCGGACGCATCCTGGCCGCCAGCCCGGGGCTTGACGCGCTCGATCTGCCGGTGTTTCCCGCCGCCGCATCGAGCCCGATCCGGTTCGGCAATCCGAAGTGGCACGCGTACGTGCTGACCGATGCCGCGCGCGGGCGTACCGTGCGGATCTTCGAGCAACGCACGCAGCGTTCCGACTTGTCCGCGGAGGTCGCGCGCCGGGTCGCCCGGCCGCTCGCCTTCGCGTTGCCCGTGCTGGCCGTGCTGATCTGGCTGGCGATCGGACGCAGCCTGACGCCGCTGCGGACGCTGTCCGAGGCAATCGAGGCACGTTCGCCCGACAACCTCGACGCAATCGGCACGAAGGGCATTCCCGACGAAGTGCGGCCGCTGGTTGCCGCACTGAACACGTTGCTGCAACGTCTGCGCGGCTCGCTCGATCGCGAGCGCGCATTCACCAGCGATGCCGCACACGAGCTCAAGACCCCGCTCGCCGCACTCAAGGTGCAAGCGCAAGTCGCGCTCACCGCACGCGATCCGGACCGGCAGCGGCGCGCGATGCAACGGGTCGTCGAGGGCGTGGACCGAAGCACGCATCTGGCGGACCAGCTGCTTGCACTGGCGCGACTTGACGAGACCGTACCGATGCGCGGCGAGGAGGTCGATCTCGCACGCGTGGTGCAGACCTGCATCGACGACCATCAGGCGCGCGCGAGTCGCAAGCGGATCGCACTGATTTCACGCGTCGACGGTCCGGTTGTCGCACATGTCCCGTCGACGCTGGTGCGCGTCCTGCTCGACAATCTCGTCGATAACGCGATCAAGTACGGTCGCGAACAGGGGCGCGTCGAAATCGCATCGTGGCAGGATGCCGGCGCGATCAGCCTTCAGGTACGAGACGACGGACCGGGCGTCTCGGGTGAGGACCTGTCCCGACTGCAGGATCGCTTCTTTCGCGGCGCCGATCACGACGAAAGCGGCAGTGGCCTGGGGCTGTCCATCGTCGCGCGCATCGTGGCCAAACTCGGCGGGAGTCTGACGTACGTCGACGGGTTGAACGGCAACGGGTTCGGCGTGCGCGTGAGGTTGCCGTCGTCGGCCTGACCGCCGCGGCGATTCCGGGTCCGCCCCTGTCTTTCGCGGGCGAGGCGTTCGAAGACGCGCAGTTAACATTGCCTTCAGCTGAACGGCGCATGCTGTTCTTACGGCAGAAGAGATGTTCTCGGATGCCGACCCTGTTCACTGGAGGTCGAGATCATGAAATTCGCTATCCGTACCATCATGCTGGCGGCGGCCATCATCCCCGCATTCGCAGCGGCCGCTCAATCGAGCAACGGCCTGACCCGGGCGGAAGTCCGCGCGCAGATCACGCAGGCCGAGCAGGCCGGTTACAACCCGGCCCGAAAGGACATTCACTATCCGCAATCGATCCAGCGGGCCGAGGCGCGCATCCAGGCGACCGCATCGGCCCCGCAGGCCGATACGTCGGGCTATGGGCCTGCATACAACGCAGCGGGCGACTCGGGGGGCGTGATCCAGAGTCATGCCGCGGCGCCTCGTTTGTATACGCATCATTGATGCCATGCATGCGAGCGTCGGGGGCTACGCTCACGATGATTTGCCGGCAACGATCGCCGACTCGAGCGCGCATGTGATATGAGCCGGGCGGCGGCTTTCGCCGGGCCCGGGCCGGATACCGCCCCCGTCGTTGCGCGCGGTTTCAGTTGTCGCCCTTCTCGAGCACTTGCCGTGTCAGCGTGACCGACGGAATCGTCGGCTTCAGCGACGCACGGTGCGCGCGGCTGCTCAACCACTTCCAGCCGGCCACGAGCAGCAGCGCGACCAGCGGGATCGACGCGATCGTCCACGTCCCGTTCGGGTAGTCGAACGCCATCAGCACCAGCACGCCGAGCAGGAACAGCAGCGTGAGCCACGACGTCACGGGCGCGCCCGGCATCCTGAACGGCACGTCGTCCACTTCGCCGCGCCCGACCGCCGCGCGGAACTTCATCTGGCACACGACGATGAAGCCCCACGTGCTGATGATGCCGAGCGACGCGATGTTCAGCACGATCTCGAACACGCTCGACGGCACGAGATAGTTGAGCAGCACGCCGAGCGCGCCGAAGAACGTGACGAACGGACTCTGGCCAGCCTTGTACGCGCTCCACGGCAGCAGGCAGACCAGCAGCACCACCGACGCGACGTAGAAGATCGCGATGCGCCAGATCACGTTGTTGATCGCGCGCGGCAGCACCTTGCGCGCGTCCTTGCATTCGCCGGCGGCGGTGGCCACCAGCTCGACGCCCGCGAACGCGAACACCACGCCCTGCACCAGCACCAGCGCCGGCATCATGCCGTGCGGAAAGAAGCCGCCGTGGTCGGTGATCAGATGCATGCCGGTGTCGTGGCCGGCGACCTGCACGCCCGTGCCGAGGATCACCGAGCCGATCACGAGAAACAGCACGATCGCGGCGACCTTGATCAGCGCGAACCAGAACTCCATCTCGGCGAACCACTTGCGACGGTCCGGCGGCCTGCAGACGGCCGCCCGCGCCGAGGAACAGACCGGTGCCGATCGCCCCGCCGATCGCGATCATCTGCACCTGTCGATTGCCGAGGGTCTTGTGGTAGCCGGCTTCGTGCGATTCGAGCCAGCTGCGTTTGTCGGTTTCGCCGCTTGTCGACGGTTCGGGAATCGATGCCATGACGGTATCCTCGCGCGCGGATGTGATTGGATTCATCCCGATCGCGAGGCGACCGGGAACCACCGGTACCGGCGGATCGGTGCGCGGAATCAAGCGCACCCGTCCTGATTGCGATTCGCCGAGTGCGGCGAAAGGCACGGTACGTCGCGAACGTATTCAGCTGTAATTCCCACCACAAACAGAATGCAAATTTGGACCGGGCCTGTTCGAATCCGTGCATACGGGCCTCGGCCATGACGCCTCGCAGCGAAAAGCGAGCAACCTGCACGGCGTCGGCGATGCCGTGCATCGCGTGAATTCGAACTTCGTTTCGATGTCCTCATTCCGCGCGCCCCGGATCGATGCACCGGTGCCGGCGTGCGCCCAATGCACGGACTTCCGATTCGCGGGGTGAACCAGTTAGGTAATTTGGTGCGCCGGCGCGCGCTGCGAGGGCAGCGGCTGGCGCCGGTGCCGGCCCATGCACCGAAATAGGGAATGCGGTGCGCCGGAATTTCCGTCGAGTGCCGGTACGGCAAGCGTTTCACGGCGGTGGCCCGGTTTTTGCTGGAGTACCCGCGGCCGCGCAACGGTTGCGCGCTGCCCGACGACATACCAGACAAGGAAGATTCACCGTGAGCCCGACGACTCGACCGTTCCCCCGACGCACCTGGCTGGCTGCGCTAATCGCCGCCCCCGTGATGGCGCTGTTCGCCGCTGCGCCGGCGCATGCCGACGCGCTCGACACCATCGCGAAAAACGGCGCGCTGCGCGTCGCGGTGCCCGAAGACTATCCGCCGTTCGGCTCGGTCGGCACGGACATGCAGCCGCAGGGCTACGACATCGACATGGCCGAACTCCTCGCCAAGTCGCTCGGCGTGAAACTGAAGCTCGTGCCCGTGAACAGTGCGAACCGGATTCCGTACCTGACGACCAACAAGGTCGACATGGTGATCTCGTCGCTCGGCAAGACGCCGGAGCGCGAGAAGGTCATCGACTTCTCGAGCGCGTACGCACCGTATTTCCAGGGCGTGTTCGGGCCGGCCGACGTGAAGGTGAGCGCGCCCGCCGACCTGACCGGCAAGACGGTCGGCGCCACTCGCGGCGCGCTCGAGGAGATCGCGCTGTCGCAGCTCGCACCGAACGCGACGATCAAGCGCTTCGAGGACAACAACGCGACGATCCAGGCGTTCCTGTCGGGGCAAGTGCAACTGATCGCGGCCGGCAACATCGTCGCGGCGGCGATTCTCGCGAAGAATCCGCCGCGCCGGCCCGAGGTCAAGTTCGTGATCAAGAATTCGCCGTGCTTCGTCGGCGTCAACAAGAACGAACCGCGCCTGCTCGCGAAGATCGACGACACGATCGCCCATGCGAAGCAGGACGGCACGCTGGGCGCGATGTCGAAGAAGTGGCTCGGCCAGCCGTTGCCGGCCGGACTGTGACGAATCGCAGTGTCGCCTGATACATCGCCGCGGCCGGCACCGCCGGCGCGGCGGGTGTCGTTGTCCGAACCCGAATTTACTCCATCGTCATGAGCTACCAGCTTCAATTCGGCGAGCTTGCCGAATACGCCGGCGTGTTCGCGAGCGGCGCGGCGATCACGCTCGCGCTCACCGCGGTCGCGACCGTGCTCGGCGTGGCGCTCGGCGTGCTCGGCGCGGCCGCGTACAGCGCCGACGCGCGCGCGGCCGTGCGGCTGCGCCCGCTGATCGGCGCGTACGTCGAGGCGATCCGCAACACGCCGTTCGTCGTCCAGCTGTTCTTCATCTTCTTCGGCTTGCCCGCGCTCGGCGTGCACATCGACGAATACACGGCCGCGATCCTCGCGATGACGCTCAATCTCGGCGCGTATTCGGTCGAGATCGTGCGCGCGGGCGTCGCCGCCGTCCCGAAAGGACATCTGGAGGCGGCGTCCGCGCTTGCGATGTCGCGCGCGCAGATGCTGCGCCACGTCGTGCTGCCGCAGGCGCTCGCCAAGGTGTTTCCGGCGCTGTCGAGCCAGATCGTGATCACGATGCTCGGCTCGGCGGTCGTGTCGCAGATCTCGGTGGCCGACCTGACCTATGCGGCCGGCTACATTCAGTCGCGCAACTTCCGCGCGTTCGAGACGTACTTCGTCATCGCGCTCGCGTATCTGGCGATGGCGCTGCTGCTGCGTGCCACGCTCGGCTCGATGGGGCGCCGCCTGTTCTCCCGTCGCGTGCGAGGTGCGCGATGATCGACTTCACGTTCGGGCAGATTCTCGCGAACCTGCTGCTGGCCGCGCGCTGGACGATCGTACTGTCGATCGTGTCGTTCCTGTCGGGCGGCCTCGTCGGCCTCGGGCTGCTCGTGATGCGCGTGTCGAGCTCCACGCTGCTGCGCGGCATCGCGAAGCTGTACATCGAGATATTCCAGGGCACGCCGTTGCTGATGCAACTGTTCATCGTGTTCTTCGGCCTGCCGCTCGTCGGGCTCGACGTGCCGCCGTGGATCGCGGCCACCGCAGGGCTCACGTTCTTCACCAGCGCGTATCTCGCGGAGATCTGGCGCGGCTGCGTCGAGGCGGTGCCGAAAGGGCAGTGGGAGGCGTCGGCGAGCCTGGCCATGAGCTACGTCGAGCAGTTGCGTCACGTGATCCTGCCGCAGGCCGCGCGCATCGCGATCGCACCGACGGTCGGCTTCGGCGTGCAGGCCGTGAAGGATACTGCACTCGTGTCGATCATCGGCTTCACCGAGCTGACGAAGGTCGGCATCGCGATCTCGAACGCAACGTTCCGGCCGTTCGTCGTGTACGGCCTCGTCGCGCTGATCTATTTCGCGCTCTGTTATCCGCTTACCCGTTATGCGCGCACGTTGCAAAGGAGATGGCATGCCGCTCGTTGAAACCCGTGGTCTCGAAAAGAACTTCGGCACCCATCATGTGCTCAAGGGCATCGATTTCTCCGTCGAGCGCGGGCAGGTCGTCTCGATCATCGGCCGCAGCGGCTCGGGCAAGAGCACGCTGCTGCGCACGCTCAACGGACTCGAGAGCATCGACGCGGGCACGATCTCGATCGACGGCGAACGCGTCGATGCGCGGCACGCGGACCTGCGTGCGCTGCGGCTGAAGGTCGGCATGGTGTTCCAGCAGTACAACCTGTTTCCGCACCTGAGCGCCGGGCAGAACGTGATGCTCGCGCAGTCGGTCGTGAAAAAGTCGCATCGCCACCAGGCGCGCGCGATCGCGGAACTGATGCTCGAGCGCGTCGGCCTCGGCGACAAGTTCGACGCGTTTCCTGAACAGCTGTCGGGCGGCCAGCAGCAGCGCGTCGCGATCGCGCGGGCGCTCGCGATGAAGCCGAGCGTGCTGCTGTGCGACGAGATCACGTCCGCGCTCGATCCCGAGCTCGTCGGCGAGGTGCTGGGCGTCGTCGCGCAGCTTGCGCGCGAGGACATGACGTTGATCATGGTCACGCACGAGATGAACTTCGCGCGTGCGGTGAGCGACCGGATCGTGTTCATGCACCAGGGCAGGGTGTGGGAGAGCGGGACGGCCGAAGAGATTTTCGAGCGGCCGCAGACGGTGGAGCTGACGCGGTTTCTGGGCAGCGTCCGGAACACGGAAGCGGTTGCGCGCTGATTCGCGACGGTGCTGACACGGTCGCCCCGATCGTCGACAATCCGGCTCGTGCGCCGCGCCCGCGTGTGCCAAGCCAGCCGAGAGAGTCTTCCATGTCCGTAATATCCGTCAGGTCTGCCCACCTCGACGATGCGCAGGCGATCGCCGATTTTCACGTCAAGGCCTGGCGGCATACCTATCGCGATCTCGCGCCGGCGCAGGCGCACGCCGTCCTCGACGAGCGCCATCGCGGCAGGACATGGCGGGAAAAGCTGGCGTCGAACGAGCGCGACCAATTGGTGCTCGTGGCGGAAACCGACGGCACGATCGTCGGCATCGGCGCGGCCGGCGCGCCGTCGGAGCCGATCTTCGGCGGCCGTGGCGAGATCAAGTTCCTGTACGTCGATCCCGGGTTCAAGCGTCGCGGCATCGGCCGCACGCTGCTCGCCCGGCTCGCAACGCATCTGCAAACGATGCGGTACCGGGGCGCGGCGTTGAGCGTCGTCAAGGGAAACGACGCCGCGATCGCCTTTTACGCGTCGTTGAACGGCCGGCTGGCCGGCGAGTACGTCGATGCGGGGCCGATCTGGCGATCGCGGAACATCGTGATGGTGTGGGACGATTTCGCGAGTCTCGTTTCCTGACTTCCCGCCTCGTCGCAAACACGTGCGCGCAGCACGCGACGCGCGCGCGCAGCCACGCCGTGAACGCGGTCACGAGCGGCGCCTCGGTCATCTCGTGACGCGCGACGAGATGGTACGCATGGCGTGACGGCACGGTTTCGCATGAAGCCATGCGGCGGGTTTCGCGGGCGGCCGGTGGGGGCTTCATTCACGACGGTTCGCAGACGAAGCGGCCGCACACGCCGGACGGGCGGCAATTCACCTACCACGCCGAAATTCTGCGCATAACGCATCGTTTCCGGAAGCGTTCCTTGTCGATTTCGCACTAATTCACGCGCCGCTCAGGTCGTTATCGAGGCATCGGTCTCGCACGTGCCGCCTTCGATCGGCTTGACACGCATGCGTCGCATGCAACGGCTTCGTGCTCAACGCTTCCCTCATCATGATCAGGAATTTCAGCATTCGCGCCCGGCTGGCGCTGGCGATGGGTTTTCTCGGCGTACTGCTCGTCATCGGCGGCATCATCGGCGTGATTGGCGTGGCGATCAGCAACGACGACGTGAGGACGCTCTATTCCGAACGGCTCGCATCATCGGAGGCGCTGGGGCAAGCGAATGTCGCGCTGTCGAGAACCCGTCTATGGCTGTATCGCATCGCGCTCGATCCGGACGGCCCCGACGTGCCGCAGGAAACCGCGTCGTCCCGCGAACTGCTCGCCGCGTCGAAAAAGGCGTGGGACGCGTATCGCGCGCTGCGGCTCTCCGGCCCGGAAGAAGCACGCCTCGCGGCCGACGCGAACACGAAGTTCAACGCGCTCGTCGAGAACGGCCTCGAACCGATGTTCAGCGCCATTGCCGCGCACGATCCCGCGAAAATCCCCGACGTCTGGCGGCACATTCCGCCGTCGCTGTTCATCGACGTCTCAGACGCGATGGACGCGCTCGGCCGGATCCAGATGACGGCCTCGCGCGTGACGTTCGATGCCGCGCAGGCGCGTTTCCACTGGTTCGTCGGGATCGCGATCGCCGGCATTCTGGTCACGCTCGGCGCAGCCGTACTCACGTGGTGGTCGCTTCAGCGCGCGATCGGTGCGCCGCTCGCGCACGCACTCGATCATTTCAGCTCGATTGCCGGCGGCGACCTGACGACGCGGATCGACGTCCATTCGACCGACGAGATGGGGCAACTGATGACCGGCCTGCAGGCGATGCAACACAAGCTGCTGCAGACGATTCGCGTGGTGCAGGACGGCGCGCACTCGATCGAGACGGCCGCGCGCGAGATCACGGCCGGCAACATGGACCTGTCGCAACGGACCGAAGAGCAGGCCGCGTCGCTGGAAGAAACGGCCGCCTCGATGGAACAACTGACTTCGACGGTTCGCCAGAATGCCGAGAACGCGAAGCAGGCGAATCAGGTGGTGCAAGGCGCGGCGCAGCTGACCGAAGAGGGCAATCAGGCGGCGCAGGAAGTCGTGAACACGATGCGCGGCCTGTCGGAAGCGTCTGGCAAGATCGCCGAAATCATCTCCGTCATCGAAGGCATTGCATTCCAGACCAACATCCTGTCGCTGAATGCGGCGGTCGAAGCAGCGCGGGCTGGCGAGCAGGGGCGCGGATTCGCGGTCGTCGCAGGCGAAGTGCGCTCGCTCGCCCAGCGCAGCGCCACGGCGTCGCGGGAGATCAAGGAACTCATTACGGATTCGCTGAGACGCGTCGAGACCGGTGCGCGACAGGTCGATCGCGCGACCGGGACGATGTCGGAGATCCTGACGTCGGTGCAACGGGTGCAGGTGCTGATGGGCGAGATTGCCGCCGCGTCCGACGAGCAGTCCAGGGGCATCGAACAGGTGAATCAGGCGGTGACGCAAATGGATCAGGTCACTCAGCAGAACGCGGCGCTGGTTCAGCAGGCGTCGGCGGCCGCGCTGTCGCTGAGGGAGCAGGCGGGGCAGCTGGAGGCGACTGTCTCGGTGTTTCGGATCGGTTCCTCGCACGCCGATTCGTGAACCCGGGCGGCCGAATCGATCTGCATGACCGGCACGCGGCGGCCGGCCGTTCTCGCGCCGAGATCCGCCTACTTCATGTCCCGCGCCACGCGAAACCCGTTTGCCGAATAACGTACGCTGCTGTCGTACTTGAAGCGTGTCGAAACGGGCATGTAGCCTGCACCATCCCGCCACGAGCCGCCGCGGATGACGCGGACCTGGCAATTCGGCTCGTCCCATGAGCGGCCGTCGGCAGGCGCATTCCTGTACGAGTTGTGCCAGCAATCGCTGACCCATTCCCATACGCTGCCACCCATGTCGTAGAAGCCGAGCGGATTGGCCGCGAACGAGCCGACGTTGTCCGGTGCGTCGGCATGCCAAGGCTGACCGCAGTCCTTGCAGTTGGCGTTGCCCGGGCGCATCTCGTTGCCCCACCAGTAGCGCGTCGCGGTGCCGCCACGGGCCGCGAATTCCCATTCGGCCTCGGTCGGCAGCCGGTAAGACTTGCCGCTGATTTTCGACAGCCACTTGACGTACAGTTGCGCATCGTCCCAGCTCAGGTCGCGCACCGGCGCGTTCGCCGCCGTGTTGCTGTCGTTGGGCAGGCGCGGGCAGGCGCCTGCATCGCGGCACGCGTTCCACTGCGCAACCGTCACTCCGTACTTCGCCAGCGCAAAGGCGTGATCGAGCGTCACGCGATGCGCAGGCTTTTCCGACGGATCGCCCGAATTGCTGCCCATCGTGAAAGCCCCCGGACTGACCGCCAGCATGGCGGGGCAGGCAGGGCAATCGTGGATTTCATTGGCGGTCGTCGCACCGCCTTTCTGCGGCGGTGCCGGCGGGGCCGCCGCGGCAGCGGGCGGCGGCGCTTTCGGCGTCGAGCCGGACGTGTGCGCGGGCTGCGCCGGCGCAGGAGCCGGAGCCGGAGCCGAAACGGCGGCGGGGGCCGGCGCGGCGCTCGCCGTCTGCGCGGGCGCGGACGCCGCTGGCGCCTTGGGCGCGGCCGCGCGCAGGCGCGCGAGACGAGCCTGCGCCAACTGCGCGAAGCGGCCGTTCGGGTAGGTCTTCAGATAGGCTTCGTAGTCGCCCGCCTCCTTGCTGTCCTTGATCGACTCCCAGAACGTGATTTCGTACTGTTCGGCGCTGTCTTTCGGCATCACGCCGCGGCTATCGAGCGCCACGACGCCGACGTCCGCCAGCACGTCGGATCGTTGCGCCGTGCCGCCGCCGGCATGCGCGTCGCCGGTTCCTGCGCGACGTGCCCCGGTGAACGCCAACGTCGCCGCCGCACCGGACAGGGACGACGCGATCCACGGCGTCTGCCGATGCCCGGTGGCGCGTTCGACCATCGCGCCGGCACGGTCGAAGACCTGTGCGATACCGAGCCCCGGCACCGCGAGCGTCTGCAGCAGCGCTGCCGTGTAGACACCGTGCGCCGTACCGTCGGCGGCGCCTGCGCCGGGCGCTGCCGCGTATGCGACGAGCGTGTGCGGCGGCGGCTTGCGGGCCGCCACGTGGCCGGCACCGGGAGGCGCGATCAGACAGGAATCCAGAATGATCAGATCAATCCGGTCGCCGCGCGGCCGCGACGTCGCGTCGAACACGGTTTGCAGGTCGATACCCGTTCGCGACAGGCCGGCCGGCGCGCCGACGTCGGCATCGACCGGCGCGAGCCATGTCGTTGCGCCGACGCTGGCGCCGTGGCCCGCGAAATAGACCAGCCCGGTGCCGCCGGCCGCGCCGTGGCGTTCGAACGCGGCAAGCCCGTCGAGCATTTGCTGCCGGGTCGCGTTGCGCAACGTGATGACGTCGAAGCCGAGCGCGCGCAGCGCGTCGCTCATTGCATCGGCGTCATGGACGGGATTGGCGAGCGGATGACCGCGATAGGCGCCGTTGCCGATCACGAGCGCGACGCGCCGCGGTTCGACTGACGGGGCGCGCGCGGACGCTGACGGCGGTGCGGGAAAAACATGCATGTCCTCGCCGGAGCACGTGCTCGATGCCACCGAGATCGACGCAAACAGGCATGCGGGCAGGAGTATTCGCCACATGTTGAGCCCCCCAGGGTGCGCCGTCGGACCCGATGCCGAAGGCGGAGCGCAGCCATTGCCGGGTGTTCGGTCGCGGCGAGCGCAATGCCGGCTTGCGGCAGGCACGGGCGCGGCCGGGACACATTCAAGATAGCACGTGCGCCTGGCGGCGATCACCGGATCCACCCGCGGGTCTTGCAAAAAACGGACATACGTATCCGCGCATCGCGGCCGGCCCGTTACCCTGGAACATCGTTATGTGCCTTCCTGTCGATTACGTCCTAAGCTGTTAGACACGCTCCACTGTCCGACGCCGCGCGCCGCCATCCACGCGAGGAGCAACACGATGCGAAGAAGGGCTACCTTGTTGGCTTTGGCCGCCACCGTCCTGGCGCCGAGGATCGCGTTCGCCGCCGGGCGTACGACTTCGCCGCCCGGCGCCGAGGCCTACATCATCTGGCCGTCCGACGGTGCAACGATCACGGGCGGCAAGTTCTGGGTGCGCATGGGCCTGCGCAACATGGGCATCTGCCCGAAAGGCATCGAGCGGCCCAACGTGGGCCACCATCATCTGCTCATCGATACCGATCTCCCGCCGCTGGACCAGCCGATACCGTCGGACCGGAATCACCTCCATTACGGTGCCGGTCAAACCGAGGCGCGCATCGAGCTGCCACCCGGCAAGCACACGCTGCAGCTGCTGATGGGCGACCACGACCACGTGCCGCACGATCCGCCGGTGTACTCGAAGAAGATCACGATCACGGTCAAGTAGCGCGCCATGCCGCACGAACCGGGAATTGCCGCCATGAACAAGCTCATCCTCTTCGCCGTTGCCGTGACGCTGCTATGGACGGGGGCGGCGACCGCAGAGACCGGCACGCATCCCCCAAGGGCCATCGTCTACATCGGCTGGCCCAACGATGGCCAGGTGATGCCGGCCGGACGTCCGTTCCGCGTGTGGTTCGGCTTGCGCGACATGGGTGTCGCGCCGTCGCACGTGCAGTTTCCGAACACGGGCCACCATCACCTGCTGGTCGATACGGACCTGCCGCCGATGGACCAGCCGATTCCGTCCGACCGCAATCACCTGCATTTCGGCGCGGGCGAGACCGAGACCACGCTGGAGCTTCCGCCGGGCAAGCACACGCTGCAGCTCCTGATGGGCGACGCCAACCACGTGCCGCACAATCCCCCCGTCTATTCGAAGAAAATCACGATCTACGTGAAGTGACGTCGCGCACGCCGATCGGCGACCGCCGACGTACGCGCGCTCACGCTCACGCTCACGCGAGCAGGTGAGCGCCGGACGGCAGCGCGGTCGCTCGATGCGCCAAGTGTCGGCGCACACCCGACACCCCGAGCCCGAACTGTCTGCGACGTCCCGTCACGCACCGTTGATCCCGGTATCGCGCACACGTCGCTCCAATTCCCGTCTTTGTGACCCGGACCCGCGCCGGCAGGCCTGCCTGCACGATTGCCGCCGCCCCCCGCGAGCGGTTGGCACGCCCCATGCAAGACGAGACGCGAGCGTGCCACGCTGCAGCATCGACACCAACACTTCCGCCGATCCCGCATCGTCGCCGCGTTCCGCCCAAGGAGTCGATCGTGAACACCTGCCTGTCGCCGACTGCCACGCGCAACTGCCGCGGCTTCATGCGTTCGCTGGCCCGCATCGCCGGTTCCGCCGGCGCATGCGCGGCGTTGCTGTCCGGCTGCATGGACCTGAACGTGCCCGTCTACCAGCGCCCCGAGATGCCGGCAAAGACCACCTGGGCGCATGCGCACGGGCCGGTATCCGCGTCGGACACGGTCAACGCCGAGTGGTGGAAGAGCTTCGACGATCCGACGCTCGACGCGCTCATCGACAAGGCCATCGCGGGCAACGTCGATATCAAGGTGCTGGCGGCGCGCATCGGCGTGGCCGGTGCGCAGGTCGGCGAAGTCCAGGCGGGCGCGCTGCCGAGCGCCGACCTCGGCGCGGGCGTGGACTTCGAGAAGAACACGCATCAGACGCTGTCGAAGTCCTACAACCTCGGCAGCCAGGTGAACTGGGAGATCGACATCTGGGGCAAGGTCGAGAAAGGCGTGCAGGCGCAGAAGGCCGAATACCGCGCGACCGAGGCCGACTGGCGCGCCGGCTACCTGACGCTCGTCGCCGACGTGTCGAGCACGTATTTCCGGATCCTCCAGTTCGACGACCAGATCGAGCAGGAACAGCGCACGCTCGACAAGAACCGGAAGATCCTCGCGATCTACCAGTCGATGCTGGCGAACGGCATCGCGCCGCAGACCGAAGTGCTGCGGCAGAGCGCGGAGATCAACGGGCTGGCGAACGAACTGATCGAACTGCACCGCGAGCGCGACACGGCCGAGAACGCGCTCGCGACACTGCTGGGCGTGCCGGCCGGCGAATTCAGGATGCCCGCCGGCCATCTCCGGCAGCGCGTCAAGCTGCCGGACGTGCCGATGGGGCTGCCCGCGCAACTGCTGGCGCGCCGGCCGGATGTCGTCGCCGCGCAGTACCGCGTGCTCGAATCGTATGACGAAGTGGGCGCGGCGAAGCTGGCGCAGCTGCCGTCGATCAGCCTGACCGGGCGTGGCGGCACCGCGGCGTTCGCGCTGTCCGATCTCTTCAAGGCCTTCACGTTCAGCTTCCTGCCGAGCATCAACCTGCCGATGTTCGACCCGGGCGTGCGCGCGCACATCAAGACGACCGAGGCGCAGACCAAGGTCGCCGAGCAGCAGTACCGGCAGACCGTGTTTACCGCGTTCAAGGAGGTGGAAAATGCACTCGTCGATCTCGACGCGCACAAGCAGCAGCGCATACAGCTTCAGCAGCAGAGCGCGCGTCTGCGCACCGTCGCAGCGCAGGTCGAGGCGCAGCTCAAGGAAGGGCTCGTCTCGCAACTCGAGGTGCTCGAATCGGAGCGTTCGGTGGCATCCGCGGAACTCGCGCTGCTCGCCAATCATCAGCAGATTCTGAGCGACACGGTCACGCTCTACAAGGCGATCGGCGGCGGCTGGCGCGCGGTCGAAATCTCGAATGCAGGCAGCGAGCCGGCCGGCCACGCGCTGCAATGAACACGCCAGCCCTGCGCAGCCGCGCGATCGGCGCCAGCCGATTGACTACCGCCATCCGTCGCCTAAACTTTTTTCACGATCGTGCCGCCACGTGCGTTGGCGGTGCGGCTTCACTCAGGTGGTTCGAAAGCGCGTCGCGTTGCCTGCGCCGCGTCTCCATTGGCGGGCGCATGTCGATCGTTGGCCGAATCATGGTTCCAGACGCCGCTTCGATTGCCGAGCAACGCGCCGCGCTCGACCGGCAGTTCGACATCGTGCTCAAGCCGGTTTCGCATCCGGAGCTGAGCGAGATCCGGATCGACCACGCGCTGTTCGCCGTCGGGCGGACCAACACGCCGTTCGCGTCCGCCAGGCCCGAACTGGTGGCCGACCTGTCGCGTCGCCATGCGCGCATTTTCTTCGAAGGCAGCGCGGCCTACGTCGCCGATCTCGGCAGCAAGAACGGTACGGCCGTCAACGGTGTCGAGGTCGGCGACAAGCCGCACCTGCTGCGCGACGGCGACGAACTGCGCTTCGCCGGCGCGCTCGCGTACCGCGCCGCGTTCGTGCCGCGCGCGACGCATCGGCCGGCGCGGCCGGCCGTCGTCACGCTGGCGCCGGAGCGCGGCGATCTCGGCCTGCAACCGGTCATCATTACCGCCTTCCCGTTCCTCGTGAGCAAGACCGACGACACGTTCGCCTGCTACCGGAACGCGTATCCGCATCAGGTCAACTACCTGTCGCGGCGTCATGCGCACATCTACGTGCAGGACGGCGACGTCTTCGTGGAAGACCTCGGCAGCACGAACGGCACGTTCGTCGACGGCCGGCGCCTCGACGAGCATGCGGTGCCGCTCGGCGACGGCGCGCTGCTCGCGTTCGGCGGCGATCATTTCGTCTATCGCGTCGGGGTGCAGCGCGAGCCGGGGCCGGACTCCACCGTGACGGCCGCATCGTCGCCCGGCGCCGCCGCGCATGTGGCCGCCGCGGACCCCGACCGGACCACCTTCGTCGATACCGCGCATTCGTTCCTCGACATCTTCTGCACGGTGCCGGCCGTTCAGTCGGACGACGAGGTCAACCCGCACGCCGCGCATGGCGCCGCCGAAACCGCGCATGACGCGCGCCGCCGGCGCGGCAGGATCGAAGTCTTCCTGTCGGAGCTGAGCGAGGCGTTCGGCGGCAGCGGGCACGTCAACCTGCGCCGGCTCGGCGGGTGGAGCGGCGCACTGCTCGCGGCGCTCGGCCTGCTGGTCGCGACGCTGTATTTCCAGGACGCGCCGCTGCGCGAGATGCGCGCGCTGCTGGCGCGCGGCGACGCCACGCAGGCGGCGCAACTCGCCGACCGCCATCTGGCCAGCCATCCCGACGACCCGGCGTTCGTCGCGCTGGGCACCGAGGCGCTCGTCCGGTCGAAAGTGCCGGACTGGATCGCCGCGATGAACGCGCGCGCCTTCGACCGCGCCCGTGCCGTCGTGCAGGACATGCGCACGCTGGCGCGCCACAACGCCGACGCGCGCCCGCTCGTCGACGAAGTCGCGTGGATCGGCGAGCTGCAGGCGTTCGTCGCCGGGCGCGGCGGGGCGGAAGCGCCGATCCGCATCTATCGCGACGAAGCGCCGATCAAGGCGCTGACCGGCCGCTGGAACGACGACCCGGGTGCGCATCAGCGGCTGCTCGACCGGATTTCGTCATACGTTCCCGCGTTCGGCGTGCTGTATGCCGACGCGCTCAGTCAGCTGCGCCGGCTGCAAAGCGACAACTCCGTCTACGTGGCCGCGCTCGAGCGGCTGCAGCGCGCGATCGCGTCGGCGCTCGACGACGACCGCCTCGACGGTCTCCCGGCGCTGCTCGCCGACGACGAGCAGCGCTATCCGCGCCTCGGCGGCCTCGACGCCGTGCGGGCCGACCTGCAGCAGTACCTGCAGTTCGAGAGCGACGCGCGGGCCGGCCACGGGCCGGCCGTACTGGATCGCCTCAGGCAGTTCCGCTTCGCGACGCCGCAATTCGCCGCCCATGTTGCGACGCTGGAGCGGCTCGCTTCGTCGGGAGGGCGCAGTGAAGCTCGATAGTCTGCTCAAGCGCGCGCGCCAGGCGCCGCCGCCGGAGCCGCCACGCTCGCTGGGCGAGGCGCTGGAGGATCACAGCGTCGAAGGGATCGCGATCCTGACGGCGCGGCCGTGGCGGCTCACGCAGGCGACCATCATCGCGATGGTCGGGCTCGTCGTGTGCGCGCTGCTGTGGTCGTTCGTCGGCCGCGCCGACGTCATCGTGACTGCGCAGGGCGCGCTCGCGCCGGAGTCCGAGGTGCGCCGCATCTACGCGCCCGTCGACGGCGAGCTGGTGGACATCTACATCGCCGAAGGCCAGCCGGTCGAAAAGAACGACGTGATCGGCCGGATCAACGCGCGCGGCGCGATCGAGGCGGCGACCAACGCGCTCGATGCGCGCCTCAAGCTCGACGACGCGGAGCGCGAATGGAAGCAGTTTCCGGACAAGAAGCAGCTGATGGAGCGCAAGGCCGACGCATTGAAGCAACAGATCGAGGTCGAGGAGCACCTGCACCAGAACCGCATTGCCGAAGGCACCAGCAAGCTCGCGCAATCGCAGCACGCGCAGATCGACGAAGCGCGCAGCAATATCGACAACGCCCGCCACGCACTCGATCTCGCGAAGGACGAACAGGACAAGTACGCGCGCCTGTTCGCGCTGCCGGGCGGCGGCGGCGTGTCGCAGAGCCAGGTGGAACAGAAGCGCAGCGCCTACCTGCAGGCCCAGGACAGCTACCGCGTCGCGCAGGCGCGGCTCACGCAGCTCGAGGCGCAGCAGAGCCACGAGTTCGCGCAGGCGAAGGCGCAACTCGAAGGCAGCGGCGAGACGCTCGCCGGGCTGCGCATCCAGTACGACGCGACCGTGCGCGACATCGCGAACACCGAAGAGAAGCTGCGTCTGCAGGTGCAGACGGCGCGCCTCGCCGCGGATGCCGCCGCGCGGATCCGCTTCGAGAACATCGACAAGGACAATTTCCTGCTCGTGCTGGCGCCCGTCTCCGGCGTGATCACCGATGTGACCACGACGCAGCCCGGCGACAAGATCCTCGCCAACACGCCGCTCGGCAGCATCGCGCCGTCGGATGCGCGGCCGGTGGTGAAGGTCGCGATCGCGGAGCAGGACCGCGCGTTCCTTCACGAGGGCCTGCCCGTGAAGCTCAAGTTCAATGCGTTTCCGTATCAACGCTATGGCGTGATCGACGGCACGCTCGAATACATTTCGCCGGCGACGAAGCCGCAGGCGCAGACGAAGGAACCCGTCTACGAGGGCCGGGTGGCGCTCGTGCGCAACGCGTACACGATTGCCGGCACGACCTACCCGCTGCGCTACGGCATGACGGCCACGGCGGAAATCGTGGTGCGCGAGCGCCGCCTGATCGGGTTCGCGCTGGACCCGTTCAGGCAGATCGCGGGCTGACGGGCGCCCCCACGGCGTAGTGGAACGCAGGCAAGCGGTGAGGCGAGGCACCGGCGGCGCATCAGGGCGAACCGCCGCTGACAGGGATCAAGGGGAACGAGATGACGGCAATAGTGCGTATCGACGACGAGGTGATCGGCACCGACGACTTCATCCGCGTGCTGAAGCTCAGCGGGCAGTTCGAGGGCCTCGTCGAACAGCAGGTTCGCGACCGGCTGACGGTGATCGCGGCAAGGAAGATGGGCATGCAGGTCACGCCGGAAGAAATCCAGGAGCGTGCCGACCAGTTTCGCCGCGTGCGCGGGCTGCACCGCGCCGCGGACATGAACCGCTACCTGGACGTGTTCGGCGTCAGTCTCGACGAGTTCGAGCGATTCATCACCGATACGCTGTACCAGGAAAAGACGCTCGACACGGTGTGCAGCGATGCGGCCGTCGACGCGTACTTCAAGCTCAATTCGCCGAAGTTCGACAGCATCGAGGTCAGCCACATCGTGCTCGATTCGGAAGGCAAGGCGCGCGAGATGATGGCGATCCTCGAGGACGACCCGAGCTGCTTCGGCGACATGGCGCGCGAGCATTCGATCGCCGACACGAGCGAGCGCGGCGGCGTGATCGGCAAGGTGCTGCGCGGCTCGCTGAAGACGGATATCGAGGCCAAGGTGTTCAACGCGCACGTGGGCGATCTGCTCGGGCCGTTCGCGGCGCCGGACGGCGCGTTCTTCGAGATCTTCTCGGTGACCGCGAAACACCCGGCCGCGCTCGACGCCGACGTCGCGTCGGAGGTGCGCCGCCTGCTGCGCGAGGAGTGGCTCGCCGAGCGCGCGCAGGAACACATCATCGAGGCACGCTGATCACGGAGAACCGCATCGATGGACGCACAAGCCCCCGCCCCGGCCAGCACCCCGTCGCTCGCGGCGTTTCTCGCGTCGGTGGAGCCGCTGTCGCTCTTCTCGCACGACGAACTCGATCGCATGGCCGCCCATGCGCAGGTGCGCACCTATGGGTTCGGCGACACCGTCTGCAATCGCGGCGACCTCGCCGAGGGCCTGTATGTGCTGCGCAGCGGGTCCGTGCGCCTGATCGCCGACGAGCGCGGCAAGGAAACCAGCGTCGGCGTGCGCAAGGAACGCGAGGTGTTCGGTGAAATGGCGATGCTGCGCGAGTACTGGCACGAGGTGTCGGTGCGCGCGTCGACGAAGACCGAGGTGCTGTGCATCCCGCGCAGCGCGATCGAGCCGATCGTGCGCGACAACCCGGCCGCGCAGGCGTTCGTGACGAGCTATGTCGCGATCAGCTCGGCCGGCGGTTTCGTGACGCGGCTGTTCGACCTGCGCGGCAAGCTGACGCGCGCCGAGCTCGAGGAATACGTCTCGAGCGTCGGCGTGAAGCGCGTGCCGGCCGGCAAGGAGATCGTCCGGCAGGGCCCGGGCGGCGACCTGCGGCTGTACGTCGTGCGCCAGGGCGAGGTCAGCGTCTCGTGCCGCGAGGACGGCAACGACTATCCGCTCGCGACGCTCGGCGCAGGCGAGATCTTCGGCGAGCGCGCGTGCCTGCTGCGGCAGGAGCAGGCGGCGACCGTCACCGCCGTCACCGATACGCGCCTGCTCGTCATTCCGGAAAAGACCGTGCACTTCATGCTCGAGCGCAACCCGAAATTGCGCGAGGTGCTCGAGGAGCGCATCCGCTACGTCGACCAGGAACTGCAGCGGCAGAAGAAGCTCGCCGAACGGCGCCGCCATCCGCTGCAGATCGACATCGGCGCCGACGCCGCGTTCGGCGAGCGCATGATCAAGCGTTTCGTGCTGGTCGAGCAGGCGGAGGAAATGGATTGCGGGGCCGCGTGTCTCGCGATGATCTGCCGTCACTACGGCGTCGCGATGACGCTCGGCAAGCTGCGCGATCTGGCGAACGTGACGACCCAGGGCGCGACGCTCGACAGTCTCGCGCGCACCGGCGAGGCGGTCGGCTTCGCGACGCGCGGCGTGCAGTGCACGTACGAGGCGCTGCTCGGGTTCGACCTGCCGTTCATCGTGCACTGGGAGGGCTACCACTACGTCGTCGTGTACGGCGTGTCGAAGTCGTGGGTGCGGATCGCCGATCCGGCGCTCGGCTTCAGGAAGCTGAGCGTCGAGGCGTTCGAGCGCGGCTGGAGCGGCACCTGCCTGCTGTTTACCGCGAGCGGGCCGGCCGCGGCGCCGGTCGAGTCACGCTCGCCCTGGGTGCGCTTCATCGGCTATCTGCGCCCTTACCGGAAGATCCTCGCGCACCTGTTCCTCGCGACGTTCGTGATCCAGATGCTGGGCGTCATACCGCCGCTCATCATCCAGAACATCCTCGACGGGGTCGTCGTGCACCAGAACGTCAGCCTGCTGCACCTGCTGATCGCCGGGCTCGTCGTTTCGCACGTGTTCACGCAATTGATGACCACGATCCGCGCGCATCTCTCCAACTTCATGGTGCGCAGTCTCGACTTCGCGATGATGTCGCAGTTCTACAAACACACGATGTCGCTGCCGTATTCGTTCTTCGCGCGCCGCAAGAGCGGGGACGTGTTCGCGCGCTTCCAGGAGAACCAGACGATCCGGGCGTTCCTGACGGAGTCCACCGTGACCACCGCGCTCAATCTGCTGATGATCTTCATCTACTTCACGATCATGTTCCTCTACAACGTGAAGATGACGCTGGTGCTGATCGCGTTCGTGATCCCGATCATGGCGCTCACCGCGCTCGCGACGCCGAAGCTGAAAGGCTATGCGCGCGAGGTGTTCGCCGCGTCCACCGATGCGAAGTCGCTGCTGATGGAGACGCTCGGCGGCGTCGAGACCGTGAAGGGCATGGGCATCGAGCGCTCGGTGCGGCTGAAGTGGGAGCGCAAGTATGCGAAGGCGCTCGACGTCCAGTACCGCGCGCAGGCATTCAACATCCTGGTGGCGCTGGGCAGCCAGCTGCTGAATGCGGCGACCACCATCGTGATCCTGTGGGTCGGTGCGAACCTCGTGCTCGCCCATGAACTCAGCATCGGGCAACTGATCGCCTTCAATGCGTTCATGGGCAGCGTGCTGGCGCCGCTGATGGGGCTCGTCGGCATGTGGAGCCTGATGAACGACGCGGCGGTGGCGATGGAACGGCTCGGCGACGTCCTCGACATCGAACCCGAGCAGCAGCCGTCCGGACTGGCCTCGCGCGTGCTGCTGCCCGACCTGCAGGGCGACATCGGCTTCGAGGGCGTGTATTTCCGCTACGGCGGCAACGAAACGCCTTACGTGCTCGAGAACATCAACTGCACGATCAAGCGCGGCGAGATGGTGGCCATCGTCGGGCGCAGCGGTTCGGGGAAGACCACGCTGGCGAAGCTGCTGGTGGGATTCTATGCGCCCACGGACGGCAAGATCGTGGTCGACGGATACGACATGAGCGCGATCGACAAGGCGTACTACCGCCAGCAGATCGGCTATGTGATGCAGTCCAACCTGGTGTTTTCCGGCTCGATTGCCGAGAACATCGCCTGCGGCGACACGAGCCCCGACTGGCGCCGCATGGAGGAGGTCGCCCGGATGGCCGACGCGCATGCCTTCATCAGCAAATTGCCGCTCGGCTACGAGCAGGTGGTGGGCGAGCGCGGCGTGGGCCTGTCGGGCGGCCAGATCCAGCGGCTCTGCATCGCGCGCGCGCTGTATCACGACCCGCGCCTGCTCGTGTTCGACGAGGCGACGTCGTCGCTCGACACGCAGTCGGAGAGCAACATCCTCGCGAACATGCACGAAATCCTGCAAGGGCGCACGGCGGTGATCATCGCGCACCGGCTCAGCACCATCATGCGGGCCGACAAGATCCTCGTGCTGTACGAAGGCGCGATCGTCGAACAGGGCTCGCACGACGAGCTGGTCGCCCTTCAGGGCATGTATTACCAGCTCGTGCAGAAACAGCTGGGCGCATCATGAAACTCTTCGACCCGCACGGATTCGGCAACTCCGCGGTCTCGTATGCCGGCCTGCTCGAGAAGATCGAGATCCTGCGCTCGATGCTGCGCTGGGCGCCCAAGCTCGAGCGTGTCGACATCGAGAAGCTGCTCAATCAGGCGAACGTGCTGCGCGACGAAGTCATGCAGATGTCGCGCAAGGAGCGCTTCGTCGAGGCCGCGGTGGCCGCGCCGCAGGCGCCCGACGCAGCCGATTCGGCCGACGCGCCGGAGGCGCCCGCGCCCGCGGTGCAACGACGGCGGCAGGCGCTGATCGAGCGCAGCTTCATCTTCGAGGGCATTTTCGGCGACAACCCGAAGCTGCTCGCCGCGCTCGAAATCGCCGAGAAGGCCGCGCCGACCGATCTGCCGGTGCTGATCGACGGCGAGAGCGGGACCGGCAAGGAGCTGATGGCGAAAGTCATCCACGCGAACGGGGCGCGCGCCGACCGGCCCTACATCTCGGTGAACTGCGGCGCGATTCCCGACAACCTGCTCGAATCCGAGCTGTTCGGGCACCGGCGCGGCGCGTTCACCGGCGCGTCGAACGATCGCAAGGGCAAGTTCGAGAGCGCGCACACCGGCACGATCTTCCTCGACGAAATCGGCGAATTGCCGCTGTCGGGCCAGGTCAAGCTGCTGCGCGTGCTGGAATCGCACGAGATCCAGCGGGTCGGCTCGGACGAGCCGATCAGCGTCGACACGCGCATCGTCGCGGCCACCAACAAGAACTTGCGGCAATTGAGCGAGCAGGGGCTCTTTCGCGAGGACCTGTTCTATCGCCTGAGCGTCATTCATCTGACCTTGCCCGCGCTGCGCGAGCGTCGCGACGAAATTCCGCTCTTGCTCGCCTACTTCGGCGACGAGGCGGCAGGGGCACTGAAGCGCAGGCCACTCAAGACGACGCCGAAGCTGCGCGACTTCCTGCTGACGTACGCGTATCCGGGCAACATCCGCGAACTGCGCAACCTCGTCTACCGTCTGTCGTGCCTCGCCGGCGAGGTCGCGGATATCGAGCACTTGCCCGAGGACATCCGGCCGAAAACCGGGGCGGCCGCCGTTCGCGCGACCGATGACGGCGCGTCAGGCAGGCCGATGTCGCTCAGCGACGCGAAGCGTGCGGCAAGCGACGAGGCGGAGCGTGCGTTTCTCGAACGCGGGTTGCAGGAGACCGGCGGCACCGTGGCCGAACTGGCGCGCCGTTGCGAGATGAACCGGTCGCACCTGCAGATGCTGCTCAAGAAGCACGGCATCCGTTCGAAAGCGTTCCGTCATCAGGACCCCGTGACGCCCGACAAGGACGCGTAGGCGTCGCGCGATCGTTCAGCGTTGCACGGAAGGATTGGCGAGCGTCCGGTCCGACGCATCGGGATCGGACGCGCGGATCACGACCGCGGTGACGTTGTCCCGGCCGCCCGCGCGCAACGCGAGGGCGACGAGCTCGTCCGTTGCGCGCGCGCAATCGCCGCAGGCGAGGGCGGCCGAGATGTCGGCTTCGTCGAGCTCGTTGCTCAGGCCGTCGCTGCACAGCAGAAACATGTCGCCGTCGCATACGTCGATGCGTCGTTCGTCGAGATGCAGCTGCTCGGCGGCGCCGACCGCGCGCGTGATCACGTGCTGCGACGGGTGATGGCGCGCCTGCTGTGCGCTCAGGTGGCCCTGCGCCTGCAGTTCCGCGACGTGGCTGTGATCGAGCGTGAGCTGCGTCAGGCGCGCGTCGCGGTACAGGTAGATCCGGCTGTCGCCGGCCCACAGCCAGCCGCATTGGCGGCCGCTCGCGAGCAGCACCGCCACCGTGCTGCCGATCATGCGCACGCCGCGCCGGGCGGCCGATTCGCGCAATTGCGCGTTGACGGCATCGAGCGCGGTACGCGCCGCCGCGATGAAGTCCGCCAGCGTGGCCGGGGCGGCCAGCCGATCCAGCGCCTGCACGATCATCCGGCTCGCGAGGTCGCCGGCCGAATGTCCGCCCATGCCGTCCGCAACGGCCCACAGGCCACGGTGCGGCAACGCGAGGCAATCGTCTTCGTTGATCTCGCGAACCCGGCCCACGTCGGTGCGTGACGCCGAAGTCCATTGCAGTTCTGCGCTCACGGCGCGCCATTCCTTTTCGTTCAGGGCGGGTTCATGCCGATCAGGGCTTGTGAACGCGCGTTGCCGGCCGGCTTGAAACCGGCGCTAGACGAGCCGGTTCCTGCCGTCCGCGCCGACCCCGACCACGATGTTCGCGCCAGGCGCCGAGTTCGCGACGTCGATGTTCTGGATCTGGTTGAGAACCTGGTTCGCGTAGAACGTGTTGTACGTCTGATAGAGGTTGACGACCGGCCCGAACGCAGGCGCCGGCGGCGTGTAGGGCTGGATCCAGCCGAATACCCACGGCGCGCCTGCGCCGCGGATGAACGACATCGTCTTGCGGTCGATGTCGCGCTGCATGTGAAGGTCGGTAATTGCGAGCGTGGTCATGATGCGTCTCCGAATGGGGCTTGCCGACGAACCGGGTACCCGATACGTGCAAACCTCGTGCCATGCGTGACACGACCCGCGTGCGTGGCCCGGGCGCGGACGTCGATCCGCCCGGGCGTCACACGCGGCAAGGCAAGGCGCGATCGACACGCGTTGCTTGCATCCTAGTGCGTCGCGGCCTCGTCCCGCAATGGTTGTACGCGAGCCAACAGTCGGGGCCACGAACGTGGTCGCGAAACCGACACGTGCTCCGGCACATGCAGACGGCGGTCGGGCGCGCCGACTGGTGCTGCCGCACCAACAAAATCCCCGGCAGACGGTTGGCCGCGCGGCGACAGCGCGGTGCGCGGTTCGCCGGGCGCTTCCCGCCAGGCCTTGCACGGCGGGCGCCGCGAAGAGTGGCACGCTTGATGCAGGTTAGTTGGCAACCGGCTGACCCATGAGCAACACGGGCGGCCGCCAACCTGCAGACGGAGCCCGTCATGGAACGCGACCTTCAACCAGTGAACAGCATTGCGGACGCAAGCGCGCAGGCAGCTTCGCTGTCCGGCGGCGTCGATGCACTGCCGCTCGGCGCGCACCTGGTTTCCGATCGCGGCGCCTACAGCCATCACGGCATCTACGTCGGCGACGGGCGCGTCGTCCACTACGCGGGGCTGTGCACGTCGCTGCATCGCGGCCCGATCGAGGAAGTCTCGCTCGAACGCTTCGCCGCCGGTCACGCGGTGCGCGTCGTGCCGCATCCGTACGCCGCCTATGCGGGACGCACCGCAGTGCTGCGCGCGCGCTCGCGTCTGGGCGAAAACCGCTATCGCCTGCTCACGAACAACTGCGAGCACTTCTGCACGTGGTGCGTGGAAGGGACGGGCCACAGCGATCAGGTTCGCACCTGCGTCATGCATCCGCGGACGGCCGTCCGGTTCGCGCTGTCCGTCTGCCGCGCGCTGCTCGCGGCGCGGCGCGCGGGCGGACGAGGCGCCGCGGCCGCCATCGCCGCCGCATGAGCGACGTCCCGGCGCGTTCGACATCGTCATCAGGGGGCTCAAATGAACGGAACCGAATCCTCGCTGCGCATGCAGGTCGACAAGTGGCTCGCGCCAAGCGCGCGCGTGCCGGCGCGCATCGTGCGCTTCAGCCGCCTGCCCGCGCAACGGCGGCGCTTCGTCTGCGTCGAGGCCGTGCATCCGGCCGGCACGATCGCGATCTTCTTCTTTCGTCACGACGACGGCTCGTGGTGCGTGTTCCCGCCGGCCGATCGGCGGCCCGCGATGATGTCGCAGGCGGCCTGACCGTGCGTGCGCGGCCGGGTGGTGTGCCGTCAGCGCAACAGGGTCGGGCGCGCCGGGGACGCCACCGTTTCGGCCGCCGGTGCATGCTTCAACGCAGCCCCGCGGGCGTCGGTGTGCAGATAGGGGAAAGGCTGCGGCGCGAGCATCGTCTGATGCGCACGGACCCGCGCGCCACCGCTGATGGCGGCCATCGCCTGGCGGTCGAGGTCGACGCTTTCGGGAAGATCGTTGATGACGAGCACGCCCATGGTTGACTCCGCGAAATCGGATGGAAGAGGGGCAGCCATGCAGCATCGCGCGATGTGCCGACGTACCGGTAATCTGTCCAGTATAGGTTCGCCGCACGACCGCGCGCGCTGGAAAATCGACCGGGCAGCGCGGGCGCGCGTGGACGGCGAAAACCTGAAGCCGGTTCGCGATCGATCGACGTGAATTCTAGTTCCGGCACCGATTGCACAGGGCGTGACCGCAGACTAGTATGATTTGTTAGACGTCCTGTCAGAAGGCCTGCGGCCGGTGCGGCGCGCAACCGAATTCGTCTGATGATGACGTGGCAGCGTGCGCAGGTTCGATGGTGTCCGATGCATCAACGACATGTCGCGCTGCACGGGTACGTCGTGGACGGTCCTTGCCCTGGCGGCGCCGCGGAACGCCGAAGCGGGTCGGCAAGCTGAAGCTGAGTAGACGGCATACGAATGATGAGCTTTGCGCAGCTGATTCAGACATTCCAGAGCGGGACGCTGTCGCAGGAAGCGTTCTTCTCGGAGATCGACCGTGTGCTGGCGACCGATCAGGTCGATTGCGCGCGGTTGCGCGAAGTGCTCGACCAGACGCAAACCACGCAGCCGTTGTCGGACGATATCTATGCGGAAGTGCTGAAACGCCTCGAGCGGTGTCGCGACAGAACGGCATCCGCGGGCGACGCGACCCGGATCCAGGAAAGCCCGCTTCGGCCGGACGCGCGTCCGGGCATCGCGCCCGGGCCGTCGGGCGACGCACTGTCCGTCGACGGCGAGCGCGTGAAAGGCATCGGCGATACGCTGAACGGGCGCTTCGTGCTGGAGGAGTGCCTGGGCGTCGGCGGCATGGGTACCGTGTACAAGGCGCTCGACCTGCGCAAGCTGGAGGCGTCGGACCGCAAGCCGCACATCGCGATCAAGGTGCTCAATGTGCAGTTTCGCGGCCAGCCGACCTCGCTGATCGCGCTTCAGCGTGAGGCCCGCAAGGCGCAGACGCTCGCCCATCGCAACATCGTCACCGTCTACGACTTCGATCGCGACGGTCCGCTCGTCTACCTGACGATGGAGTATCTGTCGGGCCGGCCGCTCAGCAAGGTGCTGCGCGCGCCGGACTTCAAGGGCATGCCGCTCGATGCCGCGTTGCCGATCATCGCCGGCATGGGCCAGGCGCTCGCCTACGCGCACGAGCGCGGCTTCGTTCACTGCGATTTCAAGCCCGCCAACGTGTTCCTGACCGACCGCGGTGAGGTGAAGGTGATCGACTTCGGGATTGCGCGCGCATTCCAGCGGCGCGACGAGGATCCCGACGTGACCGTGTTCGACCCGGCGAGCCTCGGCGGCATCACGCCGGCCTATGCGAGCCCGGAGATGTTCGAGCATCTCGAGCCGGATCCGCGCGACGACGTTTACGCGCTCGCCTGCGTCACCTACGAATTGCTGACCGGGCACCATCCGTTCAATCGGCTGTCGGCCACCCAGGCGCGTCACGACCACTTGCGGCCCGAGCGTCATCCCGGTCTCGATCGCACGCAATGGCGAACCTTGAGCGCCGCGTTGTCGTTCGACCGCGCGGCGCGCACGCCCAGCGTCAACCAGTTCCTGGAAGGCATGGGCGTGCTCAAGCCGCCCGCCCGGGCATCGGGCGTACGCGTGGGGGTGGCCGTGGGCGCTTGCACGGCGGCGGCGGTCGCCGTGCTCTGGTACGGCTACCAGGCGCTTTCGCGCAGCGGTGACGGGCGCTCCGCAACGGATACGGTTGCGCACGCGACTGCGGGCGGCGGGAATGGCGCGACGGCGAGCGCCGGTGCCGGCAGCGCGCCGGCGGCCGCCGCGAACGCCGTGCCCGCTGCTGCCAGCGCGCCGCCGCCGGCAGCACCGGCACCGACACCCGCACCGGCGATCTCGCTGGCGGCCGTGACGGCTGCGCTGGCGCGCGTACCGTGTTCGGCGCTGGTTGCATCGGTGCAGGATCGCGTGCTGCAGGTGCGCGGTTATACGGAAGCCGGTGTCGGCATCGGCCGCGTGCGCAGTGCACTCGGCGGTCTGGCGGGCGGGCAGTCGGCCAACCTCGACGTGCGTCCCGTCGACGCCCGCGATTGCGAGGTCGTGAGCGCGCTGGCGCCGTACTGGCGATCGAATCAGGCATCGTCACACGCCGCGTCGCTCCGCACGCGAGCGCCGGACGCGCATCTCGCGGAAGGCAGCCCGCTGGTCATCGACATCACGACACCCGGTTACGAATCGTATGTGAACGTCGATTACTACGTGCTGAACGGCAGCGTCGTGCATCTCGTGCCAAGCAGCCGCGAACGCGACAACCAGGCGCCGCCGAATTACGCCGCGACGATCGGCAGCATGGGCGAGTGGGTGATCGGCCCGCCGTTCGGCACCGAGATGATCGTGCTCCTCGTCACGCCCGCGCCGCTGTTCGACGGATTACGGCCTTCATCCGAGCCGCGCGCCGCCTATCTCGCGGCAATCGGGCGGCAATTGAAGCAGTTCGAGGCCAAATACGGCGAGGGGCGCATTGCCGCCGATTTCATCCAGATCACGACGCATGCCAACGGCCACTGAGCGGGCCGATGCGCCGGTCAGCGGCCCAGCGCTTGCGCCGCCTGGTGAATGGCGCGGCGGATGCGCGGAAACGTGCCGCACCGGCATGCGATGTTCTTCATCGCTTCGTCGATCTGGTGGTCGTCGGGGCGAGGGCAGCGCATCAGCAGCGCCGTGGCGGCAATCAGCTGCGCGCTCTGGCAATAGCCGCATTGCACGACGTCGACGGCAATCCACGCGTTCTTCAGCGCCCGCGCTTCGACGCCGTCCAGCCCTTCGATGGTGGTGATGCGCGCGCCGTTCAGCGTACCGACCGGCAGCTGGCAGGCGGGCACGGCCTGATCGTTCAGGAGCACCGTGCACGCACCGCAGACGCCGACACCGCAGCCGAACTTCGTGCCGGTCAGCTTCCGTTCGCACCGAATCACCCAGAGCAGCGGCGTGTCGGGCTCGGTATCGAGGTCAGCGGTTTCCCCGTTGATACGGACTGACACCATCGGTCGTCTCCTTGCCCGGGCGGGCTCGGCTTGATGAGCGGCAGGGTGCGATGACGCACACCCGTGAGCGCATACAGCGCATTCGCCACGGCCGCCGCGATCGGCGGCGTGCCCGCTTCGCCGACGCCGTGCGGCTCGGTCCCGCCGGCCAGGACTTGCGTGACGATCTCGGGGCAAGTCTCCATGTTGACCAGCGGATAGCTGTCGAAATACTGCTGCGCGACTTGCCCGTTCTCGATCGTGATCGCCTGCTCCAGCGCGGCCGACAATCCGAAGATGATCCCGCTCTCCATCTGCTGCTCGATCAGGTTCGGATTCACGGCCAGCCCGCAGTCGATCACGCAGAACACGCGCGTCACGCGAAAGCCGTCACCGTCCTGCCGGACTTCGGCGACTTGCGCGACCACGCTGCCGAACGATTCGTGCATCGCGACGCCGCGTGCGCGCCGCGCGCCGGTCTCGTCGCGCCACGCCAGCGGCGAACGCCAGCCGGATAGCGCGACGAGCGCCCGCAACACGGCCACGTGGCGCTGGTGCGCCGGCTGCTTCAGCATGTCGAGCCGAAACTGGATCGGGTCCTTGCGAGCCAGCGCCGCCATCTCGTCGATGAAGCTCTCGACGAAGAATGCCTGATGCGAGTGTCCGACGGAGCGCCAATAGCCAACCGGAACCGGGAGCGTCACCGTATTGTGCTGGACGAGAATGTTCGCGCATTCATAGGGCAGGTCGAATGCGCCTTCCGCCGTGGTGGCGTCGGGCAGCCATTTCGCGGCGAGGCCCGGCATGCCGAAGGTGCGCGGCATCGCCTGCGCGCTGATCGACTGGCTCGCCGACACGCCTTTCCAGGCAACCAGCCTGCCGCTCGCATCGACGGCGCCGCTGTATCTCGCCACGCAGGCCGGGCGGTAGAAGTCGTGCGTCATGTCCTGCGGGCGCGACCAGATCGTCTGGACGGGCCGCCCCTTCGCATGAAGCGCGATGGCGGCCGCCTGCGTGATGAAGTCGACTTCGAGCCGCCTGCCGAAGGCCCCGCCGATCAATTGCTGGTTCACGACCACCTTGTCTTCGTCCAGGCCCAGCAGCGCCGCGACTGCCCGGCGTGCCACCATCGGAACCTGCGTGCCGCACCAGATCGTTGCCGCGTCGTCGTCGACCCGCACCGTGCAATTCATCGGTTCCAGCGGCCCGTGAGCCAGGTACGGCACTTCGTACTGCGCGACGAACGGCTTCGCGTGGCCCAGCGCCGCATCGGCGTCGCCGGCGGCGTAGAACACGTGGCGCCCGTCGTCGCCGTCGAGGGCGCGCGTCAATGCCGCGCGGACGTCCGCGGTATTCACGCCCGCAGCCGGCCCGTGATCCCATGTGACCGGCAACCCGCACAACGTCCGCATGGCGATGAAGGGATTGTCGGCAATGACGGCAACGCCTCCCGTTCCGCCGTGGTATGGCGCGATCGTGAAGACACCGGTCACGCCCTTCAGGCCGCCGACCCTGGACCGGTCGACGGCCAGCACCGTTCCGCCGAGCGTCGGGCACATCGTGACGCTCGCATACAGGAGCTTGTCCGGAAGCACGTCGATGCCATAGCGCGCGCTGCCGTCGAGCTTCGCGTGCGCCTCGATGCGGCCCAGCCGTTTCCCGACCAGCATGAAAGTCTTCGGGTCCTTCAGAGCGACATGTGCCGGGCGCGGCACGTCCCGCGCGCGCTCGACAAGTTCGCCGTACGTCGCCGAGCGTCCCGACCGATGCAGCACCACGCCGGCTTTCGTCTCGCATTCGGCGACGGGCACCTGCCAAAGCTGCGCCGCGGCGCTGCGCAACATGATGCGGGCCGTGGCGCCCGCTTCGCGCATGGGCCCCCACAGATCGATCATGCTCGTCGATCCGCCCGTCACCATCGAACCCAGATAGCGTGCGCCGTGGCGCACCACGGCCGCCGCGCCGCGCGCGAGCAGGCTGTCGTCATCGGGACGAAACGGCAGGCCGTCGGCCAGTGATTCGCGGTCCTTGTAGATCGTGTCGAGCGGGGACATGACGATGCGCACCCGCGACCAGTCCGCATCCAGCTCTTCGGCCAGCAACATGGCCGCGCCGGTATGTATCCCCTGGCCCATTTCGGATTTGCTCATGACGATCGTCACGTCGTTAGCGGAACTGATCATCACCCAGCCGTTCAGCGGCACATCGACGCGCGACATCGCCAGCTGCGCGGGTATGGCCAGCCGGTCGTCGCGGCGCCACCACGCCCAGCCGATCACCAGCGTGCCCGCCACGCCCGCACTGCCCAGCACGAAGGTTCTGCGCGTCAACATGAGGTGGCCGCCGACATGTGTTGATCGAGTCACGGCGCCGCCGGCGAATCACGCCACGCGCCTCCGGCATTCAATGTTTCGAACACAATCCGACATTTCATTACAGCTGCAATCACCTATATTAGTCACTGATCTCGGCAATCGAGAACCTGAATGTGAGGTTCGTTTGAAACAAGCGCTGAAGAGGCGGCCTGCAGCGACCGGATCGACATGCGTGGGGTTCCGGGACGCGAAGCGCATCGAGCCGGCCGCTTCGAACGCACCACCGCCGGAGGCCGTCGATGCTCGTCGATGAGGTTCACGCGTTGCTGCTCGGGTTGCCGGCGCCATGGCGAGCAGCGTTCGAACGTCACGGTCTCGACCTGTCCGATTCGGGCACGCCCGAGGAGACGGCGAAGCGACTGAGCCGGCCGCTGCCGATCGACTGGGACGATCCGCGCATTCACGATCTCTGCCCGGACACCACGCGGGCGATCGAGCCCGGCGACCCGGCACGCAGTCTCGTCTATCACATGCTTGCACTGTCCACGTGCCCGGCGCCGGATGCCGGCGTGCGCCTCGAGGCAATCGACTTGCTGGAGAACTACATCGATTCGCTGGCGCCGTTGCCGCCCGACTGGCAGACGCTGGACATCGCGGTGCTGGCTTACCAGTACCGGCCCGCGCGCCGTACCGGACATCAGCAGCATGCGGACCTCGTGTTTTCGCGACTCGGCATTGCGCGCAACGGCGACGTCGACGCAAGCTACGACGAGCAGACCCGCAGCTTCGTGCCGCACGTGCCGGACGGGATCGAGCATGTCCGCGCGATGCCGGCGCGCTATGGCGCGTTTCTCGTGCGCCGGGTCACCGGCCCCGGCACGCTCGCGCTGATCGAGGGCAGGCAAGCGGGCGACGATCGGCGCACCTTCATCGAACCGGTACGCAAGCTGTTTCCCGATGAATGCCTGCCCGGACGCCGGTTGACGATGCAATATGGCCACTGCCATCGCGGTGAGAAGCTGAAGCGGGCCGTCGAGGCGCGCTGGGGCGTGCGGCCGTCGCCATCCGGCGATCTGGGCGGCGCACCGTATGCGATCTGCTCCGAGGACGCCGGCACGGCACCGCCTGCCGGCGCGAGCACCCCGGCAGTCGCACTGAAGCGTTCGGGCGCGGCCGTACTCCTGATCCCGGCCGCGCGGCCGCTGATCGAGCCGGTGAACGCCGCCAACTTCGGCGTGCACGGCTTCGGCGTGCCGGCTCGATGGCGGCTGGCCCCGCTCGCCAACCGGCGCTTCACGACGATGAGAATCATCACGAATCTGTGGAAGCTGGTGCTGGCCGCCGTCGACGACCTGCGGCAGCACTATTTTCCGCATTTCGCGCCCGCCTGGCTTCGATTTCCCGAACCGCGCAATGCACCGGAGTTCATCAACATCCGGCACAAGGCGCATGAGGACGGCTCCTGCACGGATATGCGCGCGCATCCCGTCGACCGACGGGCATTCCTCGGGGAAGTCGGCAAAGGCGGCTATCGCGCGCAGCTGTTTCTGGATCACTGCAGCGAAGGCGTCGTGACGATCCGTATCGCCGAACTGGCGGGACACGCGGTACACCCGGCCTATTCGGTCGTTGCCGCGCCGGACTTCTACCCGTATGCCGACCAGGCGGAATTGCAGCGCTGGTTCAAGGACCGTCGGATCGATCCGAAGTCGCAGTTCAGGAGCGGCTCGCCGATATCGCTCAGCGCCGAGCGCCTGCCGGCCAATCCCCATCACATCGATCCGTTCAGCCATACGCAGGCGTTTTCGCCGCGTGACGAGACGGTCGCCGTCGCGTTCAGCCGGGCGGCACGCTCGGCGCGGCGGCGGGACCGGGAAGTGCAGATGCCGCGCATGACCTCGTTTCTGTCGGACGCGTCTTCGGGCGTGTTTGCGCCCGGCTGGGACGTCACCTATGCGGGCAACCGGCGCGGCATCTTCCTTGCCACCTTCGGGCTGGGCAGCCCGTTCGCCGAAGATATCAAGCTGTGCGCGGCCTCCAACAGCTTCTGGCCCGCCGTGAGCCCTGATGCGTCCAGAACCTTCAACCGGAGTGACGCGCCGACCGCGATCCCGATGCTCGACCATGAACTCGGCCTGCATCCATGTCATCCGCTGGTCACGCGCGGCGACGAGTCGAACACGCGGCGCGGATGGGACGGCGAATACGGCCCGTACCTGACGCCCGACGGCAGCGTGGATTACGCGGACATCGAACGCTCGGACTACGTCGCCAACGCGCTGCACGGCGAGATGCTGTACGGCGCGTTCGAGCATGTCGATTCGGCCGAGCTGGTCCGGCGCATCGGTGCATTGCGCCATGCCGTCGCCGCATGCGACCACGGGCAAACGCCGTCGCATACGAAGCTGTGGCTGGTATCCGCGCGGGCACTTCGCGAAGCCGACGCTGCGGACGCGCCGGGCGTTGCCGCGCGCTATCGCTTTCTTTTCGTTCTGCCTGCTGCCGATGCGACGCCGGCGCAGCACATGCCGGGACGGCTGCGCGTGCGCTACGGTGAGGCGATCCGTTGCGATGCGACCGAGGCCCGGGTGATCGGCCCCGTGCTGCGCAGCGCACCGGGGCCGGACGCGCTCGGGCTTTACTGAAGGGAACCGCGATGAATGCGATCGACGTGCTCGTGGTCGGCGACGGGCCTGCCGGATGCGCTGCCGCGATCGCGGCAGCAAGAGCGGGCGGCAACGTGTGGATGCTGGGCCACGGGCGTTCGCGGGCGGCGCCGGAATGCGTGTCCGGCGCCGCGCTCGCGCTGCTCGATCGACTGGCGCCGAGTCTCGCCCGGCAACCGCATACATGGCTCGATGATGTGGCCGATGCGCAGCTGGGACGTGCGGTCATCCGCAGCCGTCTCGACGACGGCCTGCGTGCCGAAGCGCTGGCTGCCGGCGTTCGCTATTCACGTACGCCCGCCGGCGGGCTTCTCGCGCGTGTCGAACACGGCGCGGTCGTGGGCATCACGCACGGCGACGGCGATGTCGGCGCAAGCACCGTGATCGATGCAACCGGCGTCAACGGGTGGCTGCGTCGCGCGATGCGGCTCGATGTGACGACCGACTCTTCGCTGTTCTGGCTTCGCCGCGGCTACGCGCGCGGGCCAGGCACGCACCCCGGCACATACTGGAACATCGCGCGCGGCGGCTGGCTGTGGATGAGGGCGACGTCCACGTTCCGGATCTGGACGTCGCTATCGATGCTGCGCGATGGCGAGATCGCGTGGCCGGCGGACACGACCCCCGTCGGACCGGTGTGGCGCGAGGGCAGGCGCTGGCAGTGCGTGCGCCGGACCGCGGGCCCGGGCTATATCGTGTGCGGCGATGCGGCGGGTTATCTCGACCCCGCGACAGGAGACGGTTTGCGTTTCGCCATCGCTTCCGGCCTGCGCGCGGGCGCAATGGCCGTCGACGTTTCGCGTCATCCCGGTCGGGCAAGCGTGCTGGCCGCGCTGTACTGCGACTGGGTGACAGGCAGCTACGAGCGCAGCAGAGCCGTGTTGGCACGGAGTTACGCGTGTGCTGGGCTCGATCTCGGATGGCGCGACGCAGTCCGCTGCGCGGCAGTGGATGCGGCATGAAGGCCGGTTGCGCTTTCGACCATGCAAAGAAGCCCGCCAGCGGGACCTGGCGGGCTTGAAACGCCGCGGGACGAACCCGCGGCGGGCTGAGGAACTTCGGTACGACTCGATCGAAACACTGCTGCGACTGCAAGCAAGCATCGCGAAACTTACAAGCCCAGCTTCGCGATGACCTGGCCGCCGAGGTTGTTGATCGAGTTGGTCACGCTGGTGAGATCCTGGTGGGTCGATGCATCGACCTGCGTCACCGGCGCCGTGATGGTATTGGCGCTGGCGAACGAGAATCCGCCGCCGGTCACGATGTTGTTGATACCTGCGTTCTGGAACACGCTACCCCCGCTGACGGAAGCCATTTCCTTGCGGCTGAGTTCGTGGGCGTGGGACAGATCGTTGATCATCAGTGCGGACATGGTCAATCTCCTTGAGTGTGCTGCGGTTTGGAAAGAGCACGTTTCGTTGCGCTCGCAGCTACCAATGCACGGCGCGTGCCAGGCTCTGCTCGTGCGCGCGGGAAACACATCCAACCTCATGAAAACAAACGCAATTCAATTGGCTCGACGCCATTTCACCGGGTTCGCCGGGCAAGATCGGAGCACGGCGGTGTCGGGTTCTTCCAGACGGTTTCCGCGTCTGCTGTTCTATCCCGGCCAACAGGAACGGGACGTGGCGCTGGCGATTCGCGTCGAAGGCATCAACGGGCAGCCGCAGCGTGTGAGCGCCCGCGCAGGAAAGCCAGCGACGCGATGCTGCGCCGGCGGTCGACAGCAACCGGCATTGACGCAACGATCGTCACGATGTACTTCGGATCACTGAATTTAACGCGTACCATCCGGAATGGCACAACGCATCGGGACAGCCGCGCCGACGGCCAACGGGGCATCGATGCGACCACGCGGCACCATGACTGGCGCCGCGGCGCCATCCGCCTCGACGAGGCGAAGCGGATCCGCGTGCAGGGAAGGGAGGTCGAAGGCGCGGTGGGATCAGCACGGCCGCTGATGGACGCGGGCGGTGCTGCCGACGGTGCGTCGGCCCGTCTGCCCGTTCATGCCGGCTTCGTTTTTGTCATGCAGGAAGCCCGCCAGGAACATGGCCTGGCGGGCTTTGAACGCCGCGGGACAACCCCGCGGCGGGCTGGAGCGTTTCGGTCGACGCTGTCGGACACGGTTGCCGCTGAGCGGACATCCGGCGCGGCTTAGAGGCCCAGCTTTCCGACGACCAGGCCGCCGAGGTTGTTGATCGAGTTGGTCACGCTGGTGAGATCCAGGTGGGTCGATGCATCGACCTGGGTGACCGGGGCCGTGATGGTATTGGGGCTCGCGAACGAGAAGCCGCCGCCGGTTGCGATGTTGTTGATTCCGTAGTTCTGGAACACGCTACCACCGCGGACGGAAGCCATTTCCTTGCGGCTGAGTTCGTGGGCGCGGGACAGGTCGCTGATCATCAGTGCGGACATGATAAATCTCCTAAGTTTGCTGCGGTTTTGGAAGAGAGCACGTTTTCGTTGCGCTCGCAGCTACAAATGCATGGGGCGTGCCAGCCCGCATCACGCCTGCGAGATTGGCGCTTAACCAACTGAAAACAAAGGACATTCCATCCGGCTTCCGATAATTCGCCGCGTGCGCCGGGCAAGCTCGAGGAAAGACGATGTCGGGTGTTGCCAAACAATTTGCCGGGCAACTGTTTCGCGTCATCCAACACGAAGGCGGCCTGGCTGCCCGCATCGGCTTCGCTCCGTCCGGCATCGCGATGCCGCCGGAAATCCGCGGATGCTGCGGGTCGTTCGTATCGGAACCGTGGCGCACCTGCGTCAGGAGATCGTCGTCATGAGCGCGCTTGAATACGATGTCGTCGTGGTCGGCAGTGGCTTCGGGGGCGCGGTGGCGGCCTGCCGCCTCGCGGAAGCGGGATGGAGGGTGCTGGTGCTGGAGCGTGGCCGGCGCTGGACGCCGAAAACGTATCCGCGCGACGAGACCGACCCGTGGCTCTGGAACCAGCAGAACCCGCAACGCTTCCACGGCTGGGCCGACCTGCGTGTTTTTTCCGACATGTCGGTGGTGACTGCCGCGGGCGTCGGCGGCGGGTCGCTGATCTACGCCAACGTCTCGGTCGAGGCCAAACCCGACGCCTTCGAGCATGGCTGGCCGCCGGAGATCACGTACGAGGCGCTCGAGCCTTATTACCAGCGCGTGGGCTGGATGCTGTCGGTCCAGGAGGTGCCCGACAACCAGATCAGCGAACGCACCCGCTTGTTGCGCGATGCGGCCGACGCCTGCGGCTGGGGCGATCGGTATCGCAAGTTGCCGCTCGCCGTGTCGTTTTCGTCGACTTACGATCCGTCCTTGCCCGACGCGCGCGACGACCGGCATTCCGTCAGGCACGTCAACGTGCACGGGGTATCGCAAGGCACGTGCGTACACTGCGGCAATTGCGACATCGGATGCCAGGTGTCGGCGAAGAACACGCTCGATCTCAACTATCTGGCCGTGGCCGAGCGCCATGGCGCAACGATCCTGCCGCTGCACGTCGTGCACAAGCTCGAGCCGCTCGGCCAGGGATGGCGCGTGCATTTCAACGTCATCGATCCGGCCGCGGGCAGTTTCATGCCCGGATCCGTCACGGCGACCAGGGTGATCGTCAGCGCCGGATCGATCGGCAGCACCGAGCTGCTGCTGCGCTGTCGCGACGCGCATCGCACGCTGCCGAATCTATCGCCGCGGCTCGGCTGGGGCTGGGCCTTCAACGGCGACTTCGTGACGCCGGCCTTCTACGGCAGCCGGAAGATCTCGCCGTCGCACGGCGTCACCATTTCCGCCGCGATCGACCTGCTCGACGGGGCTGCCGACGAAGGTCAGCCCTTGTTCGTCGAGGATGGCGGCGTGCCCAATCTTGCGCATGATTTCGTGCGCCGCCACCTGCAGCGTTCGCACGGCAGGGCGATGCGCACGTTCTGGCGAGCCTTCGCGCGCCATTTCGATTGCGACGACCCGGTCGAGAACATGATGCCCTGGTTCGGCCAGGCGATCGATCCGGGAGACGGGCGCATGCGTCTCGGTCGCTGCTGGTTTGCGCCGTGGCGTCGCGTGTTGCGGCTCGACTGGTCGTACACGCGATCGCAGGCGGTGGTCGATGCGATGGTCGACACGCACCGGCGCCTGTCGGCCGCCACGGGCGGCGAACCCTTCGTCCCTCCGACGTGGAGCGACTTCCACAGGCTGATCACCCCGCATCCGCTCGGTGGTTGCAACATGGGGCTCACGCACGCGGATGGCGTGGTAAACGCGGACGGAAAAGTATTCGGTTACGACGGGCTCTACGTGATGGACGGTGCGACGATCCCGCGTGCGCTCGGGCTGAATCCGTCGCGCACGATCGCCGCATTGGCCGAGCGCAACGTCGCCGTGTTGCTTGGCCGGCGTTAAGCGATGGTGTTCCGGATCGGCGACGGTTGACGGGGCATCCCGATCGTCACAATGGATAGCGTGGAAACGCGCGCCGAACGCATCGGGATCGGACCGAATATCGATCTGATTTCCACGCGCGTACTGTTGGGCGGTCTTGCCTTTGCGACACGGCAGGTATTGCAGGAGGCAAACACCTATTGTTCGTTGCAAGACGGAGCGATATTGCTTCATCACGAGCAACCGGGTAAATCTGCGCTGCACGGTGGCTACCGCGAGGCGGTGATTGCGTTTGATCGTCTGCAGGCAGGAGAACCGATGCTCAAGCGCCCGGCATCAAGGGCGATGCGACAAATGGCGTTGTGTGAAACCAGGTCGCGGTTACCAAGGTCAGGGAGAGTCCAAATGGGACAGTGCCGTCGCAACCATGCGCGCTTCGTCGTCACCAGCTCGATCGTCGGTCTGGTCATTCTGGCTGGCGCGGGCCACGCGCACGCCGAGGACAATCCTGCGAGCTCGCCGGCCGGCTTCAAGCCAGCGGAAAGAAAGATCGACGTCTATGCGGTGTATGGCGACGGACGCGCGACCGAGGGTGGTGACATGCATTGGCGTGCGTACGAAGTCGGCTTCGGCGACGTCCTGAACGACTACTTCTCCGTCTATCTCGCGTATCTGAACGAGGGCCATCCGCTGAATCACCACCGCGATGGCTTCGCCGCGCTGGGTTCGTTCCGTTGGCCGCTCGGCAATCGCTTCGCGCTCGAATTGTCGGCCGGGCCGTATTTCAGCATGGACACGACACACGTCGACAATCAGCCGCGCAACGACAAGCGATGGGGGGTGCGTGCGTCTGCAGCGGTGCGGTATTACGTCGTTCCCGACCGCTTCTTCCTCAAGGTGCAGTACAACCACGTGCAGATGATCGGCGGATTCAACTCCGACGCGGTGCTCTTCGGCATCGGCTCGGATTTTGGCGGCGATCCGGGACCGGCGTTTTCGGACGGCAAGACGCAGGTCGGCGTGTGGGCCGGGACGTCGCAGACGAACCGTCCGCAAGTGCCGATCGAAAAGGGCTACATGGTCGAAGTCAAGCGACCGCTCGGCAATGCGTGGGCCTATTCGGCGAGCTTCATCTACGAGGGCAACAACGGCGTCGCCGGCCGCAGAGGCGTGGCAGCGCAAATCTGGTACGTCGCGCCGATCAGGAGCAAATGGACGCTTTCGGCAGGCGTAGGTCCGTACCTGTCGCGTGATCGGGACGAGGCCTCGAGCACAACGAGGCTCAACGCGTTGCTCAGCGCACAGGTGACGTATCAGGTCACGCCCGATTGGGCGGCGAGCTTGCGCTTCAATCGCGTCGCAACCGGCAACGACAAGGATCAGGACATGTTCATGGTCGGCGTGGCACGCAATTTCTAGCGCTTGTTTTCAAGCGCAGGCGCATTCTGTTCACAGAGCGTTGCTCGACAAGGCAAAGAACCCGGCGGTCAGCGAGCGGTACGGCGGCATGGGCAGCGCGCTCGAGCACGGGTGGCGCCTCGACGTTCCCGCGATGCGAATCGAGACGCATGCCCATGCGCGGGCCGGTGCGCCTGCCGGCAATAGCGTATCGCGGCGCAACGGGACGACCGGCGAATGAATTCGGGGTCAGGGTGCCGGCTCACGGCTCGATCGCCGCGTACAATACGCACGAGCGCCCGTGCAAGGTCTCGCGAGCACGAATAGGCTGCCGAATATCCATCAGGCGCTTGGACGAAACCGGCTTCACCGGTCGATATCGCGAGCCCATGCGGTCGCCTTCGAGCGCGCTTCCGATAGCCGGCTGCCAACCTGATAGAGTGCATGGCCACGAACAGGCCCGGCCCGTTGCGGAACTGCGCCCCGATCCATGTGACGCCCCAGCGGTTGGCGCCCGACAGGCGACGTCCAGCTACAGCATCAGGAGAAAATCAATGTCACGGCAAGAGCCGACCCATCAGGAGCAGCCACACTCGTCCACCGCGGTGAAGAGCGATCTGCCGTTTCCGGTTGTGGGCATCGGGGCATCCGCTGGCGGCACGACGGCCTTGCAGACCTTCTTCGAGAGCGCGCCGACGGGCATGGACATGGCGTTCGTGGTCATCGTCCATCTGGCACCGGCACAAGTCAGCCATATGGACAACGTCCTGCAGCACACGACGGGTATGCCGGTGCATCAGGTCACGACCACGGTAGCGATCGAAAAAAACCATATCTACGTGATCGCGCCCGGCATGCAGCTGGAGATGTCCGACGGTTGCCTTCGCTGTAGCCCGCTGAGCTCCGCCGAAGGCGCCGCGCTCTCTATCGACCACTTTTTCCGGACGCTGGCGGACGCTCACGACTCGCGCGCGATCGGCATCGTGCTGTCCGGTACCGGCTCGGACGGCGCGGCGGGCTTGAGCCGTATCAAGGAGGCGGGCGGCATCACGCTCGCCCAGACGCCGGACGATGCGGAGTACGCGGAGATGCCGCAGCATGCGATCTCGACGGCGCGCGTCGATATCGTGCTGCCGGCGGCCGAGATGCCGCAAAAATTGCTGGACCTCTGGGCGAATGCGCGACGCATCGAGCAACAGACCCTCGAACTCACGCAGATGCAGCAAATCGGCGATCGGCCCGGCGCCAATGATCCCGAACGGGCGCTGTCGGACATCCTGATGCACCTGCGGGTACGCACCGGCCACGATTTCAGGCTGTACAAGCGGGCGACGGTGCTGCGACGTATCGAGCGGCGCATGCAGGTGAACGGCCAGCGCGACATGCTCGCGTACCGCGACTTCCTGCGGACCGCGCCGGACGAGGCCAACGCGCTGCTGGCCGACATGCTGATCGGCGTGACCCAGTTTTTCCGCGATCGCGAGGCCTTCGACTTCCTCGAACGCGAGGTGATCGCCCAGTTGTTCGCGCCGGAATCCGCCGAGGAGCAGGTGCGGGTCTGGGTGGCCGGATGCGCGACGGGGGAAGAGGCGTACTCGATCTCGCTGCTGCTCGCGCGGGCACGCGAGGCGTCGATGTCGAGCCAGGCGATCCAGGTATTTGCGACCGATATCGACGAAGCCGCGATCGTCCGCGCACGCACGGGCTCCTACCCGCTGTCGATCGCGACGGACGTGCCTGCGCCGCTGCTGCAGCGCTACTTCACGCGCGAGGGCGCGCACTACGTGATTGCCAAGGCCGTGCGCGAGCGCATCCTGTTCGCCGCCCACAGCCTGCTGCGCGATCCGCCGTTCTCGCACCTCGACCTGATCTCGTGCCGCAACGTGCTGATCTACCTGGAGCGCGCGGTGCAGCGGCAGATCCTCGAGTTGTTTCATTTCGCGTTGCGTCCGAACGGCTATCTGTTCCTCGGCACCGCGGAATCGGCCGACGCAGCCGACGATCTGTTTACGGTCGTCGACAAGAAGCGGCGGATCTACCAGGCGCGCGTCGTCACGCATCGCGCGAAACCGGTCACGGGCTTCCCGCCGCTTTTCCAGGTCGAATCCGGCGGGGACGAGCGCTCCGCGCCTCAACCGCCGATGCGGGTTCCGGCCAGCCCGGCCCAGCGCAACTTCTCCTATTCGGAGCTTCATCAGCGTGCGCTGGAAACCTATTCACCGCCGAGCGTCATCATCGACAAGGAATCCAACGTGGTTCACCTGTCGGACAACGCCGGGCGATTCCTGCGGCATGTCGGCGGGGAGCTGTCCAGCAACATCATGACGCTGGTGCTGCCGGACCTGCGGCTCGACTTGCGCACGGCCATTTTCCGCGCGCTGCAAACGGGCACGAGCGTCGAGGCGCGGCGCGTCAAGTGGACGCACGAGGCCCGCGTGTCGTGGATCAACATGACGGTCAGGCCGTTTCACGACAAGGTCGCCAATTCGGAATTCCTGCTGATCGTGTTCGACGAGGTGGCCGGCCGCATGACCGAGGAGGATCAGGCGGAAGCGAGCGGACAGGATCCGGTGCTCGCGCAGCTCGAACAGGAGTTGCAGCACAGCCGCGAGCAACTGGCGACGATCATCGAGCAGTATGAAACGTCGGTCGAGGAGCTGAAGGCGTCGAACGAGGAGTTGCAGGCGATCAACGAGGAACTGCGCTCGACGAGCGAGGAGCTCGAAAGCAGCAAGGAAGAACTGCAGTCGGTCAACGAAGAGCTGACCACGGCGAACGCCGAAATGCAGGCGCGCATCGAGGACACGGCAAAGGCGAACGACGACCTTCACAACATCAGTTCGGTGGATGTCTCGCTGCAGGTCAACGAACATGCCGAGGCCGTGCTGCGTGTGGCAGATACCGGCAGCGGCATCGAGCCGTCGCTGTTGCCGCACATCTTCGACATGTTCCAGCAAAGCCGGGACTCGAACGCACGCCGTGCCGGCCTCGGCATCGGCCTTGCGCTGGTCAGGGATCTCGTGAGCCTGCATGGCGGCGCGGTACGGGCGGAATCGGAAGGTGTCGGCCGCGGCGCGACATTCACTATCACGCTCCCGACCCATCGCGCTGTCGCAATTACGAGTCCTGCCAGCGGACCCGTGGCGGAATCGTTGCACGGTCTGCATATCCTGATGGTCGATGACGACGCTACAACCGTCGAAACCTTCAAGGTCCTGCTGGAAAGCGATGGCGCGATCGTTCAGACGGCGACCAGCGGAGAAGAGGCGTTGTCCCTGCTCGACGGCCAGATACCGGACCTCGTCCTGTCCGATATCGGCATGCCGGGCATGGGTGGGTTGGCGTTCATCGCGAAACTACGCGAAGCGCCGGCGCTCAGATCGGTGACCTGTATCGCGCTCAGCGGCTTTGGCCAGGAGGCCGACGTGAAGGAGGCCACGAATGCCGGCTTCGATGCGCATCTGCTGAAACCGGTGGCACTGGACGACTTGCTGTCCGTTCTTGCGCGCTCGCGTCGTTGATGGCCGCTCCAGGACACCGTCGTGGCTCGCACTTATTTCTACCTCAACAAACCCGTCGATGGTCAGGATCCGGAAAAGGAGTTGTTCGAGCTCGACAAGGCCGGTTACACCGTCGTGCTCAGCCGCACCACGATCGAACATGTGCATCCGTACGTCGCGGCAGCCGGTCGGCCGGAACTGAAGGGGCTCTTGCGGCGTGTTGCTCCCGGCGATTCTCTGGTGGTACTCGAACTTTCCGCGCTCGGGTGCAGCGCGCGCGATGTACTTTCGACGTTGATGGCATGTCGCGACAAAGGAATTTCCGTCCTGTGCGTCGAACTCGGCAACGTGGACCTCGCAGGCCGTCCCGAACGGCAAGCGGTCAAAACGCTGCGCGCGATCGTCCAAATGGAAATCGCGACGAGAAGCCAACGCAGCCAGAACGGCCTGAAGTTCGCGCAGGAACGCGGACAGCATACTGGCCGCCCAGCCTCGCTGTCGCGCCACGATCAGGAGCGCGTCATGCGTTCGCTCGACAAAGGCCTGTCGGTCAGCGAGGTCGCACGTAAATTCGGCACCTCGCGTCAAACCGTCATGCGGATACGGGCGTCTTCCGCGACTGCCGCTACGGAAGACTGACGGGTGCGCAATTGTCTTGACTGCTCGGGTACAGTCGGAAGTGTAGTTGACATAATGCCGATGATCGAACTTTTTGATTGTAGTAGCTTTTTAGAAATGTCGTGTTCGGGGGTGCGGCTAGAATCTTGGACTGGTTTATGCCGCGAGCCCGAGGCGCTCCCGGTATTCGAGCGGACTCAGTGAGCCAAGCGAGATCTTAATCCGCTTGGCGTTGTACCAGCGGATGTAAGAATCGACCGCCTCGATGAACTGCTCGATGCTTGTAGCCTGCCAGGTCCGAGGATAGAACAGTTCCGTTGTCAATCGGCCGAAGAAACCTTCGCATGCCGCATTGTCGGGCGAGCAACCTTTGCGCGACATCGAGCGAATCAGCTTCGCATCGCGCATCCGTGAGAGCCACCCTGGCCAGCGATAGTGCGCACCGCGATCGGAGTGGACCATTGGCTGGTGTTGGCTGTTGGCCACTGTCTCGATCGCTGCGTCGAGCATGGTATTCACAAGCTCGGCGTCCGGACGCGTGCTGATCGACCAACTGACAACTAGCCCATCAAAGCAGTCGATCACGGGCGATAGATACACCTTGCCGGCTGGAATCTGGAATTCCGTAATGTCGGTGAGCCACTTTTTATTCGGCGCTGCCGCCCGGAAGTCGCGATTGACGAGGTTTTCTGGCGCGGGGCCTATTTCGCCTTGATAGGAGCCGTAGCGACGCCGGCGGGCACTGCCAGCGGCCAAGCCTTCTTGCCTCATCAAACGTCGAACGACTTTCTCCGATATGAAGACCTGCTGCTTACCGAGTGCCGCGCGTATCCGGCGATAGCCGTAGCAACGGTAATTGAGTTCGAAGATGTTCGTGATGACGCGACGCACGCCAGCATACTTGTCAGCGACAAGCAATCGTGCGCGATGGTAAAAATAGGAACTGCGGGCAAGACCCAATACGGCGAGCAGTTCTGGCAGTGCATGGATTTGTCTCAGGGCATCAACCAGCGTCGTCTTCTCCCGATTGCTCCGGAGCCGCGGGTCGATGCCCAGGCCTTTTTTAACAGTTCATTGGCCTTCTTCAGGATGTCGCGTTCAAGTTCCAGCTGCCGTATGTCGCGTCGAAGCGATTCCAGCTGCTGCTCCAGTTCTGCCGGCTCAGGGGCCGATGCCAGATTCTTATGGCGTTTCATGGATGCCGGAGCCTCTCGACCGAGTAGCTTATTTTTCCAGTTGTATAGCGTCGGCCTGCTCACGCCTATCTTTTCCGCGATCACGCGTGCACCTTCGTCTCTGGTGCACAGCTCAATGACCGCTGCCTGCCTCAACACTGGCGACGACGGCACATTCCGAGCATTGCTGACAAGACGTTTCCGAATATCGGGGCATAGCTCGTAGACCCACGCGGCCAGCACTGCGCGACACGGATACCCCAGTGCTCTCGTGGTCCCGGCAAAATTGCAGCCATGACTCAAATAATGCTCGACCGCGATCTGCTTCTGTTCGGTGGAGTAACGTGGCCTGGAGCGGCGATAGCCCGCCGGCAAATCGCCAACCTCAACGAACGCACGGTACCACCGTGCCAAGTTCTTGCGCGAAGGATATCCCAGCTCGCGAATAGTTGCCGCTGCGCTCCTGCCGTACTTGATGTAGAGCTGAACCGCTCGAACGCGGTCTTCGTATGAATACATGAACTACCTCCAAGGTAGTCCAAGATTTTGTCCGCACCCCCACCCACGTTGCATCGGCGATTCGTCGCGACACCCCGGACGTTTCAGCGCTGAAACATTTCTCGAGGCCGGGCCCAGCGCCCCGCTTGCGCCACGGCGACGGTTCGCCACCGCCCTGCTGCCCTGCCATCTTGATCCGCGCACGAGAGCGTGAGCGCCGCCGCGCACGTCCGCAACGCCACGCGCATTCATTCGTATCAGATCCGAAACCAAATCGCCATTCGCGCCGGCCGGCCGGCTCGCGCAAGCACGCACCGCCGTGCTGCGCGCGCCCACCACCCCATCTGGCCCGCTACTTGCTATTGCTCCGACGTAAGGCAGTAGTCGACAAGCAGTCGCACCAAGCGACGGACATCGAACGAACAACATCGGGGTAGCGCATGAGCAAAACAAAGCGCTTGACGGCGGGGATATCCGCGCCGGGGGGACTGCCGCACCAGTCCGACCGTCACCTGCGTGGCGGCGTACTGTAATGCACGCCGCCACGACGGAAGCCGCGGCGGGCGCGGCAGGCGCGCGTGCATGGGAGCTGCCCCACGGATCGGGCATCGAGGACGATCCGCTGCTGGGCTGCCTGCTCGTGTTGACGCGGCTGTTCGACCGGCCCGTGGGCGCCGACGCGCTCGTGGCCGGCCTGCCGCTGGCCGGCCAGCGCCTGACGCCGGCGCTGTTCATCCGGGCAGCGGCGCGCGCGGGCCTTTCCGCCAAACTGGCCCGGCGCGCGCTCGACGACATCCCGGACGCGGTCTTGCCCGTCGTGCTGCTGCTGAACGACGGGCAGGCATGCGTGCTGGTTCGCAGAAACGCGTCCGGCACCGTGCAGGTGATCCTTCCCGAAACCGGCTGCGGCGAGGCAGCGCTCGCCCCGGCCGAGCTCGCGCAACGCCATGCCGGCCTCGTGCTGTTCGCGCGCCCCGCCCACCGGTTCGACGCGCGCGACGCGGAAAGCGCCGTGCCGCGCCCGCGCAACTGGTTCTGGGGCGTGGTCGCGCAGTCGTGGCCGATCTACGCGGAAGTGATGCTCGCGTCGATGCTGGTCAACCTGTTTGCGCTGGCCATGCCGCTGTTCACGATGAACGTTTACGACCGGGTCGTGCCGAACCACGCGCTCGAGACGTTGTGGGCGCTGGCGGCGGGCATCGTGCTCGTGATCGTGTTCGACGTGGTAATGCGCACGTTGCGCGGCTATTTCATCGACATGGCCGGCAAGAAGATCGACGTGATCCTGTCCGCCAACCTGTTCGAAAAAGTGCTCGGCATCCGGATGGCCGCGCGCCCGCCGTCGGTCGGCGGATTCGCGTCGCAGATCCAGGAATTCGAAGCGGTGCGCGATTTCCTCACGTCGGCCACCGCGGCGGCGCTGATCGACCTGCCGTTTTCGGTGGTGTTCATCGCGGCGATGTTCTGGGTCGGCGGCGGGCTCGGCTGGCTGCCGCTGATGGCGCTGCCGCTCGTGATCGGCGCGGGCGTTGCCGTGCAGGGGCCGCTCGCGCGGGCCGTGCAGGCCAGCCAGCGCCACGCGAGCCAACGGCAGGCGCTGCTGATCGAAACGCTGGTCGGCCTCGAAACGATCAAGGTCAACGGCGCGGAAGGGCCGATGCAGGCCCGCTGGGAGCAGTTGCTGGGCGAGATCGCGCGGCTCGGGCTCAAGTCGCGCCTGCTGTCGGGATGCGCGGTCAATTTCGCGATGTTCTCCCAACAGGTGGCCTATCTCGCCGTAGTCCTGTGCGGCGTCTATATGATTGGCGACGACCGCCTCACGACCGGCGGCCTGATCGCCTGCACGACCCTGACGGGCCGCGCGCTGGCGCCGATGGGCCAGGTGGCGTCGCTGCTGACCCGCTACCACCAGTCCCGCAGCGCGCTGGCGTCGATCAGCGGCGTGATGAACCTGCCCGGCGAGCGCCCGGCCGACCAGCGCTTCGTGCACCGGCCGGCGCTGCGCGGCGAGATCGAATTCCGGAACGTCGGCTTCGCGTACCCGGGCCAGAGCGGCACGTCGCTCGACGGCGTGTCGTTCCGCATCGGCGCGGGCGAGCGCGTCGGCATCATCGGACGCGTCGGCTCGGGCAAGACCACGATCGAAAAACTCATCCTGGGGCTCTATCCGCCCGCTTCCGGCAACGTACTGATCGACGGCGTCGAGCTGCGCCAGTACGATCCCGCCGCGCTGCGGCGCGGGATCGGCCACGTGCCGCAGGACGTGATGTTGTTCAACGGCACCGTGCGGGACAACATCGTGCTGGGCGCGCCCGGCGTGGACGACGACGCCGTGCTGCGCGCCGCGCAGGTCGCCGGGGTCGCCGACTTCGTCAACCGCTTGCCGAACGGCTTCGATCTCGCCGTCGGCGAGCGCGGCGAAGCGTTGTCCGGCGGACAGCGTCAAGCGGTCGCGATCGCCCGCGCGATGTTGCTGTCGCCGCAGGTGCTGTTGCTCGACGAGCCCAGCAGCGCGATGGACAACCGGTCCGAGGAACTATTCAAGGCGCGGCTCGCGGCCCGCCTCGAGGGCCGCACGCTGCTGCTCGTCACGCATCGCCCGTCGCTGCTCACGCTCGTCGACCGCCTGATCGTGATGGATCAGGGCCGCGTCGTCGCCGACGGCCCGAAGGACCAGGTCCTGGCCGCGCTTGCAGGGAGGACGCTCCATGTCGCTGCTGGCTGAACCCGACGGCGCGGATACGCCGACGATGAACCGCGCCGCGGCGCTCAAGGCGCTGGTCGCACGGATCGGCGCGGCCCTCAGGCCGCGCGCCGACGATACGGCGTTCATGCGCGAACGCTGCGCTGCGGCAATGGAAGGGCCGCGCTATTTCAGCCACTGGATACTCTGGGCGACGCTCGCCTTCTTCGTCGTCGCCCTCGCCTGGTCCGCGTTCGCCGAAGTGGACGAAGTGACCGTCGGCGAAGGCAAGGTGATCCCGTCCAGCCGGGTGCAGGTGGTGCAGAACCTCGAGGGCGGCATCGTCTCCGAGATCATGGTGCGCGTGGGACAGGTCGTGCAGAAAGGCCAGCCGCTGATGCGCATCGACGATACGCGCTTCACGTCGTCGTACAAGGAAGGACAGGCGAAGGATGCCGCGCTGCTTGCCCGGATCGCGCGCCTCACCGCCGAGGCGAACGGCGCCGCGTTCGTCGCACCCGATCGGCTGGCGCAGACGAGCCCCGGCCTGCTGGACGAAGAGCGCTCGCTGTTCGCATCGCGCCAGCGCGAATTGCAGGCCAATCTGGACGTGCTCAGGCAACAGGCCGAACAGCATCGCCAGGAGCTCGCGGAGAAACGTTCGCGCCAGGCGCAGCTGCAGCATAGCTATGGCCTCGTCGCGAAGGAGCTGGCGCTGACGAGCCCGCTCGTGCAGAAAGGCGCGGTATCCGATGTCGAAGTCCTGCGGCTCGAACGGCAGGCCAATGACATGAAAGGCGACCTCGACGCGACGCGGCTGGCGATGCCGCGGCTGGAAGCCGCCTATCGCGAAGCGCGCCAGAAGATCGACGAAACGACCGCGCACTTCCGCGCCGACGCGATGAAGGAGCTGAACCAGGCGCGCGCCGAACAGTCCGCGCTGAGCGCGGCCAATGTGGCGCTCGAGGATCGCGTCACGCGCACGCTGGTGCGGGCGCCGCTGAAGGGCATGGTCAAGCAGATCAAGATCAACACCGTCGGCGGCGTGATCCAGCCGGGGATGGACCTGCTGGAGATCGTGCCGCTGGACGACACGCTGCTGATCGAAGCGCGCGTGCGGCCCTCGGACATCGCGTTCCTGCATCCGGGGCAGGACGCGACGGTCAAGCTCTCCGCGTACGACTTTTCCATCTACGGCGGCTTTCCGGCCGTCGTCGAGGACATCAGCGCCGACACGATCGTGCCCGACCGCCCCGGCGAGAAACCCGACAGCTACTACCGCGTGCTGGTGCGCACGCGGCAGAACAAGCCGAGCGGCCGCAGCCAGCCGGTCGCGATCGTGCCGGGCATGATCGCGACGGTCGACATCCGGACCGGCCGCCGGACCGTATTGCATTACCTGCTCAAGCCCGTCATCAAGACCAAGGAAATGGCGTTGCGCGAGCGCTGATACGAAGACCGATTTGCAGATCCGCAGGCGAGCGCCGCATGGGGCGGCGAAATGCCTGCATCAATACACATCAGACAGGACGGGGAGCACGACATGGCGACGACTTCGAACGGCACCGCGGTGTCCATCAGCAATACGCCGCAGGCACAAGACGATGTGTTCATGTCGGCGCAGACAGGGCTCACCGACAATGCACTCACCACCGTCTACCTGAACGTGATGGCGAACGATCTCGGCGGCGCGGCCAAGACGCTCTACTCGCTCGACTCCGGCACCGAAGCGACCGTCGCGCTCGAGCAGACCGCGCTGCTGACGCAGGACACGGCGAGAGCCGAAGCCGTGAGCATGGATTACAGCGCGCACGGCGCGCACATCTGGGTCACGTCGGACGGCAAGGTCGGATACGATGCGAGCCATCTCGATGCGTCATGGCTGTCGAACAGCTTCAATACGCTCGGCTACGCGCAGGACAGCTTCACGTACGCCATCCGGTTGGGCAACGGCACGCTGAGCTGGGCGACCGCCTATGTCGATATTGCACCGCCCGCCCCTGTCGTCGCGCTGGCGCACGACACGGGCAGTTCGGCCACCGACCACATCACGTCGGACTGCACGCTTTCGCTCGGCGGGATCGCACACGGCGCGACCGTTCAGTACAGCACCGACAACGGCGCGCACTGGAGCACCAGCTTCAGCGCGGTCGAGGGAACGAATACCGTGCTGGTCCGGCAGGTCGACATCGCCGGCAATGCGTCGGCGGCGGCGTCGTGCTGTTTCACGCTCGATACGGCTGCGGCTGTGGCGCCTGGTGTGGCGCTGGCGATCGATTCGGGCAGTAGTGCTGTTGATCACGTCACGAATGTCGGTACGCTGAATGTGACCGGGGTTCAGAGTGGCGCGACCGTGCAGTACAGCGTCGATAATGGTGCGCATTGGAGTACCAGCTTCGGGGCGGTCGAGGGTGTGAACAATGTGCAGGTGCGGCAGGTTGACGTCGCGGGCAATGCGTCAGCGGCGACGTCGTTCAGTTTCACGCTTGATACGTCGGCTGCCGCGCCCGGTGTGGCGCTGGCGGTCGATTCGGGCAGCAGTGCTGTTGATCACGTCACCAATGTCGGTACGTTGAACCTGACCGGCATCGAAACCGGCGCCACCGTGCAGTACAGCGTCGATAACGGTGCGCATTGGAACACCAGCTTCAGTGCCGTCGAAGGGTTGAACAACGTGCAGGTCCGGCAGGTTGACGTCGCAGGCAACACGTCGGCGGCGACATCGTTCAGCTTCACGCTCGATACGGCGGCGGCTGCTCCGGGTGTGGCGCTGGCGGTCGATTCGGGCAGCAGCGCTGTTGATCACGTCACCAATGTCGGTAAGTTGAACCTGACCGGCGTCGAAACCGGCGCCACCGTGCAGTACAGCGTCGACGGCGGTGCGCACTGGAACACCGGCTTCAGCGCGGTCGAAGGCACGAACAACGTCCAGGTCCGGCAGATCGACGTCGCCGGCAATACGTCGGCGGCGACGTCGTTCAGCTTCACGCTCGATACGTCGGCTGCCGCGCCCGGTGTGGCGTTGGCGGTCGATTCGGGCAGCAGCGCTGTTGATCACGTCACTAATGTCGGCACGTTGAACCTGTCCGGCATCGAGAATGGCGCCACCGTGCAGTACAGCGTCGATAACGGCGCGCACTGGAGCACCAGCTTCGGTGCGCTCGAAGGCGTAAACAACGTGCAGGTCCGGCAGGTTGACGTCGCCGGCAATACGTCATCGGCGACGTCGTTCAGCTTCACGCTCGATACGTCGGCTGCCGCGCCCGGTGTGGCGTTGGCGGTCGATTCGGGCAGC